>NZ_CP172404.1:627500-941250 GCF_048213115.1 Niveibacterium terrae | reverse complement strand
GAAAAACCAGATACAGGCCCGAGAGCGCCACCAGCGCCAGCAAGGCCGGACCTATCCATTTGGTCAGACGGTCGATCACGACACTTCCCCTACAAGGGAGCCTCCACGGACGTCCGGCAATGCGCGGGAGAAGAAACGTCGCGGAAACCCGATTGAAAACAGCTATGAACCGCATACGGCAACCACACGCAGGACGCATGGTTGCCGCGGGCAGACTTCGGCGGGCGACGCGCGCCCGCCTTTGCTACAGACTTACTTGTTGACGATGCGCTTGGCAGCGGCGTCAAGACCTTCCTTGGGTTGTTGGCGACCCTGCGTGATGTTCTGCAGCGAGGAAGCCATCGAAGCCCAGAAGCGGCCCATCTCGGGGTTGTTCGGCATCGGCTTGCCGTTCTTGGCCGATTCCATGACCGCCTTGATGTTCGCGTCAGCGGACAGTTCCTTGTAGAAGGCCTTGTCTGCCGGCACACCCATCGCCACATCGGCGTTACAGGTCTTCAGACCCTTTTGCGCCAGCATGTAGTTCTCGATGAATTCAACCGCCAGTTCCTTGTTCGGGCTGGCCTTGTTGACCATCGCGCCGATCACACCGACGAACGGAGCGCCCGCCTTGTTGCCGATCTTGGGAATCGGAGCAGTACCGAAGTTGATCTTGGACTTCTTCAGGTTGTCCCAGGCCCACGGTCCGTTGATCATCATCGCGATCTTGCCCTGGTTCACACCGGCTTCCATGTCGGCGTAGGACGCGCCCTTGGGCATCTGGCCGTTCTTGATCATGTTGGCCAGCAGCGTCGCGCCTTGAATCGCACCCTTGTTGTTCACGCCGGTGTCGTTCGCGTCGTAGGTGCCGTCAGCCTTGAGCTTGAACGCATAGCCGCCATTGGCAGCCAGCAGAGGCCAGGTGAAGTAGGTGTTGGTGTAGTCCCACAGGATGGCCTTCTTGCCTTGGGCGGACAGCTTCTTGTCCAGGGCGATGATTTCGTCGAAGGACTTCGGAGCAGTCTTGACCAGATCCTTGTTGTAGATCAGGTGGACAGCTTCGATCGCGAGCGGATAGCCCCAGGTCTTGCCACCGACCGAGAAGGCGGACCAGCCCAGGTTGTCGATCGCGGCTTTCGCCTTCTTGCTCGGGGTCAGCGGTTGCAGCAGGCCACCGGCGATCCATTCGCCGATACGGTCGTGCGCCCAGATCCAGATGTCAGGACCCTTGCCGGCAGCAGCGGCTTGCTGGAACTTGCCCGGAGCGTCTTCAGGGTGTTCGACAGCGACGGAAACGCCGGTCTTCTTCGTGAACTCCTGACCAACCTTAGCCCAGCCGTTGTAGCACTTGTCGCCGTTGATCCAGATCAGCAGCTTGCCGTGTTCCGCAGCCTGCACCGGAGCGCTCATGACGCCCGACAGAGCGATCACCGCCGAGGCGGCAAACAGCTTCACTTGATTACCAACTTGCATACTTCATCTCCTTGTATTGGTCCACCCCATGATCGCCAGGCCACTCGCTCTGCCCTGGGCAGGCGCGCGGTCGACACTTCATTCTTACGCATGACGCCGAAGGAAGATTTTCTATACCGCTCTTTTATTGTCTTGCTGGCCTGTTACCAGGTCACCGGGCAGGCCTTCCCATCCTGAGCAAACACATAACACCGCGCGGCAGGCATGCCGACAACGATGTTCTCGCCGATCTTGGCCGTCTTCTCGCCCGGAGCCCGGACGACAAACGGAACATCGCAACCGGCGACTTCCATATAGACATAGGTCGTGTCGCCGAGGCGTTCGACGACCTGGACGCGGCCGGCCATCGTGCTGTCACCCGGTTCGACATCGACAGTGATGTGTTCGGGACGCACACCAAACGTGACGGCTTCGCCCGGTTTGATGTCGCGGGCATCGACCGCTGCCTTGACGACCGCGCCGCCCTTGAGCTTGACCTGCGCGAATTTCTCTTCGGCGCTGACCAGCGTGCCGGAGACGAAGTTCATCTTCGGCGAGCCGATGAAGCCGGCAACGAACAGGTTGGCCGGACGGTTATAGAGTTCCAGCGGCGCGCCAACCTGCTCGATGCGCCCAGCGGAAAGAACCACGATCCGGTTGGCGAGCGTCATCGCTTCCACCTGGTCGTGGGTCACATAGACCATCGTCGACTTGAGTTCGCCGTGCAGCTTCGAGAGCTCGACGCGCATCTGCACGCGCAGCGCGGCATCGAGGTTCGAGAGCGGTTCGTCGAACAGGAAAACTTCGGGTTTGCGAACGATCGCGCGACCGATCGCGACGCGCTGACGCTGACCACCGGACAGAGCCTTGGGTTTGCGTTCGAGCAGCGGTTCGATCTGCAGGATCTTCGCCGCGCGGTCGACCGCTTCGGCCGTCTCTTCCTTCGAGGCGCCCGCCAACTTCAGCGCAAAAGCCATGTTCTCGCGCACGCTCATGTGCGGATAGAGCGCGTAGCTCTGGAACACCATCGCCACACCGCGCTTGGACGGAGGCTCGTCATTGACGCGCTTGCCCCCGATGAAAAGGTCTCCCGCCGTGATGTCTTCGAGACCGGCGATCGAACGGAGCAGAGTCGACTTGCCACAGCCGGACGGACCGACGAACACCACGAACTCCCCGTCCTTGATCTCGAGATCAATGCCGTGGAGCGTTTGGACTTCGCCGAACGACTTCTTGATGCCCTTGAGTACCAGACCAGCCATGAAACTTCTTCTCCGCTTGCTGGGGTTCGCAACGCGAACCCGATCCGCGCACTGCGCGGGCCCTGGATGCTTCACGCATCCGCTTCGTATTCAGGAAAACTCCCCGGAGCGGACTCCGGGGAGCGGTACAGCTCAGATCAGCTCAACCGAGCCGAACAACTCTTACCACCAGGCTTCCATCTGGACACCGTAGGTGCTGCCGCTGGTCTTGCCCTTGATGTCGGTCGAATCGATCGACACGCCGCAGTCACGACCGGTACAGGCAACGTTGCCCATGCCAGCATTCCAGATGTTCGAACCGGAGTTCGCCGCGTCGTTCCACTTGGCATACGTGTAGTAGGCGCGCAGCGAAGGACGGGTCCAGAAGCCCTTTCCGGGAGCGATCTGGGCGGCCAGCGTGACCTTGTTCAGCTTGGCAGTTTCGCCATTCTTCGGCTTGACCTGAACGTGACCGATTTCAGTGCCAACCGAGTACAGGTCGTTGAAGTGGTACCAGGGGCGAACGCCGAGGGTCCAGGTCTTGTTGTCGATGTTGGCCGCATCCGACTTCTCATCCTGGTAGCCGACGACAGCCGAACCGTTGATCGCACCGAAGTCGAAGACCAGGTGATCAAGGAAGCGATAGCCCTTATAGTCGGCCGTCGAGGTCCAACCCGGGTAATCCCAGCCCTGGATGCGAGCCGAACCGTTCAGGTTCGCACCGTCCTTCGCATACTGCAGCACGGCGCGGTTGAAGCCACCGAGAACGCCAATCGTGTGCTGAGCGGTCAGCGCGTAGCCACCTTCGTTGTCGCGTTCCACGCCGGAAGAGTTGGCGCGGTTGTTCTGCGAGATGATGTTCGCGATGAAGTCGGCCGAGCCGAAGTTATCGCCCAGCGCGAGACCTTCCAGGCGCAGGTCGAAGTTGCGGTTCGCGTTCGAACCGGTGTTGGCATAGTCCGGCGCATAGCTGGCCGTACCGCGCTGCCAGTTCACTTCCGACTTGGTCATCAAAGCGAACGAGAACTTGGCCACTCCGCCGACGTCGACGCCTTCGATACCAGCACCCGGACCGGCAACTTCGTTGTAGAACATGTCGAGCATGTGGATGTCTTGGCGCTTGTAGTAGCGCTTACCGGCCCACAGGCTGGCGTTGGCAAGAGGACCGGAACCGACGTTGGTCGCTTCACCCCAGAGCTGACGCAGGGCCGGCGAGGTTTCTTCCCAGTCGCTGGTCTGCTGAGTGCCTTCGGCCAGCATCGTGTGGAACTTGAACTGCGAACCGGCCTTTTCAGCCAGGGTCGAATCGAACTGCAGTTCGAGGTAGGTATCGCACTCGTTGCCGAGACGGAAGTGCCCCATGTTCGCCGGGCCGAGGTTGTAGCAAACCATCGAGCCGCCCTTCGTGGACGAGCCGATACCGCTACGCGCATAGCCATGGAAGTCGATCGTGGCCGCATCGGCAGCCATGGACAGCGTGGCAGCCGCGACGGCGGCAGCGATTGCGCTGAGCTTGATTTTCATATGTCACCTCTCCTGTGGTTATCAATAGCGGCCTGGGCCGCCCTTACAAAAAACATCGATACGCGTTACCACCCGCGGCGCGCCCTCATAAGAATCCGGGGCGCGTCCACCTCCTGCCTGACAACTACTTCACTCTCAACGCGCTCGCCTGCTCGGCAAGCCGCGTAATTCCATCCCAATCCTCCGCCTCCATCCGGTCGGCCGGTGCCAGCCAGGTTCCTCCGACGCAGGCCACGTTCGGCAGCTCCAGATAGCTCGGCGCGGTCTCCAGCGTGACACCTCCGGTCGGGCAGAACAGCACGTCGGGGAAAGGCCCGGCCATCGCCCTCAACATGCCGACGCCGCCCGCCTCGCGAGCGGGGAAAAGCTTCAATGCATCGAAACCGAGATCACGGGCCGCCATCAGCTCTCCCGGGGTCATGACTCCAGGCAGCAGCGGCAGAGCCGGGCCGGTCGCCGATTCAGCGAGCTCACGGGTCAGCCCCGGTGTCACCGCGAACATCGCGCCGGCGCCCAGCGCCGCTTCGAGTTCATCCGGACCGGTGACTGTCCCCGCGCCGACGATGGCCTCGGGAACCGCATCGCGCATGATCCGGATCGCGTCGAGCGCGACATCGGTGCGCAGCGTCACTTCGAAGACCTTGATCCCGCCCTTGAACAGGGCTTTTGCCAGAGGCTTGGCGTGTGCGAGATCGTGAATCACGATCACCGGCATCACCGGCCCCATGCGCAGGACATCTTTCAGATTCATCGATCTTCCCGTATCGGTTTCAGAAAACCAGTCTGTCGTAAGCCCCAGCAGATCGCTGCTCTGTAAGCAACTGTCTCGTCGCCTTACGACTTGAGGCGGATTGTAGTAATCCTACAAACCAAAGACAAGGAAAGCCTGATAGGGCAATACAAGTTATTGATCCCTTCCGTGCAAAAACCCCCACGCTTTTTCGTAAGTCATTGATTTTCAAGCAACATACACACAGAACAACCGTTTCATGATGTTGCTTTCTCGCAACTACATCAAAAAAAACTATCTTGCTTTTTCTCGAAGCCCCGCGCTTCGTTCACCGCTGAGCTTGGACTTCTGTAGTTTTACTTCGTATACTTTTGACCTTGTCGCCCGCGGCTCTGTTACATCTGTAGCAGCACGGGCAAACGGATCCGGGCGCCGCGCCCGGCTCATCTCACAACCGAACCGAGGTTCCCAGCCATGCCAGCCGCTCCTACCTACCCCCGCCTGCTCGGCGATATCGGAGGTACGAATGCCCGCTTTGCCCTGATCCGCAGCCAGGGTGGTCCACTCGAAGACGTCCGCACCTTGTCGGGCGCGCTGTATGAAGGTCCGGCCGAAGCGATCGAGGCCTATCTGAAAGAGGTGGGCGGAGACAGGCCGGTCTCGGGCGGCATCGGCATCGCGAACCCGATCGACGGCGACCGGATCCGGATGACCAATCACACCTGGGCCTTCTCGATCGATGCGGTGCGCAAGACTCTGGGCTTCACCCACCTCGTCTTCGTCAACGACTTCACAGCTCTGGCGCTGTCCTTGCCCCACCTGCCGGCGGACGAGCTGGACCAGATCGGCGGCACCCAGGCGGAAAAAGGCGGCTGCATCGGCGTGATCGGCCCGGGAACGGGTCTGGGCGTCTCCGGTCTCGTCCCTTCGCCCACCGGCTACATCCCGCTCTCGGGCGAAGGCGGCCACGCCACAGTCGCAGCCACGACGGCCGAAGAGGCCGCGGTGATCGCCGAAGTGGGCAAGCACTATCCGCACGTCTCGGCCGAACGGCTGATCTCCGGCCCCGGCCTCGTCACGCTTCACGAAGCGCTGGCAGCGGTGCGCGGTCTCCCCTCCCCGGGCCTCGGCGCGCCAGCGATCACCGACGGCGCGCTGAGCGGAAAAGATTCGCTCGCCTTGGACTCGATCAATATGTTCTGCGCGCTGCTCGGCACAATCGCGGGCAACCTCGCACTGACGCTGGGAGCCAAGGGCGGCGTATTCATCGGCGGCGGAATCGTGCCGCGCTTCGGTGAGCTTTTCGCCCGCACGCCTTTCCGCGAACGCTTCGAGGCCAAGGGACGCTTCCGTGACTACCTCGCGACCGTCCCGGTTTATGTGATCCACTCGGCCTATCCGGCTCTGGTCGGAGCCGCCGAGGCGCTTGATCGCGCACTGGCCCAGCCCCCCCTGAATCGATAATAAAGGAGTCACCGATGAACCCCGCACAATCCCCCGCTTGGGCAGCACTCGCCGCCCAGGCTGAGAAGTGGTCTTCGCTTCACCTGCGCGAAGTCTTCGCGCAGGATCCCGCCCGAGCCGAACGCTATGTCGCCGACGCGGCCGGCATCGAGCTCGACTATTCGAAGAACCGCATCGACAATGAGACGCTCGCACTGCTGCAGCAGCTGGCTGTCGACACTGGCGTCAAGGCCCGGATAGACGCGATGTTCGCCGGTGAGAAGATCAACAACACCGAAGATCGCGCCGTGCTGCACGTCGCGCTGCGCAACCGGGCGAACACCCCGGTCCTCGTCGACGGTCACGACGTGATGCCCGACGTCAATGCCGTGCTGACCCGGATGTTCGCGTTCGCCGACAAGGTCCGCAGCGGAGAGTGGAAGGGCCGCACCGGCCGCGCGATCACCGACATCGTCAATATCGGCATCGGCGGCTCCGATCTGGGTCCGCTGATGGTCTGCGAAGCGCTCAAGCCCTACGGCCACGAGCGCCTCTCCATGCACTTCGTCTCGAACGTCGATGGTGCCCAGATCATCCAGACCCTGAAGAAACTGGATCCGGAAACGACGCTGTTCGTGATCGCATCGAAGACCTTCACGACGATCGAAACCCTGACTAACGCGAACTCCGCCCGCGCCTGGTTCCTCGCCTCCGGCGCCAGTGAAGCCGACATTGCGAAGCACTTCGTCGCCGTGTCGACGAACGGCCCCAAGGTCAGCGCCTTCGGCATCTCGACCGACAACATGTTCGGCTTCTGGGACTGGGTCGGCGGCCGCTATTCGCTGTGGTCCGCAATCGGTCTGCCCATCGCGCTCTACTTGGGACCGGACAACTTCAAGGCACTGCTGGAAGGCGCGCACGCCATCGACCAGCACTTCCGCACTGCGCCGTTCGAGAAGAACCTGCCCGTGCTGATGGGCCTGATCGGCGTCTGGTACGCGAACTTCCTCGCTTCGCCCTCGGTCGTCATCGCCCCGTACAACCAGAACATGCACCGGCTGCCGGCCTACCTGCAGCAGCTGGACATGGAATCGAACGGCAAGGGCGTGCGCCGCGACGGCGAAAAGGTCGAGTACAAGACCGGCCCGATCATCTGGGGCGAACCCGGCATCAACGGCCAGCACGCCTACTTCCAGCTGCTGCACCAGGGCACCCACCTGATCCCGCTCGACTTCATCCTCGCGCTCGATCAGGCCGACCTCGACCCGACCCACCACGCCGTGCTGATCTCGAGCTGCCTCGCCCAGTCGGCCGCGCTGATGCGCGGCAAGACCGCCGACGAAGCGCGCGCCGAACTCACCAAGGCCGGCGTGAGCGGCGAAAAGCTCGAGCAGCTGGTCAAACACAAGACCTTCGAAGGCAACCGCCCCAGCAACATGCTGGTGCTCGATGCACTCGACCCGAAGCACCTCGGTGCGCTGATCGCGCTCTACGAGCACAAGGTCTTCGTCCAGGGGGCCGTCTGGGGCATCAACTCCTACGACCAGTGGGGCGTGGAGCTGGGCAAACAGCTCGCCTCGGGCATCCAGAACGCGCTGAAAACCGGCTCCGGCGAGGACGACTACGACGCGTCGACCCAGCGTCTGATCAAACTCGCGCGTAATCGTTTGACCACGAAGCGTTAAGGCACGCGGGCTCCGGGTTAAACTGCCCGGAGCCTTTCCGTCTTAGCACAGGAGTTCCTCGATGCATTTCACCACCCGCGCCTGGCCGAGCAGGATTTCTGCAGCGCTGGCCCTCACCGCGGCCCTCGCCGCCCCCGCCGCTCACGCCGGCTTTTTCGACGACCTGTTCGGCGGCAAGGAAAGCACCCAGCTCGAAAGATGGGCAGCCAGCCCCGACGACACGATGAAGTGGGGAGAGTGGGACTTCTTGCGCATCGACACGCGCGGCGCCCAGGCGCAGCCCAGCGCCCACCCCGTTCAGCTGAGCGCAGACCAGGTCGCGACGGCCCTCTCCGGAATCAAGATCCAGGGCTTCAAGCAGACCAACATCCTGTTCTCCGAGGACGAGATCCGCCGCTTCGCACCGGCGATCGCGATCGGCCTCGCGAAGGCCAACGCCTACCAGGATCTGATCTTCGTCAGCACAGGACAGCACTCGTGGTCGGGCCTGATGGCACCGCTTCTCGCCAACTCGGGACGCATCTTTTTCGCCGACGGACGCCTGAACCTGATCCTCGGCTCGGCCCATATCGACTTCCTCGCGGATCTTCGCCAGGGTTCGCGCCAGCCTCCGCGTTTCGACTTCGGCTCGCGGGGAACCCGCACGCCGAAGATCAACATCCTCGGCGTCGAAAAGGGCGAAGCGAAGATCATCCGCGAAGACTGGATCGCGATCTCGATCGCCAATGTCGCGGCACCAGCGACTGTCCCGGTCACGACGGCGAACCCGATCGACCGCAACCGGATCTCGCCGGTCCAGCAGCCCCAGCCCGTGGCCCAGCCCGCGCCTCAAGCCGCTCCCGTCGAAGACCCGTTCTACGGCAAGCAGGAAGCCCGGCTGCGCGCTCTGAAGCGGATGCGCGACCAGGGTCTGATCACCGACGAAGAGTTCCAGCAAAAGCGCGCCGATGTGCTGAAGAACCTCTGAGCTTCGCGCACTCCCGAAAAAACCCGCTCCGGCGGGTTTTTTGTTGCCCCTCCTGGAAAACGCCGGGGAGAGACTTGTCGGTCGCAGCCCCCAACCGGAAAGCGGATCCGCGAAATCCGCAGCAAAGCTTTTGCCCTACGGGCCATGCCGGCGCCCAGGTTCGCGAAGGGGCGGTAGAATGCGGGTTTCGCCTTTTCGCAGCGAGCACGCGCCCATGCAGGAAAAATACACCCCGGCGGAGATCGAAGCCGCCGCCCAGCAGCACTGGAACTCGACCGAAGCCTTCAAGGCCAAGCGGGACGACACCAAGCCCAAATACTACTGCCTGTCGATGTTCCCCTACCCGTCGGGCAAGCTGCACATGGGCCATGTGCGCAACTACACGATCGGCGACGTGCTGTCGCGTTCCCACAAGATGCGCGGCTACAACGTGCTCCAGCCGATGGGCTGGGACGCTTTCGGCCTGCCGGCCGAGAATGCGGCGATCAAGAACGGCGTGCCGCCCGCGAAATGGACGCGCGAGAACATCGCCTACATGAAAAAGCAGCTCAAGTCGCTCGGTTTCGCGATCGACTGGAGCCGCGAGCTCGCGACCTGCGATGCGAGCTATTACAAGTGGAACCAGTGGCTCTTCCTGCGCATGCTCGAAAAGGGCGTCGCCTACAAGAAGACCCAAGTCGTGAACTGGGACCCGGTCGACCAGACCGTCCTCGCCAACGAACAAGTCATCGACGGGCGCGGCTGGCGCACCGGCGCCGTGGTCGAGAAGCGCGAGATCCCCGGTTACTACCTGGGCATCACCCAGTATGCCGAAGAGCTGCTCGGCGATCTCGATGAGCTGACCGGCTGGCCCGAGCGCGTCAAACTGATGCAGGCGAACTGGATCGGCAAGAGCACCGGCGTGCGCTTTGCCTTCCCGCACGAAATCAAGGATGAGACGGGCGAACTCGTCGACGCGGGCAAGCTGTGGGTGTTCACGACCCGCGCCGACACGATCATGGGCGTCACCTTCTGCGCCGTCGCTGCCGAGCACCCGCTCGCGACGCTGGCCGCGAAGACGAATCCCGAACTCGCCGCCTTCATCGAGCGCTGCAAGCAGGGCTCGGTCATGGAAGCCGACATGGCGACGATGGAGAAGGAAGGCCTGCCGACCGGCCTCTTCGTAACCCATCCGCTGACCGGCAAACAGGTCGAAGTCTGGGTCGGCAACTACGTGCTGATGAGCTACGGCGACGGCGCGGTGATGGGCGTGCCTGCGCACGACGAACGCGACTTCGCATTCGCGAAGAAGTACGGCATCGCGATCGAACAGGTCGTTCAGGTTCCGGGCGAGAACTTCTCGCTCGACGGCTGGCAAGCCTGGTACGGCAGCAAGAACGGCGTCTGCGTCAATTCGGGCGAACTCGACGGTCTCGACTACGAAGCCGCGGTGCTCAAGGTTGCCGAACTCGTCGCGGCCAAGGGCCTGGGCGAGAAGAAGATCCAGTGGCGGCTGCGCGACTGGGGCATCTCGCGCCAGCGCTACTGGGGCTGCCCGATCCCGATCATCCATTGCGCGGACTGCGGCTCGGTCCCGGTGCCCGACGATCAGCTGCCCGTCGTGCTGCCCGAGGACTGCGTGCCGGACGGCTCGGGCAACCCGCTGAACAAGCTCGAAGCCTTCCGCCACTGCACCTGCCCGAAGTGCGGCAAGCCGGCGCTGCGCGAGACCGACACGATGGACACCTTCGTCGATTCGTCGTGGTACTACTCGCGCTATGCAAGCGGTTTCACTGACGCGGCGATGGTCGATGACGAGACCAACTACTGGATGACCGTCGACCAGTACATCGGCGGCATCGAACACGCGATCCTGCACCTGCTCTATTCGCGCTTCTGGACCAAGGTCATGCGCGACGTGGGCCTCGTGACCTACCGCGAACCTTTCTCCCGCCTGCTCACGCAAGGCATGGTCCTGAACACCGCCTTCTCGCACAAACCCGAGAGCGGCGGCAAGGACTACTTCTGGGAGAGCGATGTCGAAGTGATCCGCGGTCCGCAAGGCCAGATCACCGGCGCGAAATTGAAGAAGGACGGCACGCCGGTCGACTTCGAGATGACGACGATGTCGAAATCGAAGAACAACGGCGTTGATCCCCAGGCTCTGATCGAGCAGTACGGCGCCGACACTGCGCGCTTCTTCATGATGTTCGCGGCGCCCCCCGAGCAGACGCTTGAATGGTCGGACGCCGGCGTCGAAGGCGCTTACCGCTTCCTCAAGCGCGTCTGGAACTATGGCACGCTGTTCGCTGCCGAGCTCAAGGGCAAACTGCCCGCGACACGCGCGCTGGACAAGGCCAAGCTGCCTTCCGACCTGGCCGCGCTGCGCCGCGAGATCCACCTGCTCCTGAAGCAGGCCAACTACGACCTCGCCAAACAGCAGTTCAACACGGTCGCCTCGGCGACGATGAAGATGCTCAACGCGATCGAGAAAGCGCCGCGCGACAGCGCACTCGCCGCCGAAGTCGCCGAGGAGTGCTTCGGCATCCTGCTGCGCGTGCTCTCGCCGATCACGCCGCACATCGCACACGCGCTGTGGCGCGAGCTCGGCTTCGGCGATGACATCCTCGCCGCCAGCTGGCCCGAACCGCTCGATGCGGCGCTGGTCCAGGACGAGATCGAGCTGGTGCTGCAGGTTCTGGGCAAGACGCGCGGCAGCATCACGGTCCCGGCCTCGGCCGACAAGGCCCAGATCGAAGCCGCGGCCGTCGCGTCCGAGGTCGCGCAGAAGTTCATGGAAGGCCGCCCGGCGAAGAAGGTCATCGTCGTGCCGGGCCGCCTCGTGAACATCGTCTGCTGATGCCCGAAGTGTTGATCCGCAGGGTCGAGGCGCGCGATGCGGCGGCGCTCGCTGCCGCGATCGCCTCGCCCGGAGCCGTGTCCGGCACGCTGCAGCAGCCCTACCCGAGCGAGGCACTGTGGCGGGAGCGGATCAGCGGCATGAGTCCTCAGGATCATATGCTGGTCGCCGAAGTCGATGGCGTCGTCGTCGGCTCGGCCGGTCTGCACGGCAATGCGAACCCGCGCCGCGCCCACGCGGCGGGACTGGGCATCTCGATCACCGATGCCTGGCAGGGACACGGCATCGGTCGCAAGCTGCTCACCGCTCTGCTCGACCTTGCCGACAACTGGCTGGGCCTGCTGCGTCTGGAGCTGAGCGTCTTCGCCGACAACGAAAAGGCTCTGGCGCTATATCGCTCAGTGGGCTTCGTCGAGGAAGGCCGGCTGCGCGGCTTTGCTCTGCGCGCTGGGCGGTACGTCGACGTGATCACGATGGCCAGATTTCACCCGAATCCCCCCCGAATTTCTCCGGAGAACGACGCGTGAGCCTCATCAAGCGTTTCCTGATCCTCGCGCTGATCGCGCTCACCGCGTCCTGCGGCTTTCACCTGCGCGGCGCCCAGCCCCTACCCTTCGACTCGATCTACCTGGGGCTCTCTGCCTACAGCGAGATGGGCGCAACGCTGAGGCGGCAGATCGCCGCAAACGGCGCAACGCTGATCAAGGACAAGGCGAGCGACGCCCAGGTCAGCCTGATCGTGTTGAAGGAAGATCACATCAAGACGATCCTGAGCCTGAACACGAAGGGTCAGGTCCGCGACTACCAGCTTCAGCTCGCCTTCGAGTTCAAGCTCGTCGATGCCGCCGGGCACGAAGTGATCCCGGCCAGCCGGCTCTCGGTGCAACGCGATCTGACCTATAACGACGCTCAGCTGCTCGCCAAAGAGCAGGAAGAAGCCCAGCTTTATCGCGAAATGCAGAACGACGTCGTGCTGCAGCTGATGCGCCGCCTCTCCTCCGCCCACTGGCCTCTTCCGGCGGCACAGTAAGTGGCCATCCGCCCCGAGCAACTCGCGACGGAGCTCGCGCGCGGCCTCGCTCCGCTCTATCTGATCCACGGCGACGAGCCGCTGCTCGCGCTCGAAGCCGCCGACGCGATCCGCGCCGCGGCCCGCACCCAGGGCATTACCGAGCGAGAAGTGCTGGTCGTGACCCAGGGCTTCAAGTGGAATGCACTGGAGATGGCGGCCGGCAACCTGTCGCTGTTCGGCGAAGCGAAGCTCGTCGACCTGAGGATTCCGACCGGCAAACCGGGGCGCGAAGGCGGCGAAGCGCTGCAGCGCTACGCAAAGCAGCTGCCGACCGATGGCGTGATCACGCTGGTGAGCCTGCCCCAGCTCGACTGGGCGACGCGCAAGGCGGCCTGGTTCGTCGCGCTGGCCGCAGCCGGCGTCGAAGTCGAATGCAATGCACCGCCTCTCGCGCAGCTGCCGGACTGGCTGGCCGGGCGTCTGGCGCGCCAGCAGCAGCGCGCACCGCGCGAGGCACTCGAGTTCATCGCCCAACACGTCGAAGGCAACCTGCTCGCCGCCCACCAGGAGCTGCAGAAGCTCGCCCTGCTTTTCGATCCGGGCGAGCTTGCGTTGGCTCAGGTTCAGGAGGCGGTGCTGAACGTCGCCCGCTACGACACCGAGAAGCTCAGAGTCGCGCTGCTCGAAGGCGATCCGGCCCGTCTGGTGCGGATGATCGAAGGCCTGAAGGGTGAAGGCGCGGCTCCGCCGCTGGTGCTGTGGGCGATGGCCACCGAGATCCGGACCCTGGCGCTGCTCAAATCCGGCCACGAATCCGGCCAACCGCTCTCGGCCTTGTTCAAGAAGGAGCGGGTCTTCGACCGCAACCGCCAGAAGCTCGCCGAACGGGCCCTCGCGCGCTTTTCGGCCAATGCGCTGCGCGCAGCGCTGATGCACGCAGCGAAGCTGGACCGGATCATCAAGGGCATCGCGAAAGGCGAAGTCTGGGACGAGTTCCTGCAGCTTGCGCTGCGTCTCGCCCACCGCTGAAGTCCACGCACCGGACCGGCTACGCCTGTCCGCGGACAAAAAAATGGCGGCCCAAGGGCCGCCGAGCTTTTTTGTCCTCCTGACCGAAATGGCCGGGGAATTATTACGCGCAGATCGTTATGTTTTGTCTTGCCTGGTGCCGAAACGCTGAGCGAAACAGCAGCCAAAATTCTAGGGGTTAACCCTAGGCCAGTTATTGATTTTTCGCAATCCAGAACCCTGATCCCGCCACCAGTCTGGTTTATGCGCGAGACGGCGGAGGCCTGAGCCTCCGCCGCTGCGCAAGGGAGAGCGCCATTGCGTCTCCCGTCCAGTCTCCCCCGAGACATTCTTACAGCAGGCCGGCCGGAGCCGGTCTTCTTACTTCTTGCGGATCGGCGGCAGATCGGTACAGATGCCTTCGAACACTTCGGCCGTCATCCCGATCGACTCGCCCAGAGTCGGGTGCGGGTGGATCGTCTTGCCGATATCGACCGCGTCGCAGCCCATCTCGATCGCCAGCGAGATCTCGCCGATCATGTCGCCCGCGTTCGGTCCGACGATGCAGCCGCCGACGACGCGATGCGTCTCGTCGTCGAAGATCAGCTTCGTGAAGCCGTAGTCGCAGCCGTTCGCGATCGCGCGGCCGGATGCAGCCCACGGGAACTTCGCGATGTTGATCCGCTGTCCGCTCCCCTTCGCCTGAGCCTCGGTCACGCCGACCCAGGCAACTTCCGGTTCCGTGTAGGCGACCGACGGGATGATCGTCGCGTCGAAATACGACTTGATCCCGGCGGCGACTTCGGCCGCGACGTGCGCTTCATGGACGCCCTTGTGCGCGAGCATCGGCTGACCGACGATGTCGCCGATCCCGAAGATGTGCGCGACATTGGTCCGCTGCTGCTTGTCGACCGGGATGAAGCCGCGGTCGGTGACCGTAACCCCCGCCTTCTCGGCGCCGATCTTCTTGCCGTTCGGGCTGCGCCCGACCGCCGACAGCACCAGGTCGTACTTCTGGTCATCGATCGGACCGGCTTCGCCCTCGAACTTGACCAGGATGCCGTCCGGGCGGCAGGTCACGCCGACCGTGCGGGTCTTCAGCATCACCTTGTCGAAACGGTGCAGGTTCTGCTTTTCCCAGATCTTGACCGCATCGCGGTCAGCGCCAGCCATCAGCGTATCGCCCATCTCGACGACGTCGATCCGCGCTCCGAGCGCCGAATAGACGGTCGCCATCTCCAGGCCGATGATGCCGCCGCCGATCACCAGCATCCGCTTCGGAACCTGGCGCAGCTCGAGCGCGCCGGTCGAATCGACGATGCGCGGATCCTCGGGCAGGAAGGGCAGCTTCACGGACTGCGAACCCGCCGCGATGATCGCCTTTTCAAAGCGGATCACCTTCTTCTCGCCACTCAGCTCGGAACCCGAGCCGGTCGTCAGCGACACCTCGACGTGGTGCGGATCGATGAACACGCCATAGCCGCGCACGATCTCGACCTTGCGCGACTTCGCCATGCCGGCGAGGCCACCGGTCAGCTTGCCGACGACTTTTTCCTTGTGCGCGCGCAGACGGTTCAGGTCTACGGTCGGCTTGTCGAACGCGACACCGACGTCGGCGAAGTGCGAGGCTTCCTCGATCACGTTCGCAACGTGCAGCAGCGCCTTGGACGGGATGCAGCCGACGTTCAGACAAACGCCGCCGAGGCTCGGATAGCGTTCGATCATCACGGTCTTCATGCCCAGGTCGGCCGAACGGAAAGCCGCCGAATAGCCGCCAGGACCGGCGCCGATGACCAGCATCTCGCATTCGATATCGACCGCCCCCGTATAGCTTCCCGCCGGCAACGGTGCAGCTGCGGGGCTGGGGGTGAGGGCCGGGCTGGCAGCAGGAGCCGCCTTCGGCGCTTCGGCTGCGGCCGCCGCTTCGAGCGTCAGCACGACGACACCTTCGCCAACGCGGTCACCGACCTTGACTTTCAGTTCCTTGACGACTCCGGCGGCCGGGCTCGGCACGTCCATCGTCGCCTTATCCGACTCGAGCGTCAGCAGCGCGTCTTCGGCCTGAACCGTATCGCCCGGCTTCACCGCAATCTCGATGACCGGAACGTCCTTGAAATCGCCGATGTCCGGCACTTTCACTTCAATGATCTGACTCATGATTCCTGTCCCTCGCTCAGAGCAGCACGCGGCGCATGTCGGCGAGCAGCTTCGCGAGATAGCTGGTGAAGCGGGCCGCGGCGGCGCCGTCGATGACGCGGTGGTCGTAGGACAGCGACATCGGCAGCATCAGCCGGGGAGCGAATTGTTTGCCGTCCCAGACGGGTTCGATCGACGACTTCGAGACACCGAGGATCGCGACTTCCGGCGCATTGACGATGGGCGTGAAGGCCGTGCCGCCGATGCCGCCGAGGCTGGAGATCGAGAAGCAGCCGCCGGACATGTCGGCCGGGCCGAGCTTGCCGTCGCGTCCCTTCTTGGCCAGAGCCGCCATGTCGCGGGCGATCTCGTAGACCGACTTCTTGTCGCAGTCGCGGATCACCGGAACGACCAGGCCGTTCGGCGTGTCGGCGGCGAAACCGATGTGGAAGTACTTCTTCAGGACCAGGTTGTCGCCGTCGAGCGACGCGTTGAATTCCGGGTACTTCTTCAGCGCGGCAACGCTGGCCTTGATCAGGAAAGCGAGCATGGTCAGCTTCGCGCCTTCCTTCTCGGCTTCCGGATTCATCGCCTTGCGGAAGGCTTCGAGATCGGTGATGTCGGCCTTGTCGAACTGGGTGACGTGCGGAATCATGACCCAGTTGCGGGCGAGATTCGCGCCGGAGATCTTCTTGATCCGCGACAGCGGCTTCGCTTCGATCTCGCCGAACTTCGCGAAGTCGACCTTGGGCCAGGGCAGCAGGTTCAGCTCGCCACCGCCGGTAACGCCACCAGCCGCGGCCGATCCGGCCGGCACCAGTGCGCCGGTCGCGATCTGGTTGAACACGCCCTTGATGAAGGACTGCACGTCCTCGTGCTGGATCCGGCCCTTGGGTCCGGTACCCGGCACCTTGACGATATCGACGCCCAGCTCGCGCGCGAACTTGCGCACCGACGGGCTCGCGTGGGCCTTGCCGGCCGGCGCGGTGATCTGCGGAGCGGCAGAGACCGGCGCGGCAGCGGCGACCGGCGCGGGAGCCGGAGCTGCGACCGGAGCGGCAGCGGCGGCCGGCGCAGCGGCAGGGGCCGGAGCAGCGCCAGCGGCTTCAACCAGCACGATCACGCTGCCTTCGGAGACGCGATCGCCAACCTTGACGCGCACTTCCTTGACGACGCCGGCCACCGGAGCGGGCACGTCCATCGTCGCCTTGTCCGATTCGAGCGTGACGACCGCCGCTTCGGCGGCGATCGTGTCGCCGACCTTGACGGCCACTTCGATGACCGGCACATCCTTGAAGTCGCCGATATCCGGCACCTTGACTTCGACGACGCTGACAGCGGCAGGGGCAGCAACAGGTGCAGCCGGCGCAGCAGCGGGAGCCTGGGCGGCCGGAGCCGGAGCCGCAGCCGCAGCCGCGGCGGCGCCAGCGGCTTCGAGGATCACGACCAGCGTACCTTCGGCGACCTTGTCGCCGACCTGCACGCGCACTTCCTTGACGACGCCGTCGGCCGGGCTGGGCACGTCCATCGTCGCCTTGTCCGATTCGAGGACCAGCAGAGTGTCCTCGGCGCTGACCGTGTCGCCCGCCTTGACGGACACTTCGATGACCGGCACATCCTTGAAGTCACCGATATCGGGGACTTTCACTTCGATGATCTGACTCATTTCCTGTCTTTCCTTGTTCTGCACGGCCGGGGCACGCCCCGGCCTTCGCTGTCGTTCAGACGCCGAGAGGGTTGGGCTTGTTCACATCCAGACCGTAGCGAGTGATCGCTTCGGCCACCCTGGCGCGATCGACCGCGCCTTCATCGGCCAGCGCCTTCAGCGCGGCCACGACGACCCAGTGACGGTCGACTTCGAAGAAATTGCGCAGATTGGCGCGGGTGTCGGAGCGACCGAAGCCGTCGGTTCCCAGCGTCAGGTAAGTGCCCGGAACGAAGGCGCGGATCTGCTCGGAGAACAGCTTGATGTAGTCGGTCGCGGCGATGACCGGACCGACCGCGCCCTTGAGCTTCGCCTCGACGTGCGAGACGCGCGGCGTCTCGAGCGGGTGCAGCAGGTTCCAGCGGGCGACGTCCTGGCCGTCGCGGGCCAGTTCGTTGAAGCTAGGGCAGGACCAGAGGTCGGCTTCGACGCCCCAGTCGGACTTGAGCAGATCGGCCGCCGCGATCACTTCGCGGAAGATCGTCCCCGAACCGAGCAGCTGAACGCGCGGCGCCTTGGCGTCGGCACCGGCGCGGAACTTGTACATCCCCTTCAGGATGTCCGCTTCCGCGCCTTCGGGCATCGCCGGATGCTCGTAGTTCTCGTTCATGACGGTCAGGTAGTAGTAGACGTCTTCCTGCTCGCCGACCATCCGGCGCAGGCCGTCCTGAACGATGACCGCCAGTTCGTAGGCGAAAGTCGGATCGTAGCTGACCGTGTTGGGCACCAGGTTGGACAGGATGTGCGAGTGACCGTCCTCGTGCTGCAGGCCTTCGCCGTTCAGCGTCGTGCGCCCGGCCGTGCCGCCGATCAGGAAACCGCGCGAACGCGAATCGCCCGCCGCCCAGCACATGTCCATGACCCGCTGATGGCCAAACATCGAGTAGTAGATATAGACGGGGATCATCGGCACGTTGTGTGCCGAATAGGCCGTCGCACCGGCGATCCACGACGCCATCGCGCCGGCTTCGTTGATGCCTTCCTGAAGGATCTGGCCTTCGCGGCTCTCCTTGTAGAACATCAGCTGGTCGTGATCCTGGGGCACATAGTTCTGGCCGAGCTGGTTCCAGATGCCAAACTGACGGAACATGCCTTCCATGCCGAAGGTGCGCGATTCATCGGGCACGATGGGCACGACGTGGCGGCCCAGAGCCTTGTCCTTGAGCAGCGTGTTCAGGATCCGCACGAAAGCCATCGTCGTCGAGAACTCGCGACCTTCGCCCGAAGCCTTGAGCTGGGCGTCGAAAGCGGTGAGCGCCGGCACCGGCAGCGTCTCGCTCGAATGGCGGCGACGGCTGGGCAGCGAGCCGCCCAGAGCCTGACGGCGCGCGCGCAGGTATTCGAATTCGGGCGAGCCTTCGGCGAACTTGATGTAGGGAACCGAGTCGATCTCGGCATCCGAAACCGGGATATTGAAGCGATCGCGCAGCCCCACCAGCGAGTCGTGCGTCATCTTCTTCTGCTGGTGCGAGGTGTTCTGGGCTTCGCCCGAAGCGCCCATGCCGAAGCCCTTGATCGTCTTCGCGAGGATCAGGGTCGGTTGGCCCTTGTGTTCGACCGCAGCCTTGTAGGCTGCGAAAACCTTGCTGATGTCCTGACCGCCTCGGTTCAGCGCCCAGATCTGGTCATCGGTCCAGTCGGCGACCATCGCCTTCAGTTCGGGCGTATTGAAGAAGTGCTCGCGGACATAGGCACCGTTCTTCGACTTGAAGGTTTGGTACTCGCCATCGACGCATTCCATCATCCGCGCCTTGAGCAGACCTTCGCTGTCGCGGGCGAGCAGGCTGTCCCAGCCCGAACCCCAGACCACCTTGATCACGTTCCAGCCGGCACCGCGGAACTCCGATTCGAGTTCCTGGATGATCTTCGCGTTGCCACGCACCGGGCCGTCGAGGCGCTGCAGGTTGCAGTTGACGACGAAGACCAGGTTGTCGAGCTTTTCACGTCCGGCCACACCGATCGCGCCGCGCGAATCGATCTCGTCCATCTCGCCGTCGCCGAGGAAGGCCCAGACCCTGCGGCCTTCGCCCTTCGACAGACCACGGTTCTCCAGGTACTTCATGAAGCGGGCCTGGTAGATCGCCTGCAGCGGGCCGAGGCCCATCGACACGGTCGGGAACTGCCAGTATTCCGGCATCAGCCACGGGTGAGGATAGGAAGACAAGCCCTTGCTGGCGGCTTCCTGGCGGAAGGTGTCGAGCTGTTCTTCGGAGAGCTCGCCGAGCAGGAAGGAGCGCGCATAGACGCCGGGGATCGAGTGCCCCTGGAAGAAGATCAGATCGCCGCCGTCTTCGTTCTTCGGCGACTTCCAGAACCAGTTGAAACCCACTTCATAGAGCGCGACCGAGGACGCATAGGAGGCGATGTGCCCGCCGACGTTGGTGTGCTTGTTGGCGCGCACGACCATCGCCATCGCGTTCCAGCGCAGGTAGGCCTGGATGCGCTCTTCGATCGCCGCATCTCCGGGATAGGCCGGCTGCTTGTCCGCCGCAATCGTGTTGATGTAGGCCGTCGTCGAGCCGGTCGGCAGCTCGACGCCATTCTGGCGCGCTGCGGCGATCTGACGCTCGATCAGGTACTGAGCCCGCTCCGGGCCTTCGTTGGCCAGCACGCCATCCAGCGCGTCCAGCCATTCACGGGTTTCCTGCGCATCCACATCGGATTGCGGCAGGGCATTGGGCAGTACAGCCATGAATGCCAACTCCTTCTCATCCTGGTCAGGGTTAACCCTCATGGGAAACCCTGCTATCCAGCCCGCCGCGTCCCCCGACGCTCAGCGAGCCCCCTCGTTTCGCACGATAAAACAGCAAACCATAATGCGCAACATGTGCACAGAGATTTTTATGGAAGGAAAAAGTTCCCCAATGTTTCAATCTTAGGCAGAGCCGCCCTCTCTGGCCGGCAAAAATCTGTCAGGACAGCACGCTCCGCCCGCCTCCGCTATCCTTCACCCTTGTCCGCACGCCAGGCAGTGCCGCCACGCCAAAAATGAGCTTTCTGACTCCCCGCCAGCCCCGCGGCTCGATCGTCGCCAAGCTGTACTGGACCGCGCCCTATATCGCGGTCGTCGCCTTCGCGCTGACGATGCTGGTCATCGTCTGGACGCTGCAGATGAGGGAGATCGACACCGAGCGCACAGCCCTGGCCCGCGACGTCCAGTGGGCCGAGCGGACGATGCGCACCCACTTCATCGCGAACGAGGACTTCCTGACCCAGATCGCGCGCGACATCGCCAATGGCAGCCTCGACGGCGACGGTTTCTCGCTGCGCGCAACGCCCTACCTCGCCGACAACCCCGAGCTGCTCGACATCGTCTGGATGGACGCCAGCGGCAAGGTTCGCTGGGCCGTGCCGTCGGACGGCTCGGAATGGCTTCCCGGCGACGAGCTCTCGCCCAGCCAGGGGCAGATCGCCCGCCATGCCCGCGAACTGGGCCGGGCCGCCTATGGCCAACCCTACCGGGCCTCACGCGGATCGGCGCTGATGGAAGTGTTCGTGCCGGTGCAGCGGGGGCGCTCGCCCTACGGCCTCGTGATCGCGGTCTATTCGGTCGAGGGGCTGCTCCAGCACCTCGTGCCCTCGTGGTTCTCGGACAAATACCGGCTGACAATGATCGACTCGTCGGGCGAGACGCTGGTCGTCAACACTTCGCCGCACGGCACCGACGATGCGTTATCGTCCCTGATCGTCTTCGATCCGCCCGGCAACGGGCTCGCGCTGCGCGCAACTGCCTTCCGCAATGAAGGAGAGCTCCCCCCGGCCCTGCCCATGGGCCTGATCGTCGGCCTCTCGGTCATGGTGCTGTGGAGCCTGTGGGCCTTGCGCAGCCACATGGACAAGCGGGTCAGGGTCGAGCGCGAACGCGACCAGCTCTTCATCGTGTCGCTGGACATGCTCTGCTCACTCGACCCGGACGGCAGCTACCGGCGCGTCAACCCGGCCTTCGAACGCGTGCTGGGCCTGCCGATGGCCACTTTCGAGGGCCGCCCCCTGCTCGCGCGGGTCCATCCCGAGGACCTGGCCAGCGCCAGCGCCGCCCTGGCCAGGCTGGCCAAGGGAGAGCCCTTCACCTTCGAAGCGCGGATGCGCTGCGCCGACGGCCACTACAAGTGGCTGGTCTGGAGCGCGAAACCGGTCGAGGAGGATCGCGTGACCTATGCGGTCGCCCACGACATCACCGACCGCAAGGCGGCCGAAGACGCGTGGCGGGCCGAATCGACTTTCCGCAAAGCGATGGAGGAGTCGGTGCTGACCGGCCTGCTCGCGACCGACATGAAGGGCCGCATCGTCTATGCGAACCCGGCTTTCTGCGCGATGCTGGGCCACGAGGAAGGCGAGCTGATCGGCTCGAAATGGCCGGCGGACCGGCGCGGCGCCGACGACCGCCTCGTCGAGTTCGCACCGCTGCGGCGCGCGCTGGCCGAAGTCTCGCCCCCGGAAGGACTGGAGACGCGGATTCCGCGCCAGGACGGACGCCTGATCGACGTGCGGCTGATGGTCTCGCCCCTCGTCGACAGCGCCGGGCAGCAGACCGGCTGGATGGCCGCGGTCAGCGACATCACCGAGTCGAAGCGGATCCATGCCGAACTCGAGGCCGCCCACGAGCGCTTCGTCGCGGTGCTCGATGGCCTCGACACCGCGGTCTATGTCGCCGACGCGCGCTCCGACGAGATCCTCTACGCGAACCGCGCCTTCATGCTGAGCTTCGGCTTCAACGCGATCGGCCGCAGCACCTACAACCTGTCGCTGCCGCTGCCCGAACGCAGCGCCTATCCGGTCGACCCCCGCCTGCTGCGCCCCGAGGGCCTGCCCCGCGAACTCTTCGACGGTCAGCTCTTCCATGCACCGACCGAGCGCTGGTTTCATGTGCGCGAGCGGGCCACGCGCTGGGTCGATGGCCGCATCGTCAGGATGTCGGCCGCAACCGATATCACCGACCGCAAGCGGGTCGAAGAGCTGAACCACCAACAGGAGGAGAGGCTGCAGCGCACCTCGCGCCTGATCACGATGGGCGAGATGGCCTCGACGCTGGCCCACGAACTGAACCAGCCGCTGTCGGCGATCGCGAACTACAGCTCGGGCTGCGTCAACCGGCTGCAGAGCGGACGCTACAAACCCGAGGAGCTGCTCGCCGCGATGCAGAAGACGGCTTTTCAGGCCGACCGCGCCGGCAAGATCCTGCGCCGCATCCGCGACTTCGTGCGCAAGAGCGAACCGCAGCGCAGCGCGGTGAACCTGTCCGACGTCGCCGACGACGCGCTGGGCTTCGCCGAGATCGACGCGCGCAAGCACGGAGCCCGGGTCGAGAACCTGATCGGCAGCGACACGCCGCTGGTCTGGGCTGACCGGATCATGATCGAACAGGTCGTGCTGAACCTGGTCAAGAACGGCATCGAAGCGATGAGCGACATCCCCGCCGAGAGTCGGCTGCTCAGGCTCACCGCGCGCGCCAAGGGCGATCAGGTCGAAGTCGCGGTCGCCGACCGCGGCCACGGCATCAGCGACGAGGATCGCGGCAAGCTCTTCGACGCCTTTTTCACGACCAAGAGCGACGGCATGGGCATGGGACTCAATATCTGCCGCTCGATCATCGAATTCCACAACGGCCGCCTGTGGGTGGAAAATGCCCCCGAAGGCGGTACGATCTTCCGATTCACTTTACCGATGGAGCATCTGCGTGAGCCCGACGCCGAAACCGCTTGAGCCGAACGCCCAGACTGAGACCGTCCACATCGTCGATGACGACGAAGCTCTGCGCGATTCACTGATCTGGCTGCTCGAATCCGAAGGCTATTCGGTCGCCACCCACGCCTCGGCCGAGGACTTCCTCGCGATCTGGACTCCGCTGCTGCGCGGCTGCCTGCTGCTCGACGTGCGGATGCCCGGCATGAGCGGCCTCGAGCTCTACGAGAAGCTCGCCAGCGAAGGTTCGACGCTGCCCGTCGTGTTCATCACCGGCCACGGCGACGTGCCGATGGCCGTGTCGGCGCTGAAGAAGGGGGCGATCGATTTCATCGAAAAGCCCTTCAACGATCGCGACATGCTGACCCTGATCGCGCAGTGCCTGGAGCTCGATCGCGAGCGGAGCAGCCAGAAGCGCCAGGACGCCGAAGTCTCGCGCCGGCTCGAACTGCTGACCAGCCGCGAGCGCGAAGTGCTCGACCTGATCGTCGCCGGACGGCTCAACAAGCAGATCGCCGACACGCTGGGCATCAGCATCAAGACCGTCGAAGTCCACCGCGCCCGGGTCATGGAGAAGATGGGCGTCGCCTCGCTGGCCGGCCTGGTTCAACAGGTTCTTGTTGCCGAAACAGGGAAACACTGAGCCCGGCGGACGGCCCGGACGCGAAAGCGCTGACCTCGCCCGGCCGCGATGGTAGACTCTCCGGTTTTCCTGAATATTCCGGGACTTGGATCATGAGCGCTCGAATTCTCGATGGCAAGGCAATTGCCGAACAAGTACGCGAACAGATCGCGCGGGACGCCGCCGCGCTGATCGCGCAAGGCACGCAACCCTGTCTGGCCGTGATCCTGGTCGGTAACGACCCGGCCTCGTCGGTCTATGTCCGCAACAAGGTCGCCGGCTGCGAGAAGGCGGGCTTTCGCTCGCTGAAGTTCGAATACGCGGCCGACGCCGAGCCGCAGGTCGTGCTCGACAAGATCGCCGAGCTCAATGCGGACGCCAGCGTCCACGGCATCCTGGTCCAGCTCCCGCTCCCGCCGCAGTTCGACGAGGACGCGGTGCTCGAAGCGATCGATCCTGACAAGGACGTCGACGGCTTCCATGCGGTCAATGTCGGACGCCTGCTGCAGGGCCGCGAAGGCTTCTACCCCTGCACTCCGTGGGGCGTCATCAAGATGCTCGAAGTCGGCGGCGTAGAGATCCAGGGCAAGGACGCGGTCGTGATCGGCCGCAGCAACATCGTCGGCAAGCCGATGGCGGTGATGCTGCTCGCCCGCGGCGCCACGGTCACGGTCTGCCACTCGAAGACGAAGGATCTGGCGGGCCATGTGCGCCGCGCCGACATCGTCATCGCCGCGGTCGGCCGCCCCAACTTCGTGACGGGCGACATGCTCAAGCCCGGCGCCGTCGTCATCGACGTCGGCATCAACCGCCTGCCCTCCGGCAAGCTGTGCGGCGACGTCGAGTTCGCATCGGCGGCCGAAGTCGCCTCGCTGATCACGCCGGTCCCGGGCGGAGTCGGCCCGATGACGATCACGATGCTGCTCGGCAACACGCTGCTGTCGGCCCAGCGCGCCGCGAAAGCCTGAACGGCAAGGACGAAAAGATGAACGAGAAAGCCATTGTCGGAATCGTGATGGGTTCCACGTCGGACTGGCCGACGCTGCAGATCGCCGCGAAGATCCTGCAGGAATTCGGCGTCCCCTTCGAGGCGCGCGTCGTCTCGGCCCACCGCACGCCCGACCTGATGTTCGAATACGCCGAAGCCGCGCGCGCGCGGGGCCTCAAGGCGATCATCGCCGGCGCCGGCGGCGCCGCCCACCTGCCCGGCATGCTGGCCGCGAAGACACCGGTCCCGGTGCTCGGCGTGCCGGTGCAGAGCCGCGCGCTGTCGGGCGTGGACTCGCTGCACTCGATCGTCCAGATGCCCAAGGGCATCCCGGTCGCGACCTTCGCGATCGGCGAGGCCGGAGCCGCGAACGCCGCACTGTTCGCGGTCGCGCTGCTCGCCAACGAAGACAGCCGTCTGCGGGATGAGCTCGACGCCTACCGCGCCCGCCAGACCCAGAGCGTGCTCGACATGAAACTGGAAATGCCGCAATGAGCGCAATCCTCCCCCCGGCGACTCTGGGCATGCTCGGCGGCGGCCAGCTGGGCCGCTTCTTCGTGCTCGCCGCCCACGAGATGGGCTATCAGGTCTGGGTTCTCGATCCGGACCCGGCGAGCCCCGCCGGCGCCGCCGCCGACCGCCACCTGAAGGCGGCCTTCGACGACTATGCGGCGCTCGACGAGCTCGCCCACGGCTGCGCCGCGATCAGCACCGAATTCGAAAACGTTCCGGCCGACACGCTGGACTATCTGGCCAAGTTCGTGCCGGTCCGGCCCTCGGCCGACGCGGTCGCGGTCTGCCAGAACCGTGTCGCCGAGAAGAGCTTTCTCGCCAGCCACGGCATCCCGCACGCCCCCTTCGCGCCGATCAACACCGAAGCGGATCTGCGCGAAGTCTCGCCCACCCTGTTCCCGGCGATCCTGAAGGTCGCCCGCTTCGGCTACGACGGCAAGGGCCAGGCCAGGGTCGCGAACCGCGACGAAGCGATCGCCGCGTTCCGCGGCTTCAAGGGCGAAGCCTGCGTGCTCGAACAGATGCTGAGCCTCGACTACGAGATCTCGGTCGTGCTGGCCCGCGACGAGGCGGGGCAGGTCAAATGCTTCCCGGCCTCGGAGAACTCGCATTCGCGCGGCATCCTCGACGTCTCGATCGCCCCGGCCCGCGCGACGGTCTGCCTGCGCGACAGCGCCCAGGAGATCGCCGAGAAGATCGCCGCCGATCTCGGTTACGTCGGCACGCTGGGCGTCGAATTCTTCATCTCGCGCGGCGAGCTCTATGTCAACGAGATGGCACCCCGCCCGCACAACAGCGGCCACTTCACCGTCGACGCCTGCGTGACGAGCCAGTACGAGCAGCAGGTCCGCGCGCTGGTCGGTCTGCCGCTCGGAGACGCCCGCGCGCACAGCGTCGCGGTCATGGTGAACCTGCTCGGCGACATCTGGTTCGACGCCGCCGGCAACTGCCGCGAACCGGACTGGTCGCGGCTCTTCGCAATCCCCAACCTGAAGCTGCACCTCTATGGCAAGCGCCACGCCCGTCCCGGGCGCAAGATGGGCCACTTCACCGTGATCGGCACCGACCCGGTCAAGGTTCTCGCGGCTGCGACCGCGGCACGTTCCGCGATCGGCATCCGCGACGAATGAACAGCGACCGGCCTCGCCGGTCCGCCCCTCCATGATCCTGACACCCACTCCCGAAAACCTCGCACGCGCGGCCGAGCTGCTCGCCGCCGGCGAGCTCGTCGCGCTGCCGACCGAAACGGTCTATGGCCTGGGCGCCGACGCCTCCAACCCGGTCGCCTCGGCGAAGATCTTCGCCGCCAAGGGCCGTCCCGCAAACCACCCGCTGATCGTCCATCTGGCCGACGCCAGCCAGCTGCCCGAATGGGCGCGCGAGATCCCGCCCGAAGCGCTCGCGCTCGCGAAGGCCTTCTGGCCCGGCCCGCTGACGCTGATCCTGAAGAAGCAGGCCGGCGTCCCCGAGGTCGTGACCGGCGGCCAGGACACGGTCGGCATCCGCATCCCCGACCATCCGGTCGCCCAGGCGCTACTGCGCGCTTTCGGCGGCGGCATTGCCGCGCCGTCGGCGAACCGCTTCGGCCGGATCAGCCCGACGACGGCCCGCCACGTCGCCGCCGAGCTGGCCGACCAGGTCGCGCTGATCCTCGACGGCGGCGCCTGCGACGTCGGCATCGAGTCGACGATCCTCGACCTGTCGCGCGAGACTCCGGCGATCCTGCGCCCCGGCGCGATCGGCGCCGATGCGATCGCCGCGGTGATCGGACGCCGCCCGAGCGAAGCAACCCAGGCCGCGCCGAGCGACGCCCCCCGGGTCTCGGGCTCGCTGCCCGGCCACTACGCGCCGCGCACGCCGCTCGAAATCCTCACGCCCGAAGCGCTCGACGCGCGGCTCGCCCGGGACGGCGAACACTGCGCGGTCCTCGCGCGCCACCAGCCCTCCGCCCTGCCCCACCAGGTCTGGATCACCGCGCCCGAAGATGCCGCCGGCTATGCGCACGGCCTCTATGCGAACCTCCGGGCTCTGGACTTCAGCGGCGCAACCGTGATCCTCGTCGAAGCGCTGCCCAACGACTCCGAGTGGACCGCGATCCACGACCGTCTCGGCCGCGCCGCGACCGGATCCGGCGCCGCCTGAGCGAGCGACAAAGCAAAAATCAAAGTCGATCTCACGCAGAGCCGCAGAGGCGCAGAGGAAAAACAAAAGCGTTTCTCGTGTGGTCTCGACGAGAGCAGCGAATCGAGGGGGACGCTTTCCCCCTGCCAAGTGTTCGTCTTTGACCTTCTCCTCGGCCGGTTTGCATGCCGGGCCGGCTTCACCGGCACGAAGCAGTGCTTCGTGAAGTCCCTTTGAAGCTCTGCGGCTCTGCATGAAGCAGGCCTTCGGGTGCACGGACGGCGACCTAAGCCCCTGTCCTCTCAGGTTCCGCCTTTGACCTTCTCTGCGACTCTGCGGCTCTGCGTGAGATCCGCCTTGTCTCTGGCCTTTCTCCCGCCTTCCTGCGCGGAATCTGATCGGGGTTAAACCCGGGCCAGTTACGATTGACTGCATGGCAGCAAGCTGGCGATACTGCCCACAAGGCATATGCCCTCCCCTCGGGAGGCCCGCCTTGGGGAATTCTCCGTCGGGCAAGCCTGTCGGCCCACCCGTCAGGAAAGCAGCCATGAACGCACCGCGCCTGAAAAAGAAAACCAACGCCTCCCCCCCGGCCCGCGCTCGCCGCTTCGCGAGAAAACCGCCCATCGACTTTGAAGCCAGACTCGCTGAGCCTGCTTCGCTGATTTCGTTGTCTTCCTTACAGGAGTTGCAACAAGATGGTGCTCACTTTTTCCGGGGAGCTTCTCCCCAGCACTGAAGTCCGAAGCAGTCAGGGCGGCGGCGCCGCGCGGATCGGGAGGGCGGGCTGATGGATACCGTCCTGCACTTCCTGTCGCAGCAAGGCGTGCTGCTGCTCTTCATCCTGGTCGGCATCGGCATGTCCTTCGGCCACATCAAGGTCAAGGGCGTCGCGCTGGGCGCCGCCGCCGTGCTCTTCGCGTCGATCGCTCTGTCGGCCTTCGCCAAATCCCGCAACCAGGACCTCGAAGTCCCTGAAGTTTTCGGCACGCTGGGCCTGACCCTGTTCACCTTCACGGTCGGCGTGGTCTCCGGTCCGAACTTCTTCGCATCGCTCCGCCGGGGCCTCGGCCCCATCCTCGCCACGGTCTGCGCGCTGACGCTGGGCGCGCTCGTCGCGGTCGTCGTCGGCCGCCTGCTCGGCCTCGATCCCGCGACGATCGCCGGAGCCTTCGCCGGCGCCGTCACGAACACGCCGGCCCTGGCCGCGGCCCGCGAAGCCGCGCACGACAACACGCTGCCGACGGTCGCCTACGCGGTCACCTACATCTTCGGCGTGATCGGCATGCTGCTCGCCGCGATGCTCGCACTGCGCCACCGCGCCCACGACACCGACCTGCCGCCGGCCCTGGTCAACTGCACGGTCCGTGTCGAGACGAGCGATGAGCCGCGCATCCGCGACATCGAGAAGAAGCACTCCGACCTGATCAAGTTCTCGCGCGTTCGCCATGGCGGCATGAGCTATCCGATCGCGGCCGCTTCGGACAACGACGTGCTGCGCCGCAACGACCTCGTCACCGTGGTCGGCCCCGCCGATCTGGTCGAACAGGTCACCCACGAGCTGGGCCACCCGTCCTCGCACGCGCTGGACCAGGATCGCAGCTTCGTCGACGTGCGCCGGATCACGCTGTCGAACAACAATCTCGCCGGCCATCCGATCGGCGAACTCGATCTGCTCGGCAAGTTCGGTGCGACGATCTCGCGCGTGCGCCGCGGCGACGTCGACATGCTGGCGACCGAAAGCCTGGTCCTGCAGCTGGGCGACCGCGTCCGCGTCATCGCCCCCTGCGAGAAGATGAAGGCGATCACCGCCCACTTCGGCGACTCGGCACGCGGCATGTCCGACATCAACCCGATCGCGCTCGGCATCGGCATGACCCTGGGCATCCTGCTCGGCAAGATCGTCTTCCCGGTTCCGGGCACCGTGTTCTCGATCGGTTCGGCGGCCGGCACGCTGGTGCTGGGCCTGATCCTCGGCCGATTGGGCCGGGTCGGTCCCTTCGTGACCACGATGCCTTTCACGGCCGCCCAGGCGATCTCGGAGTTCGGCCTGCTGATCTTCCTCGCCCAGGCCGGTTCGAAGGCCGGCGCGCAGATCGGCGATGCGTTCGCGTCGGGCGCCTGGATCAAGATCATGATCGTCGGCATCGCGGTCACCTGCACCGTCGCGGCCGGCATCTACATCGTTATGCGTCAGGCCTTCCACATGGGCGGCACCAAGCTCTCCGGCGTGCTGGGCGGCACCCAGACCCAGCCGGCGGTGCTGGGCTTCGCGAACGGCCGCACGGGCCACGACAGCCGCGTCGCCTTGGGCTACGCGCTGGTCTACCCGGCGGCGATGATCACGAAGATATTGCTGGGGCAGATTTTGGGCGGGCTCTGAAGCCCGCAGCGATGACGAGGGCGACCCAAACCAGGTCGCCCTTTTCGATTCAAAAGCTTTGCCGCGGAGGACGCGGATGAAAAAGAGGACTTGAGACAAGGCAAAACCGATAAATGCAAGATCTGCCCCCCCGTGGCTGGAAACGTGGCGGTACGATCCACCGAGAACTGACCAAACTTGGCGCAACTGAAGCCGTGGCCAAGCGGGTGGCGGGCAATTATCGCTGCTGGTGGCGAAACAGCGCAGGCAGCTCAATTGGGTGATGACCATCGCCTACTTCGACAAACTCGGCTTACCCCGACTCTCATGATCTCAACCACTCGAACCGCCCGAAGCGGATCTGCATGCCGGGAAGTGTGGCAGGGGATCGGTCAGTCAATCTGACCGCCCCTATGCTGATTGCCGATCTGCAGCCTTATCTCTACTCGAATGTGACGTGCGGCCTACCCTGCCATTCATGAACGCGGGGCAAAGGAATAGACTGACCGTGTAGATTAAGCAACCACAGAACGGAGCTGCGCGATGTCCGCTGGCGGGCAAGGAGAGGCTATCTGTTGCGGGATAATGGATATTATCCATGCTTATGGACATGAGTTACCCAAGCAAATAATTAGCTATTTTTATATAAATGCGGAAGATTTGGATATTACTCTATCTATTTGTCAGTCTCTGCAAAAACATATATGCAGCTCATTTTTGCAACAAAAATTGCGATACTCCGCCTTTTGTTTTGTATGACAAAAATTGCACCAACAATAAGTTGGCCACAAAAACCGAAATCGATGTGCTTCTCATGTTTTGCTATTGTTTTGCTTTTGTCTGTCAAAAAAGTGAGGAGAAATATGTTGAGGCGTCATAGGAGGGGAATGGTTCCGCATAAGAAAAGTGCAGATTTTTGGCTAAAAAAAAGCAAGGGTGATGATGCTAAAAAGATGATTCTAGAATTCTCTTTGTCGCAGACCGCGCGAGAACATGTAGAGCTTGGCGATGCATGGAAGCAAATTGACACAAAAGCACAGGCTTCTACGGCGGCGGCGGGGGTATTTGTGGGCGGAGTTTTTGTGTTTGTACGAACGCCAGCTTTGGTTCTAGATTCAATAGAGAGACTTTTTGTTTGCTTTGTCTTGCTTTGCCTTGTTCTGTCAACTGTATTTTCGGTAAGAGGGATGCTTGTCAGAAAAATTCCAATGCCTCGCACAGGGCAGCAGATTTTCCAGGAGGTTGAGAGACTATGGGGTGATCCTTCAAATGAATTGATGGGGCGTTATTTGGGATTAGTGGGGGATTCTATTAAAGACTGGGCAAGAACAAATAGTGCAATTGTTGAGGCTTTGGAGCGCAAAGGGAGAGTTGTTGCCTGGGCCCAAGGCGCGCTAATTGTGTCTGCATTCGCCATTGTTGTTTTGGTTGCTTATTCGATATTTCGCAAATAATTCTCATCACGTAACAAGGAGGCATCATGAAGTGCAAAATTGATTTTTGTGAAAATGAATGCCAATCGCTTAGCAATTATTGCAAAGATCATCAAATTCAGACGATTATAACGCGCCCCGGTGTGTCGGATGGAAGTTTTGAATTCCGTTCTGTTTCGTTTAAGCGCAGGTCAAATAGAAGAGTATTGATTTTGGTTGGATCCTTAAATCAAAAAATATTAGGTGAGGTGAGCGCGAGAGGGGGTGACGTTGAGCGCTATTCAGTTTCCTTTAAACGAAGGCCAAATAGAAAAACATTTCTTTCTGTTAAGTCATTAAAGCGGGGAGGGAGCACCGGTTCGGGGGGGGGGTACAAATAGGCCGCAAAAAACCCCGGGGTCAGGTCTTGCATTCGTTCATTTTGATTCAACCCAAGGCCTGACCAAATTGCCGTTCCTTAGCGGTCGCCACCCGTTGTTGCATTCATCACAGCCCGTATCGCCTCGTTGGCGTACAACCAAGCTCCAACCCCACCTGAAATGGTACGGCGCTTATGAGATCGCACCTTCTGATTTTTCAATGCGCATTTTTCCTGTGCGGTCAAAGACCAAGGCGAAATTTTCAGACGGAGAATTTTCCGAGAGTAGCCAGGAGTATTTAGAAATGACTGCACGGAGCTCGTTCTGACTGCTTGCTGCTGAATATTCTTTCTGAAATGGCACACTCTGATCGAGCAGACCCTTGAATTCCCCTAGGGCTTTTACCGTACTCAGCTCCCGCTCCATTCCCGGGTTGTCCTTCAAGGCTTGCTTAAGCTGTGCGGCATATGGATAACCTTCCGGAAACTGCGCCTGCCCGTAGGAATCGTAGTGGATACTAGAAGGGGCTATCGGGATACTGTTTTCCGACAGAAACGTCGGAAATTTTTGATTGATATGCTGAGTCAGGGCATCGATATTTTTCTGCGATGGCATTAGCAAAGGTGGAATTTCGGCGTTTGGACTGGCTGGTTTTGATGAAAAGTATGCATCCAGATCCAGCACCGACTCCCCCCTGTCGGTATCAAGACTGGCGGTTGTGGTGCCACCTGCCTTGAAGTCAGCGGCAATCCGATCACGTGCGGCCGCTGAAATGCTGACCACATCGGCAAAACGTTCCGCCGGAGCGGCAATTTTTGTACTGTAGCCTTGCCTACCGGCAACTGATTGATATACCCCGGAAACATTGCCAGCACTGCGCACGTCTTGTATCTGCATGATTTAATCTTTGAAGAGACATGACACAAGCCAAGCAAATTGCACACCAACAAAGGAATCCCCGGGGCCAGGTCTTGCATTCATTTATTTTGATGCAATTCAAGACCTTGACCCGCGATCATCTATTCGCCAATTTCGATGCAATTGATAACCTGAGCCGACTTCTTTTGAATACAGCAAGGGCGGCCCGCAGCCGCCCTTGCCCCCCTCTCCCCAGCCCTCTCCTGCCAGCCGGGTGAGGGAGCCCGCCCGAAGACTATCCCGGGTTCCGGAACGACCTAGCTCTGGGGCGCGCTATTGGGGCCCCACGTAGTTGCCATTGACGAACCGGCAACTGTACTGGGCCGGTAGCAGCTGGCCCCGGCGCAGCCAGTGCTCATTGCCGTAGCCCTGTACGGGCGAGAACACCTTCACGAGATTCCCCTTGATCTCGAGCACCGGGCCGCAGTTGGTTTCTGTCTCCACCTTGATGCCTGAACGGAACTTGCCGATGCGCGCCTGCTCAGCCTTGGCCTGCCGCTCCTGTTCCGCTCTTTGCTGCGCCTGCTCCTGTTCCTCCCTCTTGCGTTGGCGCTCCTGCTCCGCTTTGCGCTGGGCAAAAAGCTTCGGATAGTCCTGCTCGGCCGCTTTGAGACGGGGAACAAAGTAGGCTTCGAACTGCTGCTGCACGTCGGCTTCGAAAGCAGCGCGGGCGGCGTCCTGAGCCGCGCCATAGGCCGTCAGGTCGGAATTGAGCTTCGGCAGTTCCTCTTTTCGCGGCGGCACCGGGAAAGCCTCATATGGCACAAGATCCTGATACCTGGCGATATCCTTTTCGCGGAGCGTCACAGCGGAACGCAGGCGGTCCGCAAGCAGCCTGTCCAGTTCCGCGTTGCGTGCGACGGCGGCCAACACATCGCGGCCACGCGCTTCGAGGCTGTTCGCCTTGCGCGGCAGATAGGCGTAGCCGGCCCGCTCGACGGCCTTCGCGAGTTGGCTGTGGAAATCGTCGGTGATGAACTCGAGCGTCTGATAGTTGCTTCCCGAAGACGGCCGCCCAAGTTCGATGAAATAGCGCTCGAGCCCCGCATAGGAGCTACATGGCGCCCATGCACTGTGGCGATATCCCTCCTGCGTACAGCTGGACTTCAGCTTGTAGCCCTGATACACGATTTGCGATACGCGGTAGAGCCCCGCATCGAGGCGGAACTTGATCCAGCCGGTGGCGCGCGGTCGAGCATTGGAGCTACCCAAATTCGCAACGACCGGATTGCTCGGATCCAGCGTAACGTCATCGGACAGACGATAGCCGTCCTTCTCGACGAGGAGGTAGCCGTAGAGCGCTTGCTCGGCGCGAGCGGGAACCGCCAGCAGGGTGGAAGCGCCGAGCAGGGCGGCCGAAAAACCAATCAGATTGCGGAGAAGCGCTGCCATTCAGAGTCCTGTTGTGTTCGCGTGTCGTGGCACTTCTGTGAGCACAAGAGCCCATCTCACTTTGCGGCATTTTCCCAGAGTGAAGACCTCGAACTCAAGTTTCACGGCTGCGCTATCTGTCAAGATTGGTGTCCGCGTCTGAAAGTCGTCATCAGGAATACCCAGCACTCGGGTTCTGCACTCGCTCATTTCGATGCAATTGATAACCTGGGCCCTCGGGCTCAGGTCTTGCATTCGTTCATTTTGATTAAGTTCAAACCCAACCCACCTTGCTTGACCAGCCCCCGCGCTCTTCTTAACATCCCCGCCATGCAGACCCTCCGAACGCGACGGCTCGAACTCGTTCCGGCGACGCTGGCGCTTGTCGAGGCAGAACTCGAATCCTCCGGGGCGCTCGCAATGCGGCTCGGCGCCGTCGTTCCCGGATGCTGGCCGCCGGGCGAGTACGACCGTGCCGCACTGGAGTTCTTCCGCGAACGCCTCGCCCGAGACCCGGCTGCGGCGGGCTGGTACTCCTGGTATGCGATCCACCGCCCGACCGACTCCGATGATGCGGTTCTCGTCGGCGCGGGTGGCTTCTTCGGTCCCCCGGGTGCTGACGGCATCGCCGAAGTCGGTTACTCGATCGTCCCCGAGTTCCGGTCGCGCGGCTTCGCGAGCGAGCTCATCCAGGCGCTCGTGTCGCACGCGCTCGCGAAGCCCGAAGTCCTGCGCGTGATCGCGCACACCGCTCCGGCGAACCTTGCGTCCATCCGGGTTCTTGAACGCAGCGGTTTCAGGCTCGCCGGAACGGACGACGAAACCGGGATGATCCGGTACGCGAGCACCAAAAAGAACGATTGATTGCCCACCTTCGCATGAAAGGCGTGTGACGCTCTCGTTTCATGAATGCGACAGCGCAACGAGCTGGTCGCCGCAACGGCTACGGGTTAGCATCCGCCGCTGATTTTCCCGGACAACACAGGGTCGGCTCAATGTTCCTCCTGCGCGGCATTGCGATTGCTTGTTTCTTTTCCGTGCTGCACCCGATATTGTCGCTGTTCGCACTGCTGCTACTGTCGGTCCCGGTTTTCCTGAGCCGGGCTTTCTCACCGCGCGCACGAGCCCTGCTCTCGCTGATCCGCAGCGGCATGATTTTTCTGTTCGCTTTCTGGTTCTGCAATCTGCTCTTCGGACATTTCTGGCGAAATCCGCTGATCATCGCGACGGGCAAACCGACAAGCGCGACGGTGGTTTCGATTGCGCCGACCCTGAGCCAGCACAACGATCAGGTCGTGATGCGCGAGGAGTTGCTGATCCAGCCGCAAGATCGCACGCAAAAGCCCGTGCTGAGCTATTTCGAGACCGACGGATTCAACATCTCGCCCGCCCCAGTGGACGGCTACACCTGGCCGGGCATAGGGCAGAAATTCAACGTGCGCTACGCGCCCGAATACCCGGCAGCCCTCGTGATCATCTCCGACGACGAAAGCGAATACAGCAGAGGATTGCGCTGTGGCCGCAGAGCAGAGGCGATTTCCCGGCTCCGCCGCCTGATTGCGGCGGATCCGGGAAATGCCCAATACAAGGCAGAGCTGGCGCGGATCGGGCAGGACAAGGCCTGCCCCTGAGCGGTTCGAACTACTGCAGCGCAGCTTCCCCGGCAAGACCGATCATCTGTTCGAGTTCTTCGCCCGACAGCACCCTGTCGAGATTCAGCGCGACGACGAAGGAGCTACCCAGGCGCAGCATCCCTGAGACGAAATCGGCGCGAATTCCGGCACCGAAGTCCGGGCGCCTCTCGATCTGCGCGGCGTCGATCTCGACGACTTCGTCGACGGCATCGACGATGACGCCGAGCGGCTGCAGCTCCTCGCCCATCATCACCTCGACGATAACGATGCAGGAACGCCGCCCCACCCCGGTCCTGGCCCGACCGAAACGCACCGACAGGTCGATGACCGGCACCACCGCGCCGCGCAGATTGATCACTCCGGCCAGAAATGCAGGCGTCAGCGGGATCGCCGTCAAGCGGGGAAACTCGATGATCTCGCGGATGGCCTGGATCGCAATCGCGAAGTGCTCGCTCCCCAGCGTGAAGGTCAGAAACTGCTGCGCTTCGGCACTCGGCAGTTCGGGCGCCGCTTGCCGTGTCGACACCGCCTGCAGCGTCGTAGAGGATTGATTTGCACTCATCTCAATCCCTCAGAATCGGACAAAGGCTTCTTCATCTGCCGACAACTCTTCCTGCGGCTCAGCGCGCCGACTGCGCTTGCTGCTGCGAGCCGTGCTCTTGGCTGCCCGGTGCTGCTGAGCATCGCCGTCGGTCTGGAAGAACTGCATCATCTCCTGCAGCCCGACAGCCTGAGCACTCATCTCCTCGGCCGTCGAGGAGAGCTGCTCGGAGGCCGAGGCGTTGGCCTGAGTCACTTGAGTCAGCTGACCGATCGCACTGTTGATCTGGTCGAGTCCTCCAGTCTGTTCGCGCGAGGCAGCCGAAATCTCTTGAACCAGATCGGCCGTGCGCGTGATCGACGGCACCAGATCCCCCAGCAACTTGCCGGCACGCTCGGCCATACCCACGCTGTTCGAAGCCAAGGAGCTGATTTCCTGCGCGGCGATCTGGCTGCGTTCAGCGAGCTTCCTGACCTCGGCGGCGACGACCGCGAAGCCCTTGCCGTGGTCGCCCGCGCGCGCCGCTTCGATCGCCGCATTGAGCGCCAACAGATTGGTCTGATAGGCGATGTCGTCGATGATGCCGATCTTCTGGGCGATCAGCTTCATCGCTTCGACCGTCTCGCCGACTGCCTGTCCGCCTTCGCCCGCGTCATGCGCCGACTTCGAAGCGATACCTTCGGTCACCTTCGCATTTTCGGAGTTCTGCGCGACGGTCGCCGAGATCTCCTCCATCGACGCGCTGGTCTCCTCGACGCTGGCGGCCTGCTCGGTCGCGTTCTGGCTCAGCACCTGGGCCGACGCGGAAACCTCTTCGGAGGCCGAGGCCAGCGAATCGCTGGTCGCGCGAACCTCACCGATCACATGCTTGAGCTCCTCGACCATGGTGCGGACCGAATGCAGCATGCTCGAAGAATCCCCGGTACGCACAGCCACCTGAACGCGCAGGTCTCCCTGCGCAATCTTCTCGATCACTCCCGCAGCGTATCCGGGCTCTCCGCCCAGCACCTTGCCGAGATTTCTCGCGATCAGAAACGCAACGGCGATCGACAAAAGAGTGGACATTATCGCGACGACCACGACAACGCCGAATGAAAGCGAAATGCTTTGATGAGCCTCAGCATTGGACTTTTCCATCACCTTGGTCTGGTAGTCCGACAACTCCTTTATCGCACCGATGTAGGAATTATTGGCAGTAGTAAAGTCCCTATTGAGGTAATCAGCAGATTTGGCTTTGTCCTGTCGGGAAAGAGAAATGACCTTTTCACCGGTCTGCTGATAAGCCTCATGCTTCGTCATAATGTTTCGAAGGAGTTCCTTTCCCGTCTCCGACTTGATCTTGGGTTCCAGATCCCTCAGCGCCTCGGTGGTCGCAGTCATCCGCTGCGTCACCTTGTTTAAGGCTCCGCTTTCCTGATCCTGGCTGGTCGCCATCAGCAAGGTTCGCAACTGGCGGCCCGTGTCGACAGCATTGATCGTCAACTGATTGGCCACCATCACTTTCGGCACACGGTCCTGGGTGATTTCCTCCAGCCGCCCTCCCAGATCGCTGATTCTGGTCAGGCTAAAAATGGAGATGGCGACCAGAAAGGCCAGAACCGCCCCAAAGCCCAGGTACAGGCGAGTCGCCACTTTCATATCCTTGAACATTTACCCCTCGCAAATAGAAGCAAAACAGATGACAGGACAGGCCTGAAGCCGGATTCAGGTGCAGAGCTTGCGCTGCGGCGCAATCTCCGCCGGAGATTCACCGATCTCGCCGAGGAAGCTTCTGCCCCGGCAGTCCGACACGCCAGGAATACCTTGGAAAACACATGTAGCCTATCGGCACCCGAAGGGACAAGTTTAGCTGCTCTTCATACTATTTCTTCATGCTTCATCCCTCGTCTCGATCCTGGAGTGGCCCTCCGGAGCGCACGATGCCGTGGATCAGGAGCACTCGCCTTCTCATCGCCGCACCGATCACCGCCTTGGGCGCATGGCCGGAAGCGAGCAGCCGTTCGCCAAAGGTCTTCAGGATGGGGGGAGTAAGACCACCATGCCCGGCATGTAGAGCCCAGTCGAATCGGGACATTCCCCGCGCGGAGCTGAATCGGCCCGGCTCCTGGCGCCTCGTGCAGGTACAATCGATGCCCCCCAGAGAAGGGTCGCGCGCCGCCGGTCCGTGGCGCAGCCGACCCACACGGAGATCTGACGCTTGACGATGAACCAGCCTTCGAGCACACAGCTCGGAACGGATGACCACAATCAGGTCCTGTCCGGCTTTCTCCATGTCTATCCGGTCGTGTCGCGCCGCGTGGGAGGAGTGTCGATCGGCATCAACCTGAACCTCAACAATGCCTGCAACTGGCGCTGCGTCTATTGCCAGGTTCCCGAGCTCAAGCGCGGCGCCCCGGATGCGGTCGATGTCGCGCGGCTCGAACATGAGCTGGCTGCGGTGCTGGAAGAAGTCCTTCATGGCGACTTCATGCAGGATCATGTGCCGGAAGGCATGCGGCAGCTCTGCAGCATCGCGATCGCCGGCAACGGCGAGCCGACGCTGAGCCGGCAGTTTCCTCAGGTCATCAATGCCGTGCTGCGCCAGGTCGAAGCATTCGGCCTGCTCGGCCGGCTGCGCATCGTGCTGATCACCAATGGCAGCATGATGCACAGACCCGAGGTGCAGGACGCGCTGCGATCGATCGCGCCGGTCGGCGGCGAAGCCTGGGTCAAGGTCGACCGGGGCAGCGAGGCCTCGATCCGGCGCGCCAACCAGGTCGGTCTGGACGCCGCGCGCGCCCGCCGACAAGTTGAAACGGCCTCGGCCTGCTGCCCGACCTGGGTTCAGACCTGCATGTTCCAGTGGAAGGGCGAGCCGCCTGACGAACGCGACGTCTCCGACTATGTCGAGCTGGTCGCCTCGTTCGAGGGCATCCTCGGCGTCCAACTCTACGGCGTCGCGCGCGAACCGATGCTGGACGAAGGGCAGCAGGTCTCCCCGGTCAGCCGCGCCTGGCTGGAAGCGCTGACCGAGCGCCTCAGGGCGCGAGGCGTCAAGGTGCAGCTCTGCGCCTGACCCCCGGCGATGTCGCGTAGCCGGAAAGGCGATGCGCTCGCCCGCGCCGCCAAGCCCCGGGATGAACAGAAAGTCGTCGCATGGACGGGGCTGCAAGTTGCTTGAGGTGCGCCGCCCCGAGCTGTCGGGAATTCTGACACTCACCTCGGCAACCATCCCGGACGCTTGCATCAACCGACGGCAAGACACTGAAATAAAAAGAAAAAACCATCCTCGACATGGCAGGCATAGCAAATGCTTATAAGCTCAGCAGAGCTGGCGCGTTAGCCACGAAAGTGCAGGCCGATCCAGTTCTTACTTTTTCATCAAGTAAGGAACCGCGAACATGAAACCACTGACTTTGGCGCGATTTTTCCTCCTGGCCGCACTCGCCTTTTTTGGCGTTTCGTCCCAGGCCAGCACCATCTTTCTTGCCGGATCGGAGGCGGCGAGTTTTCACCACATAGACGCCTACACAAACCCGGTATTCAAGCAACTGGAAGGCACTTCCACGTTGCCTGTGCTGGTGATCAATAATTTCGGCGCAACGGCGGGGTTCTATGCCGATACCGGCGGCGTGGCGGTGACCTATATGTCACCGACCGAGTTCTCGACGGCGACGCTGAGCAACTACAGCACGATGTTCTTCGCCTCTCCCGGCACTTGCTGCGGCGATCCGTATGCTCTTCTGGGAAGCCGTGGAGCGGATGTCGCTGAATTCGTCGCGAGCGGCGGCAGCCTCTACGTCGAGGACTATCAGGGCAACGAGGCCTGGAATGCCATCCTCGGTCTAACCGTTCCGGCTTCGGCCATCACCAGCGGGGCGACGTCCCCGGACTGTCTTGACCCAGGGCTGTCGACGCCAGCCGGTCTGGCCTTTGGATTTGCACCCTCGTACTCGATGGGCTGCTTCCAGCATCAGACCTATGATCCGGAGTACTGGGCGAAGCAAGGCTATTTCGCACTCCAGGTCTCCGGAACCGACAATGCCCAGAAGGGCCACTGGATAACCATGGCGACGGGCTTCGTTGAACCGGGCACGGTACCGGAACCCGGCTTGATGGCTCTGCTCGGCTTTGGTCTGCTTGGCCTGCTGGGAATGCGTCGCCGCTGAGTCGGAGCAGATCATTCGCTCTTGGTAGCGGTCGTTCTTTGATACCCCCAAAAGGCGCAGACGCTGCCTTTTGGGGGTGTTTCGTTTCTAGCGGCGGAGCCTCCGGGGCAGAACGCTTTCCCGCTCCGCCGTTCCAGTCAGCGCGGGCCGGCCCGAGGCATTCCCCCCACATGCGCCCGCCTCCGGCGTGACCAGAATTCATACTCCATTTACATTACCCGGTTTGACTAGCGGGTGATCCGGCAGGCTCGCGCTCGGGCCTTGCCCCCACTTCACTCTCAGAGACCAGAGACCATGACCGAGAACGAAAACGAAAAGACCGGAAAACCTTTCAGCTACTACATCAGGGTGTTGCACCGGGACATCGGCTTTCTGCTGATCGGCCTGACCCTGGTGTTCAGTCTGAGCGGAATCCTGCTGGTCTACCGACCGACCGGCCTGCTGAAGTTCGACACCCCGGTCTCCCGCAAGATAGAGCCGGGGCTCGCACCCTCCGACCTGGGCCCGGCGCTGCACCTGCGCCAGCTCGAAATCCTCGGCGATGACGGCCGCACGGTCAGCTTCGGCGGCGGACGGGGCCTGCGGGACGGCAAGTACGACAGGGCGAGCGGAGCTGTCAGCTACACTGAGAAACGGCTTCCGGCCGCACTCGACAAGCTCACCGAACTGCACAAGTCCAACAGTCACGATCCTGTCCACTGGTTCGTCGTCCTCTACGGCGTGCTGCTGACTTTCATGGCCGTCTCGTCGTTCTGGATGTTCAAATCGACGACCCGCCAGTTCCGCAGGGGCCTCGTTCTCGCCGCCGGCGGATTCGTCGCGGCCGCCGTGCTTGTCCTTGTCGCCTGAGGCCCTTCGCCGGGTTCATGCTGAAAAGCCCTCTTTAGCCGGGGAGAACGGGATGTCGGGGACTCTTGTGTCGAGCGCAGGGGGCGTCGCGCGGCGCCTGCTCCATGTACTGCGCGTGCTGGTCAGGCACGGTTTTCTGAAAACCCTGCTCGGCCGGAAGCACTTGCCGCGACCGGAGCAGGTCCGCGAAGCGATCGAGGAGCTGGGCCTCACCTACATCAAATTCGGGCAGGTGCTCGCGATCCAGCGCGGACTACTGCCGAACGCGCTGGTCGATGAACTGACTCAGCTTCACGACAAGCTTCCGGCGATGCCCTTCCCCGAAGTCAGCGCCATCGTCGAGGCTGAACTCGGCGCCCCTCTGAGCGAGCTCTTCACCTCCTTCTGCGCGACTCCGCTGGGCGCAGCGTCGATCGCCCAGGTTCACGAGGCCAGGCTGGCGGATGGCCGCCGGGTCGCCGTCAAGGTGCAGCGCCCGAAGCTCGCGCCAGCCATAGCGAAAGACATCCGCGTCCTGAAGTTCCTGGTCTCTCTGGGCGAGAAGTTCATCCCGCGCCTGCGCGGCTTGCATTTCAAGGACGCCCTCGATGAACTCGCCGCAAGCCTGATGCGGGAGACCGACTTCCACCGCGAGGCCGCTTCGATCACGATTTTCCGCAACACGACGGCCGATCTTCCGGACGTCTGGATCCCCGAAGTGATCTGCACCCATTCGAAGGGCTCGGTGCTGACGATGGAATTCTCGGCCGGGGAGAGGATCGACGTCTATGCGCAGAGGCATCCCGAGGCGATGCCGCAGGCAATCGATTCGCTCGTCCGGCTGATGATGCAGACGATCTTCGAGGAAGGGCTTTTCCATGCCGATCCTCACCCCGGCAATGTCTTCATCCTGCCCGACGGCCGCCTCTCGCTGCTCGATTTCGGCTGCACCGGAGAGCTCGACGAGAGGATGAGGGAGACACTGGCCATCCTGCTCGAAGCGGTCATCGCCGGCGATGCGCGGGCCGCGACGGCAGCCTATCTCGAAATGAGTTCGGACAGCGATCAGGTCAATCGCGTGGCGCTGCAGAACGACATCAAGGCCGTGCTCTATCAAGTGCGCCGAAGAAACATATCGGACATCTCGATCGGCGCTCTGCTCGATGCGCTGGTCCGGGCGGGGACGGTCAATGGTATCCGCTATCCCGGCGAATTCGTGCTGCTCTCGCGCGCGATCGTGATCCTCGAAGCGATGATCCGCCAGCTCGCGCCCGCTCATGACTACATGGCCTCTTTCCGCGGCCAGGTCTCCCGGATGACCGTCGGGATCTTCTCGCCTGAGCGGGTCAAGGAGAAGAGCGGCAAGGTCGCGCGCGACGTCGCACGCCTGATCGGGGACGGGCCGAACGATCTGCGCCGCATCCTGCACCGGGTCTCGGAAGGCGATCTGGGCCGTCTGCCCAGGCTGGAAGCGCTGGCCGAACGCCTGATCAGCAACGTCGAACAGCTGGCCGGCGCGATCATCTACGCGGCGCTGGTGGTCAGCGGCGCGCTGCTGATCCTGACCCCGCACGAGCACAGCGGCAAACACATCGTCGGCTCGATCATGATCACGCTCGGGATCATCGGCATGCTCGCGACCGTGTTCGGCCGCGCCCGCCGGCGCTAGCGGAGCGACAACGGGCGTGACGGGTGCGTTTCCAGCCTCCGTTTCCCCCTCACTTTCACACGCACGATGAATTTCAGGACCCGCATGAGTAATCTGACACGACGAGGTTTCATCAAGATCGGCTCGGTCGCAGGAGCGGCTCTTGCCGGTGGTGCTGGCAGCCTGCTTCTGGGCTTCGGGGAGGCCGACGCGGCGGAGGGCGCCAGCGGATTCCAGGCGGCCAGCGAAGCCATGACCGGCGATCCGGAGCGCAAGGCCAGGAAAGCGCCGGGAATCCAGAGCGTGTCTGCGCTGTGCGAAGTCACCGGCGGCGGCCAGAAAGTCTACGGCATCGCCATCCAGTACGATCAGGACATCGATCCCGCCAGTCTGGCGCTCGACACCTACATGGCCGGCGTCGTCCCGGTGGCCAAAGGGTTTTTCCCCGGCATGCCCCAGGCTCCGGACAAGAATTCGACGACGGCAAAGCCCGAAGCGCGGCGCGTGGCTGCCCTCTACACCAACGCCGATCCGGCCCTGCGCGCCGACCATCGAAACGTCACTGGCCGCTATGTCATCGCCGAGTTCGAGCACAAGCCCGATCTGAGCCTGCCAAGCACCGACAGCGACAAGGTCTCGCTCCGCCAGCACAAGAGCGTCAAGACGCTCGCCGGCACCCTCTATGCCGGCAGCTCCACCGTATGGACCAACAGCGGTCCGCGCGGGAACACTGTACGGATCCGTGGCGTGGACGCCTGGGAGCAGAACCACTGGTGGTGGGACGACAAACGCTCCGCGTATCTGGAATACAGCATCTACCTGCCCGAGTCCTTCCTGAAAGAAGGCGGCGAAGAGAAGGAATATCCGCTCCTCATCGCGATCACCCACTCGGGCACCAGCTACGACGGCAGCTGCGCCGCCACGCTGACCGAGCAATGCATTGCCAGCATCTGGGGCATGCCGGAAGAGCAGGAGCGGCACGAATGCGTGGTCATCACCCCGCGCTATGAGCGCACCACGATGAACGACTACTGGGAGCACACGTTCGACGTTGAGAACACCTACAAACTGGTCGAATCGATGCTGGAGAACACATGGAACTTCGGCAACCCCAACAAGAAAGACCGACGCGACAAGGTTCTGAAGATCGACCGCAAGCGGGTGTACTGCACGGGCTGGTCGATGGGCGCGATGACCTCGCTGTGGATGATGGCCAGGCATCCCGATACCTTTGCCGCAGGCCTGATCATTGCCGGCCAGCAACGCCCGAGCGATGTGGTCGATCTGGCCAAGCAGAACGTCCTGATCATCACCGGCGCGCAAGACCAGAAGGCCACGCCCTGGAACGAGGAATGCGTGCCGCTGTGGGAAAGCGCCGGAGCCCGGGTCACTCGGCCCAAGGAATATCTCGACCCGGCGCTGATCTTTCCGGTCCAGGATCAGGGGAAGTTGAACGAGCAGATCAACGGCTATCTCGGCAAGGGAGGCAACATCACCTTCCTGACCTTTGCGCAAGTCGATCACATGGGTTCGGCCAGAAAGTTCTTCCACATCCAGGCCGCGCGGGACTGGTTGTTCAGCCATGTGAAGGCATAGTCGGCGCGGCGCAGGACAAGCCCCCGGGATCAGGCCTTGCTGACGACTGCTGATGCAATCCGGGGCTCCGGAGGATCGCCAGACCTCATGACGTTCAGGTATCCTCCATTCTTCTTCCCCGGAGACAACATGAAACCCGCCAGTCTGTCCTGCCTGCCGATGTTCCCCGAAGCCCTGTTCAGCCGCCTGGTCGGGAGAACCGCGAACAGCGGGAAGAGCCGCCTGCTCTGGCCTCTTCTCCTCGCGCTGCTCGTCCTCTGCCTGTCCAGCCTCACGGGCTGCGCGATCTCCCGGCCTCAGACAAACACTCCGGAAAAAGCGTCGCCCGCGCAGACCCACATCGCCGGGAAGTGGCAGGTCGAGAATTCCTCGGCGGTCTTTGAGATCGCTTCGGCCGGCGACGGCATCGCGATTTCCGGCCTCGATTCTTCGGACGGCGAAGCGTTCGTGATCACGAACGTGAAATGGGACGGGCAGACCCTGGAGGCGGACTTCCTGATGCCTTCGACAGACTTCAGCACGCACTCCAGGCTGAGCCTCGCGGACAAGGACACACTGACCGGAAAATACGCCGACGGCTCCCCCGAGATCTGGCGGCGGATCCGTTAGTGGTTCCGCGCGGCCACGGCTCCGATCCCAGACCATTTCAGGACTTGATCCACCCCACCCGCCCCCCCCTTCTCCCGCCAGCGCGCAACCAAGCCAGGGCCAAGAGCCCCAGCGCGAGAATCGCGGAGTCGGAGGGTTCGCCGACGATGGGCGCCTCCGAGAACTGATTGACGATTCTCGAAACCCCCAGCGCCCCGCCGCCACCGAAGAAGGCGACGTAATCGAGCTGAATCGAGTTCTCCACACTCAGCCGGTCGGAATCGTCAAATACGTAGTAACTGTCAAACCAGCCCGAATCTGTTCCGGTTTTCTCCGCGCAGCCCGAATAGACGCTGGTTTCGAGCTCCGCACAGCTCAGGGCCAGATCAACCGGAGAGCCCGGAGAAGCCGGGGTCTGGTCGTCCGCCACCGATTCGCTGACGCGCCCGGTGAGGGACAGCCCCCCCGTATTGCGGAAGTCGCCATAACTGACGACGAGGTCCGCCCCCGCAAGGTTTGAACGGGGCGTCTGGCCATACATATTCAGTCTGCGCCCGTCAAACAGCAGGTCATAGCTCAGGGAGGCCGAGTAACTCGCATCGGGGCCTGAACTCTGGATTCGCCACGGATTCGCAGCGGAGGACAGGGGCTGGAAGACCAGTTTCCAGTCGAGTCCGGCCGCCGCAGCCCAGACCGCAACGGATTCACCGCCAAAGTTCCCCAGGGAGTCGCTGAAGTTCGAGAACTGCATCGTTTCGTAGACCGGCCCAGCCGGAGAAGCGTAGACCAGCTGCCGGACTTCGATGTAGTTCCCGGGAATCAGCGCTTCGGCCAACGAGCAGGGCGCACTTGCCGTGCACGTCAGTCGGGAGGCCTGCGCCGTTTGCAAGATGCAGATTCCGGCGAGGAGAACCAGGGCGGTGATCGTTTTCATCAAGGCATCTCCGAACTCAGCGCTTCAGATCTTGCGACGACGCATCAGGCCAAGCCCGACAAGGGCGGCGGCGGCAAGCGACAGGGCGCCGGGTTCGGGGACGACCGTCACGCTTCCGCTGATGAACAGGTACTCGCTGCCCCGGTTCCCCTTGCAGAAGTCGCCGAGGTTCGATGAGACGGATACGAAGCCGTCGCCCCTTTCGGTGCAGGCGCTCGCGCTCTCCAGATACCCGTCCATCGCCCTGATCGCGAGGACGTTATTGCCCTCGTGAAGATAGGGGGTCAGATCCAGCGTCAACGGAACCGGCTGATTGTGCTCATCCTGGTGCCCGTCCAGCGTGGCCGCCAGCACTTCATGGCCATTGATCACCAGATCGAAGAAGTCGTCGGCGATGATCGCTGCCGCACCGCGGAAAGAGGCGCCGGGTTTGATGAACAGCGAATAGCCGAAGAACACTTCAGTCGGTCCTGCGCCGCCATCGCCGCCCCCCGGACACAGCGTTCCGTCGCCCCCGCAGTACCACATCATGCGATTGGAATTGAGTTCCGTCGCCGAATTGCCATAGGGAGCCCAGGCCGCGACGCCGTCCGTCGACTGGAAATTCCCGATTCCCCACTGCTGACCGAGCGTATAGCTGTCCGTTGCGCGCCATTTCGCGCCACCGCTGATGTCGAAGCTCTGAGTTCCCGCACTGGCCCCTGCGCTGCAGAGCATCAGGCCGGCGATCAGGGATCCGGCAAGCGCAATCTTCGTTGAAGTCATCAGACTCTCCTTTATCCGTATTGAATGCGCGGCAAAACCGCGCATCGGGCATTTGCTTCTCAAGGCGACCAGCACAAGCCAGAAACGCGCCAGGCACGACAAATCAATACGGATCAAGGAGTTGGCAATAGAGGTGCGGGCAGCGCGGCCAAGTCTGTCAATTTTCCCGTCATACCCCGGCCCCCGGGCCCTTCAGTCGCCGGACCGCTCGTCGATCTGCCCCCGGAGGATGTCGGCCAGCGCCGACACGGTCGGATCGAAACACAGCGTCTCGCCACCGAAGACCAGATAGAGCGGCGTCTTGCGCACGGGCTGGTTCGCGACCGGCAGGCACTTGAGCTCGCCTGCCGCCAGCAGCGCCGCGATGCGCGGCAAGGGCAGCCAACCGTAGCCGACGCCGTGGCAGACCGCTTCGATCGCCGCATCGATCGTCGTGAAGGACCACAGCGAGCGCCCCCTGCGCATCTGCGTGCGCTGCTGCACCCGGTCGGCGATCGCGACCAGCAGGTGCTGGTCGAGCTGGGCCGCGCTCAGCGGCCCTTCCATCCGGTGCAGCGGATGATCGGGGTGGGCGACCGCGACGAAATCCATGTTCAGCAGAAAGCTGCCCATCACCGCGTTCTCAGGCTTCAGCGTGATCAGGTAGAGATCCGCGTCCTGCTCGGCGAGCGCCTGCTCGCTCTCGGAGCGCAACACTTCCGCGACATGGACATGAACCTGGGGGTAGCTCCGCTGGAAGGATTTCAAGGCCGCAAACAGCTTGTCCTTCGGAAAGACCGTATCGACGATCAGGCTCAGGCTAGCCCGGACTCCGGCCCTGAGTCCCTGGGCGCGAAACTCCAGCTCGGAGAAGCTGGCCAGCAGGGGTTGGGCCTGGGCGAGCATCAGCCGACCGGTTTCGGTCAGCTCGGCGCGGCGCCCGACGATCTGCAGCAAGTCCATGCCGAGGCGCTGCTGCAATGTGCCGAGCGCGTAGCTGACCGAGGACTGGCTGCGGTTGAGCCGCTCGGCGGCCCGGGCGAAGCTGCCTTCGGCGATGACGGTCTGGAGCACGAACCACTGCTCCAGCGTGGTGGCTGGCAAGGAGGCCATTTGGTGTCCAGTGGGCGACTAATTGATCTGTTTTTTCGATCGTTTTTATCGAAAATCACAGACATTCTATCTAATTTTTTTGGATACCATCGTCTCGATCAAACAAGGACTGGAGAACATGCAGATGGCCACTTTCAACCAACACGACCTGAGCTCCTTCGTGGGCAAGCACCTCGTCTACACCTACGACAACGGCTGGAACTACGAGATCTACGTCAAGAACGAGCGAACCCTCGATTACCGGATCCACAGCGGCATCGTCGGCAATCGCTGGGTCAAGGATCAGCACGTCCATATCGCGCGCGTCGCAGAGGCGGTCTATAAGATCTCCTGGACCGAGCCGACCGGCACCGACGTGAGCCTGATCGCCAATCTTCAGGACAAGATCTTTCACGGCACGATCTTCTTCCCGCGCTGGGTCATCAAGGATCCGCAGAAGACGGTCTGCTTCCAGAACGAGCACATCCCGCTGATGGAACGCTATCGGGACGCCGGCCCGGCCTACCCGACCGAAGTCATCGACGAATTCGCGACGATCACCTTCGTGCGCGACTGCGGCCCCAACGACGACAGCGTCATCGCCTGTCCGGCCTCCGAGCTGCCCGCGGACTTCCCGCGCAACCTGCTCGCCTGAAAATCCCCCGAGGAGGAGTCATGAAACGCTTGTCTCTTGCGCTTGGAAATCTTGCCCCGCTGGCTCTGGCGCTGGCCGCCGGCTCGGCGCTGGCCTCCCCGCCCGAGCAGGCCTGCCAGGCCATGCTCTCGGCCGGGACGGCTAAGGTCCAGATCCAGCAGGCGGAGTACATCGCCGAAGGCCATGCTGCCAACGATCCACAGAGCGCGCTGACCGGCGCGAGCGCGTCGGGCGCCACGCTGCCCGCCCACTGTCGGGTGCAAGGGCTGATCGAAGCGCGAACCGGCGCGGACGGGCGCGACTACGGCATCCGCTTCGAGCTGCGCCTGCCGGACAACTGGCAGCACCGCTTCCTGTTCCAGGGCGGCGGCGGGCTCGACGGTTTCCTGGCCCAGGCGATCGGCAGCATCCCGGTTCACAGCTCGACCGCGGCGCCGGCGCTCTCGCGCGGCTATGCGGTGGTGGCTATGGACGGCGGCCACCAGGGCCGGGACGCGCGCTTCGCGCACGATCAGCAGGCACGGCTCGATTACGCCTATGCCGCGATCGGCAAGGTGACGACCCAGGCCAAGCGCCTGATCGCCCGCTACTACGAAGCGGAGCCGGAACATTCCTACTTCATGGGCTGCTCGAACGGCGGACGCGAGGCGATGCTCGCAGCCCAGCGCTACCCGACCGAATTCGACGGCGTCGTCGCCGCGAACGCCGGTTTCCGGCTGAGCCGGGCCGCGATCGGCGAGGCCTGGGACACTCAGGCCTTCACCGCGGTCGCGCCGAAGGATCGCCAGGGTCGGCCCATCCTGTCCCAGGCCTTCAGCGAGGCCGACCTGAAGCTGCTCAGCGAAGGCGTATTGAAAGCCTGCGACGGCGAGGATGGCATCAAGGACGGGATCATCAACAATCACCTCGCCTGCCACTTCAAACCGGAGACGCTGCAGTGCAAGGGAGCAAAGAAGGCCGGGTGCCTCGCCCGCGCCCAGGTCACCGCGCTGAACAAGATCTTCGGCGGCGCCCGGAACAGCCGGGGCGAAGCGCTCTACAGCGGCTGGCCCTACGATGCGGGAATCTCGGCGGAAGGCTGGCGGGCCTGGAAACTGGGTTCATCTCTTGAGGCCGACAAGCCCGATGCGCGCAACCTCGTGCTCGGCGCGCCTTCGCTGGGCGAGTACTACATGAGTCCGCCGGTCGCCAATTTCGATGTGCTGAAGTTCGACTTCGACCGCGATGTCGGCCGCGTCGCACAGACCGAAGCGCTGAACGATGCAACCTCGACCTATCTGAACAGCTTCGAGGCGCGCGGCGGCAAGCTCTTGATCGTCCACGGCCTGTCTGACCCGGTCTTCTCGGCCTCCGACATCATGGCCTGGTACGACCAGCTCGGTCAGGACACCGACGCGGGACAGCGCGACAAACAGCAGCAGTGGACGCGGCTCTTCATGGTTCCCGGGATGACGCACTGCGGCGGAGGCCCCGCGCTCGACGACTTCGATCCGCTCGCCGCGGTCGAGAACTGGGTCGAGCACGGCGAGGCTCCGGCCTCGCTGCCCGCCCGTGGGAAAGCCTTCCCCGGCAAGGAGATGCCGCTGTGCCCCTACCCGCAGCATGCGCGCTACCTGGGTGGGGACGCGAACAACCTCAAGTCCTACACCTGCGTCGAACGCGCGCGCTGATCCGCGCCAAGGATTGAGCGCCGAGAGGCCCCCGCAGCGCGCGAGCACCGCGGGGGCGTCGCGGGCTGATGTCCGGCTACAGAACCATGGTCGCCGGCAGCAAACGATCGCACTCCCGCTTGACCACCGCATAGCACTCGCAGACCCGACTCTCCAGGCCAGGCCGGTCGAGTATCGTCATATGGCCGCGGTGGTACTCGATCAGCCCCGCCCTCTGCAAATTCCCTGCCGCCTCCGTGACGCCTTCGCGGCGGACGCCCAGCATGTTGGCGATGTGTTCGTGGGTCACGATCAGTTCGCGGGAAGGCAGGCGGTCAAGGCTCAGCAGAAGCCAGCGACAAAGCTGCTGCTCAAGGGAGTGGCGCCGGTTGCAGACCGCCGTCTGAGCCATCTGGGTGAACAAGGCCTGGGTGTAGCGGAGCAGCACGCGCTGCATAGGTCCTGAACGGCAGAACTCCTCCTTCAGATATTGCCCCTTGAGCCGGTAGGCGTCTCCGGCACTCTGCACAACGGCCTGGCAGGGGGTGGTTTCGCCGCCCATGAAAAGCGAAACACCGATGACCCCCTCGTTACCGACCACCGCGGCTCCGACTGAGCATCCGTCTTCCATGACGCAGAGCAAAGAGATGATCGAGGTGGCGGGGAAGTAGGCATGGCTGATCCGCAGATCGGGCTCGCAGAGCACTTCGCCGAGAGTCAGTGAAACGCGTTCAAGATTGGGCAGAAGTCGCGCGCTCTCCTCTTCCGGCTGGGCGGCGAGGATGTGGTTATCAAAAGGGGAATGGAGAAGCATCGGCGATCTCCGGATCAAGAGCGGCGAGCGGACCAACTCGCTGGCTGGGCGGGGGCGGGAGAGAAGAGATCCCACTATAGATGTTCATTTTTCCTGTGTTCGTCAGCGCACCGACTCCGGTGATCCAGGCAGCTAGGGTGACCGGTGGTTTCGCCACGGCCGCCTGAAGCAAGCTCTCAGGCCTCAGTAAACAAGGCGGTCGAAGTGGCGCGCTCCGTCAAGGGCGTAAAAACCGTCAAGAACGACCTGATGGTCAAGTGAGGAGGACGAATCGCGAGCCGCCCCCGGACCGGGTACGGCCCGCGCATTCTCTACAGGGACGAAGGGGAAAGGACAGAGCGCCTCCCCTCCAGGAACCGTCCGGATACGGAGAGGATTGCCCGATTTCCGGAACGGGCTAACGGAGTCGGCTGAATATCGGTTTCCTTCCCTGAGACGATGTGCTTCGCTGTGCTTCTGTTTCCCGGAAAGGGGACTGCATTGAGCCTCAGCACAGAACTCCACACCACCCTGCGGCGCTGGGCAGGCAGGCTTCCCGGCTCGCTCCCTTCTGCAGAGCCCGCCGCCGAGCCCCCGCCTCTGCGCGCGGAGCTGTTCAGCACCGAGCAGATGGAGCAGCACGGCAAGGTGCTGGCGAGCGCGCACAGGCTCTCCCGAAAATGGGCACAGGATCAGCTGCTGGCCCGCCTGGCCGAGAACGAAAAAGCCCTCGCCGGGGTCTGTGCGCACCTGACGGAAGCGATCACCGCGAAACAGCGGATCACGCCAGCCGGCGAATGGCTGCTCGACAATTTTTACCTGATCGAAGAGCAGATCCAGACCGCCAGGCGGCACCTGCCCAAAGGCTATAGTCGCGAACTTCCCCGTCTGGCGGACGGGATTGCAGCCGGGCGACCGCGCGTCTATGACATCGCGCTGGAGATCATTGCCCACGGCGACGGCCGCGTCGACATCGAGGGATTGAGCCGTTTCGTCGCCGCCTACCAGAGCATTTCCGCGCTCAGTCTGGGCGAGCTCTGGGCCACGCCGATCATGCTGCGCCTGGCGATCATCGAGAATCTGCGCCGCGTTGCGATGAAGCTCGCCGCCGGCTGGAAAGAGAGAGATCTGGCGGACTTCTGGGCCGACCAGATGACGCAGACCGCCGAACAGGATCCCAAGAGTCTGATCCTGGTCATCGCGGACATGGCCCGCTCCAATCCGCCCATGCTGAGCACCTTCGTCGCGGAACTCGCCCGCCGCCTCCAGGGCAGAGGGCCTGCGCTGGCCTTGCCGCTGAGCTGGGTTGAACAGCGTCTGGCCGAATCCGGCCTGACGATAGAGCTGATGGTTCAGACCGAGAACCAGCAGCAGGCCGCCGATCAGGTATCGATCAGCAACAGCATAGGCAGTCTGCGCAACCTGGGCGCGATCGACTGGCGCGAGTTCGTCGAAGCGCAGAGCATCGTCGAGAAGATCCTGCGCGAGGATCCCTGCGGCGTCTATGCCGATATGGATTTCGCGACCCGCGACCGCTATCGGCACGCAAGCGAAAAAATAGCGAAGAAGAGCCGGCTCTCCGAAGGCGAGGTGGCCAGCAAGGCGATCGAACTCGCGCGCGCCAACGCGGCCGCCCCGGATCACGGCGAGCGGGCCGCTCACGTCGGCTTCTATCTGATCGACAAGGGCTTGCTGACCCTCGAAGAAGCAGTGCAGGTCCGTTTCTCGCTGGTCCACGCGCTGCGCAGAAGCGCGAGCCGCCATCCCCTGTTTCTCTATCTGGGGGGCATCGCGCTGATCACGAGTCTCGTCACGGCGGCTCTGCTGCGCCCAGCCCCGCTGATGCCGGGCTGGGCTCTGGGGCTGAGCGCGGCTCTGGTCGCGCTGGCGACGAGCCAATTGGCGGTGGGCGTGGTGAACTGGCTGAGCAGCCTGCTGGTCAGGACTTATCCGCTGCCCAAGATGGACTTTTCCGAAGGCATCACGCCGGCCGCGCGCACGCTGGTCGCAGTCCCCTGCATGCTCGCCAGCGCCGAGAGCATAGAGAACCTGGCCGAAGCGCTGGAAGTGCGCTTTCTGGCGAACCGCGACAAGCACCTGCATTTTTGTCTGTTGACCGATTTCTCCGATGCGCCCCGGCAGACCCTCGCCGAGGACGAAGCGCTGCTGGATCTGGCCAGGCGGCGGATAGAAGAACTCAACCAGAAATATGCGCGCGACGCCGGTTTGCGCTCGGACAGTCTCTTCTTCCTTTTCCACCGCCCCCGGCAGTGGAATCCGCAGCAGGGAGTCTGGATGGGTTTCGAGCGCAAGCGCGGCAAGCTTGCCGACCTGAATGCGCTGCTGCGCGGGGGAGCCCAGGACCGATTCTCGCTGATCGTCGGCGATACGGCGCCCCTCGCCCAGGTGAAGTATGTGATCACGCTGGATACCGATACCCAGCTGCCCCGCGATGCTGCGCGGAAATTTGTCGCGACGATGGCGCACCCGCTGAACCGCCCCCGCTTCGATCAAAAAAAGGGACGGATCACCGAAGGCTACGGCATCCTGCAACCGAGCGTGGCGCTGAGCCTGCCGGGAAGCAACCGCTCGCTCTACGCCCGCCTGTATGGCGGAGAGCCCGGGATCGACCCCTACACGCGCGCGATATCCGATGTCTATCAGGATGTGTTCAGAGAAGGCTCGTTCATCGGCAAAGGGATCTACGACGTCGACGCGTTCGAGCAAGCGCTGCACGGGCGTTTGCCGGACAACCGGATCCTCAGCCACGACCTTCTGGAGGGTTGTTACGCGCGCTCGGGACTGCTCAGCGATGTGCCGCTGTACGAGGACTACCCGCCCCATTACAGCGCCGATGTGAGCCGCCGCCGGCGCTGGATACGCGGCGACTGGCAGCTCGCCGGGTGGCTGCTGCCGCGGGTGCCGGCGCCCGGCGGAAGCCGCGCGAAAAATCCGCTCTCGGCGCTGTCGCAGTGGAAACTGCTCGACAATCTGCGCCGCAGCCTGGTTCCCGCAGCGCTGACGGTTCTGCTTCTGCTCGGATGGACGGTCCTGGAACCCGCCTGGCTATGGACTCTGGCGGTGATCGGCATCCTGGTGATCCCGTCGCTGTGCGCGCTGCTCTTCGATCTGTTGCGCAAACCTGCTGAGGTGCTGCTCCGGCAGCACCTTGCCGCGCTCGCTCACTCGCTCGTCCAGCACCTGACGCAGCGGGCATTCGAACTCGCCTGTCTTCCCTATGAAGCGTATTTCAGCCTGGACGCTATCGTGCGGGCGAACTGGCGGACTCTGGTGACGCACAAGCGCCTGCTCGAGTGGAAGCCGTCGGGTGAGACGGCGCGGGATTCTGCCCACCCGCAGAACGAGCTGGCCGCATCACTGCGCTCGATGTGGATTGCCCCGCTGATCGCGGTGGGGGCCGGCGCTCTGGTGTGGGCATCCAGGCCTGCCGCGCTGGCCGTGGCCAGCCCGGTGCTCTTGCTCTGGTTCGCGTCCGCAGCCATCGCCTGGCGCATCAGTTGCCCGCTCGTCCCCCGCTCCGCCGCATTGAGCCCTGCGCAGAAGATTTTCCTGCGGACGATTGCCCGGCGCACCTGGGCATTCTTCGACCGCTTTGTCGGCGCGGAAGAGAACTGGCTTCCTCCCGACAATTTCCAGAGGTACCGGGGCATCGCAATTGCGCACCGCACCTCGCCGACCAACATCGGCTTGGCGCTGCTGGCCAACCTTTCCGCCTATGACTTTGGCTATATCCCGGTCGGCTCACTCGTCCAGCGCACCGCTAACACCTTGCGCACGCTGGAAGTTCTGGAACGACATCGCGGGCACTTCTTCAACTGGTACGACACCCAGACCCTGCAGGCTCTGCCGCCACGCTACGTTTCGACCGTCGACAGCGGCAATCTGGCCGGCCATCTGTTGACCTTGCGCAGCGGGCTGCTCGCGCTCGCCGACGATCCCGTCTTCTCCGCAAAGACCTTCGACGGACTGAGCGACACGCTCGAAGTCCTTGCCTCCTCTCTGGACCCCCGGACGGCCGCGAAGGCGGAAGCCTTCCGGCATGAACTCGGGACCGCTCAGAGCCTGCGTGACCGCTCACTGGCGGATACCGATACCGCGCTGCGCGCTCTGCTCGAGCGCGCCACGGATCTGCTGGCCGACATCGTCGCGAAGCCCCAAGCCCCCGACGAAGACTCTCTCGCCGATGACACGCAAGCCTGGGCGGAGGAGCTGGTCCGGCAGTGCCGCGAAGCACTCGACGAACTCACGCTGCTCGCTCCGTGGCTGGAACTGCCGGCCGCCCCCTCCGGGCTGGAAAGCGTCTCCACCGCCGCGCTGATCGCCACCCCCTTGAGTCTGAGGACCCTGGCCGCTCTGGAAGAGCAACTGTGCCCGGACCTGAGCGCCCGCCAGGAGGCCAATCCGGATCCTGCGCAGCGCGCCTGGCTCGCCGGCCTGAACCAGCGCATCCGGCAGGGCAGTCGGCACGCCAGCGCCCGGATCGCGGAAATCGAAAAACTGGCGAGCCAGGCCTCGGCGCTCGGGCACATCGAATATGACTTCCTGTTCGACAAGAGCCGCCATCTGCTGAGCATCGGTTTCAACCTCGATGAACGGCGGCTGGACGCGAGCTACTACGACCTGATGGCGTCCGAAGTCCGGCTGGGCTGTTTCGTCGCGATCGCTCAGGGACAGCTGCCGCAGGAGAGCTGGTTCGCGCTGGGACGTCTGCTCACCCACCAGAGCGGCGAGCCGGTTCTGCTGTCGTGGAGCGGTTCGATGTTCGAATACCTGATGCCGCAGCTGGTGATGCCGAGCTACGAACACACCCTGCTCGACCAGACCAGCAAGGCCGCGGTGAAGAGGCAGATCGCCTATGGGAATCAGCGCGGAGTGCCCTGGGGAATATCGGAATCCGGCTACAACATCGTCGACCTGCACCTGAATTACCAGTACCACGCTTTCGGAGTACCGGGCCTGGGGCTCAAGCGCGGACTGGCCGAGGATCTGGTCATTGCCCCCTATGCCTCGGTGCTGGCGCTGATGGTGGCGCCCGAACAGGCGTGTCTGAATCTGCAGCGGCTCGCCGCCGAAGGATTCGTCGGGAAATACGGTTTCTTTGAAGCGATCGACTACACGCCGGCGCGGCAGCGGCGCGGCGAATCCCGCTCCATCGTCAGATCCTTCATGGCTCACCACCAGGGCATGAGCTTGCTCGCACTGGCTTACCTGATCCTGGGCCGCCCGATGCAGAAACGCTTCGCGGCGGACCGGGAGTTCCAGGCTGCCCTGCTGCTGCTCCAGGAGAAGATTCCCCGCGCCACGGCGCAGCTGCCGCGCACCGCACTGCTCTCCGAGGCGGGCCTCGCCACGGCCGCCGCCGAAGTGCCGATCCGGGTCTTCAATCGCCCCGACACTCCGCTACCCGAAGTCCAGCTGCTGTCCAACGGTCGCTACCATGTCGTGGTCAGCAATGCCGGAGGCGGCTACAGCCGCTGGAGAGAGCTCGCGGTCACCCGCTGGCGCGAAGATGGCACCTGCGACAACTGGGGCACGTTCTGCTATATCCGCGATCTGGCCAGTGGCACGGTCTGGTCGAACAGCCATCAACCGACGCGGCAGAAAGCCCTCAGTTACGAGGCCATCTTCTCCGAGGGCAGAGCCGAATTCCGCAGGCGCGACTCGGTCGGCGGCGACGGAGCCGATTTCGAAACCCATACCGAGATCGTCGTGTCGCCGGAAGACGATATCGAGCTGCGCCGGGTTCGCATCACCAATCGCTCGGCGCTGCGCCGGGAGATCGAGGTGACCAGCTATGCCGAAGTGGTGATCGCGCCACCGGCTGCGGACGCGCTCCATCCGGCCTTCAGCAATCTCTTCGTGCAGACCGAGATATTGAAGGAGAAGCGGGCCATCCTCTGCACCCGCAGACCGCGCACCCTGGGCGAATTCCCGCCCTGGATGCTTCACCTCGTCGTCGTGCACGAGGCCGACACCGGAGAAGCGTCCTTCGAGACCGACCGGATGCGTTTCATCGGCCGCACGCGCAGCGCAGCCGCGCCGCTGGCGATGAGCGAACCGATGGCGCTCTCGGGCACGGATGGCTCGGTGCTGGATCCCGTCGTCGCGATCCGCTACCCGATCAGTCTGGCCTCGGGACAGTCCGTCACCATCGACATCGTGTCGGGCATCGCGGAGAGCCGCGAGCTGGCCGTCGGTCTGATCGGGAAATACCAGGACAGACACCTCGCCGACCGCGTCTTCGACCTGGCGTGGACGCACAGCCAGGTGGTGCTGCGTCAGCTCAATGCCAGCGAAACCGAGTCCCAGCTCTATGCACGCCTGGCCAGTTCGGTCATCTACGCCAACGCCTCGCTGCGCGCCGAAGCCGCCGTGCTGATCCGGAACCGGCGCGGGCAGTCGGGCCTCTGGGGTTATGCGATCTCGGGCGACCTGCCCATCGTGCTGTTGCAGATCGCCGACACCGCCAATATCGAGCTCGTGCGCCAGCTGATCCAGGCCCACGCCTACTGGCGCCTCAAGGGGCTGGCCGTCGATCTGGTGATCTGGAACGAAGACCATGCCGGTTACCGTCAGAGGCTGCAGGACCAGATCATGGGGCTGATCGCCTCGGGCATCGAGGCGAGCGTGATCGACCGGCCGGGCGGCATTTTCGTGCGCCAGGCGGATCAGATATCGAGCGAGGATCGCATCCTGCTCCAGGCTGTCGCGCGCGCCGTGCTCACCGACGGACGGGGAAGCCTGTCCGAACAGCTCAACCTACGCCTCCCCGTCGAAGCGCGGATGCCGCGCTTCACGGCCAGCCGAAACCGCCGCCCCGAGCCCTCTTCGCCGCTGCCGCGCCGCGATCTGATCCTGTTCAACGGGCTGGGCGGCTTCACGCCCGACGGACGCGAGTATGTGATCACGCAGGCCCCGGGCGAGGCGACTCCCGCCCCCTGGGTCAACGTGCTGGCAAACCCGCACTTCGGAACCATCGTCTCCGAGGGGGGCGCCTCCTACACCTGGAGCGAAAACGCCCACGAGTTCCGCCTGACTCCCTGGCACAACGATCCGGTCAGCGATCCGGGCGGCGAGGCCCTCTATCTGCGCGACGAAGAGAGCGGCCTGCTCTGGTCGCCAACCCCTTCCCCGGTGCGCGGCACCGAGCCCTGCGTGATCCGGCACGGATTCGGCTACAGCGTCTTCGAGACCCGGGCGGAAGGCATCAGCTCCGAGCTGTGGGTCTATGTCGCGGTGGACGCCGCGGTGAAATTCTCGGTTCTGAAGCTACGCAACGAATCGGGCCGGCCGCGCAAGCTCTCCGCGACCGGCTATGTCGAGTGGGTGCTGGGCGATCTGCGCGCGAAATCGGCGATGCATCTGAGCACCGAGATCGACTCGCTGACCGGCGCGCTTTTCGCGCGCAACCCGTACAACACCGAGTTCGCCGATCGCGTCGCCTTCTTCGATGTGGACGACCCGATGCGCGGCCTGAGCGGCGACCGGAACGAGTTTATCGGGCGCAACGCTTCGCTGAGCGACCCGGCGGCGCTGCACCGCACGCGTCTTTCCGGGAAAGTGGGCGCGGGCCTCGATCCCTGCGGCGCGCTGCAGGTGTTCGTCGATCTGGCCGCGGGACAGGAGCGCGAAATCGTCTTCCGGCTCGGCGTCGGTCGCACCGCCGAGGAAGCCGGGGCGCTGGTGCAGCGCTTCCGTGGTCCCCTGGCGGCGCGGGGAGCGCTCGAAGCGGTATGGCGGCAGTGGACGCAGACCCTGGGGGCGGTGCAGGTAGAAACCCCCGATCCGGCGGTCAATGTGCTCGCCAACGGCTGGCTGGTGTACCAGACCCTGGCCTGTCGCCTCTGGGCACGCAGCGGCTACTACCAGTCGGGCGGCGCTTTCGGTTTCCGCGACCAGCTGCAGGACGCGATGGCGCTGATCCACACGGAACCCGAACGGCTGCGCGAACACCTGCTGCTGTGCGCAAGCCGGCAGTTTCTGGAAGGCGATGTCCAGCACTGGTGGCATCCGCCCACCGGCAGAGGAGTCCGCACCCATTGTTCCGATGACTACCTGTGGCTCCCGCTGGCGGTCTGCCGCTATGTGAAGAGCACGGCGGACACCGGCGTGCTGGACGAGATCGCCCCCTTCCTCGAAGGCCGGCCGGTCAATGCCGGAGACGACTCGTACTACGACCTCCCCGGCCGCTCGACCGAGCAGGCCAGCCTGTACCAGCACTGCGTGCGCGCGATCCGGCACGGCCTCAGATTCGGCGCGCACGGTCTGCCGCTGATCGGATCGGGCGACTGGAATGACGGCATGAACCTGGTCGGCATCGACGGCAAGGGCGAGAGCGTCTGGCTGGGCTTCTTCCTCTGCGCCGTGCTCAAGGAGTTCTCTGCATTGGCCAGCGCCCAGGGGGATCCGGGCTTTGCCCGGGAGTGCGCGGACGCAGCCGAAGGCTTGAGCCGGAACATCGAAAAGCACGGTTGGGACGGCGCCTGGTATCGCCGCGCCTACTTTGACGACGGCACGGCTCTGGGTTCGGCCAGCAACGAAGAGTGCCGGATCGATTCGATCTCGCAGAGCTGGTCCGTGCTGTCCGGCGCCGGCGATCCGGCGCGCTCGCGGATCGCGATGGGAGCGGTCGACCGGCACCTGGTGCGCCGCGAGGCGGGTCTCGTCCAGCTCCTCGACCCGCCCTTCGACTCATCGGCTCTGGACCCCGGCTACATCCGCGGCTATGTGCCCGGCGTGCGCGAGAACGGCGGCCAATACACCCATGGCGCGGTGTGGACCGCGATGGCTTTCGCCGCGTTGGGGGACGGCGAGCGGGCCTGGGAAGTGCTGAACCTGATCAACCCGGTCAATCATGCGGACACCCGCGAGGGAATCGCGCGCTACAAGCTCGAGCCCTATATCGTGACCGCCGATGTCTATGGCTGCGCGCCGCACACCGGCCGCGGAGGCTGGAGCTGGTACACCGGATCCGCCGGCTGGATGTACCGGCTGATCGTCGAATCGCTGCTGGGCCTCGCGCGGGAGGCCGCCTCTCTCCATCTTCATCCCTGCCTGCCCGCGGCCTGGTCCGGCTTCAAGATCGACTACCGCTATCGAAGCAGCCTCTATCACATCGCGGTATCCGCCGAAGACCCGGGAATGGAGGGCGCGATGCGCGTGAGCCTCGATGGCGCCGCTCTGCCCGGCGCGACCCTCCCTCTTGCCGACGACCAGCGCGAGCACTGGGTCGAGGTGGCGATGCCCCGACACGCCGAGGCGCCGCCCGCCCACTGAAAGAAGCCCCCGGGCCAGGCCTGGCCCGGGGATCGCTCAGTAATCCCCGTCGGTCGAAGCCGACAGCGGGCGCCAGGCTTCGAGCTCGGAGCCGAGCTGCGCGATCTTGTCGGCAACGACACCCAGCGCGTTGCTGCCGGCCGCGAAGCGCAGCGGCGCATCGCGGCGTCCGGCCAGCTCGACGAGCGCGGCGCCCAGCTTGGCCGGGTCTCCCGCCTGCTGGTGATTGCGCCCGCCCATCTCGGCCCGCACACCGGCCGAAGAGCGCGCATAGTCTTCGATGCGCTGATCGCCGTAATCGACCGAACTCGGATCCAGGAAATCGGTCCGGAAAGGCCCGGGACGGACGATCACGACGCGGATCCCGAACTGCGCGACTTCGAGCGCCAGCGATTCGGAGAAGCCTTCGACCGCGAACTTGCTCGCGCAGTACAGCGAACCCCCGAGGAGTCCCCGCACTCCGGCCGTCGAGGACAGGTTGAAGATGACGCCCGAGCGCTGACGGCGCATCTGCGGCAGGACGGCCCGCGTCACATCGAAGAGGCCGAACACATTGACCTCGAACTGGCGCCTGACCCGCGCTTCGTCGCACTCCTCGAAGAGGCCCAATTGGCCATAGCCGGCGTTGTTGACCAGCACGTCGATCCGGCCGAAACGCCCGACCGCGGCCGCCACCGCGCGGCGAACCGCATCCTTGTCGCCGACTTCGAGTTCGAGCGCGAGCAGATTGCGCTCGTCCCCTCCCAGACTCGCCGCAAGCGCCGCGCTTTTGCGCGCCGTCGCGACGACCTTGTCGCCCGAGGCCAGGGCCGCTTTCGCGACTTCAAAGCCGATTCCACGGGAAGCTCCGGTGACAAACCATACCTTGTTCATGATCATTCCTTGCGTTGTTCGGGACAGCGAAAGGATAGGTGGGGGAGCGCAATACCCGGTTGCCGGAGGATTCCCTATCCTTGCCTGATCCTGTCAAAGCGCTTTCCCCTGAGAGGCGTCTGGCGCTACAGTTCCGCGATGGAATCCCTGAACAGCCTGCGCACCCTGATCGCCAGGCACTGCCCCGACGGTCGCCGCGACACCGCGATCCCGCGCGTGACACTGATGAGCACGCCCCGGGTCTCGACTCCGGTGCCGATGGTCTACGAGCCGCGGCTGAGCTTGGTCGCCCAGGGCGCCAAGCGCGTCGAGCTGGGCGAGCTGAGCCTCGAATACGACGCGGGTCGCTTCCTGCTCGTCTCGATCGACGTTCCGGTCTGCAGCGCGGTCAGCGAAGCGAGCGAAGAGAAGCCCTTCCAGGCCTTCTCGCTGAAGCTCGATCCGGCGGCCCTGGCCGGGATGCTGCTCGAATTCCCGCCCGCGGCAAAACCGCTGCCGCCCGAAGCCGGCATCGCCACCCACCCGCTCACCGCCGAGCTGATCGCCCCCGTCGTCCGCCTGCTGAGCCTGCTCGACACGCCCTCCGACATCGCGGCGCTGGCGCCATTGATCGAGCGCGAAATCCTCTACCGGCTGATCCGCGGTGGACAGGGCGAGATGCTGCGCCAGATCGCTCAGGCGAACAGCCGGCTGAACCAGATCGGCCGCGCGATCGCCTGGATACGCGGCCACTATGCCCAGCCCTTGCGGATCGACGCGCTCGCGGCCATCGCGGCGATGAGTCCTTCCTCGCTGCACCGGCATTTCAAGGCGGTCACCGCGCTCAGTCCCTTGCAGTACCAGAAGCGGATCCGCCTGCTCGAAGCGCGCCGCCTGCTGCTCGCCCGCCAGAGCGACGCGGCAAGCATCAGCTTCGCGGTCGGCTACGAGAGTCCGTCCCAGTTCAGCCGCGAGTATCACCGTCTCTTCGGCGCGCCGCCGATCCAGGATCAGAGCCGCATGCTCGCCGCCTGAGTGCCGCTCCTTGCCGAGGCATATACATTCGGTCACATTTTGTGTTCCGAATGACAGAAGCCCCCGTCCGGCCTCTGAAATACTGGCCGCAGCCATTCCACCGATCCCACTCTTCCTCTCCCATGCCCTCCTCCCCCACTCTTGACGCTCCCCGCGGTTTCGCGCGGCGCAAACCGCTGATCGCCCTTGTCGTCCTGGCCTTGCTGGCCGCCGGAGGCTGGGGCCTCTGGCACCGCTCCGCCGCCACGCCATCGGACAGATCCGGCCCGGCGGGCGGAGGCCGCGGCGGGATGGGCAGGCACGGCGGACCGGATCGACCGATGCCGGTCATCTTCGCGAGCGCCGAGAAAGCCGATGTCGAAGTCTTCCTGAACGGACTGGGCACCGTGACGGCCGCCGCGACGGTCGCAGTCCATCCGCGCGTCGACGGGCAGCTGATGCGCCTGCACTTCCGCGAAGGCGATACGGTCAAAGCCGGCGCTCTGCTCGCCGAGATCGATCCGCGGCCCTACCAGGTCCTGCTGACCCAGGCCCAGGGCCAGCTCGCCCGCGACAAGGCGCTGCTCGCCAATGCACATCAGGATCTCGCCCGCTACAAGACTCTGGTCGCCCAGGATTCGGCGACCCGCCAGCAGCTCGACACTCAGGAAGCGCTGGTCCGTCAGTACGAAGGCACGGTCAAGGCTGACCAGGGCAGCATAGCCAGCGCCCGGCTGCAGCTGAGCTACTCGCGGGTCACGGCTCCGGTCTCCGGCCGCCTGGGCCTGCGCCAGGTCGATGTCGGCAACGTGGTCCACGGCTCCGACGCGAACGGCCTGGTCACGATCACGCAGATCCAACCGATCAACGTCGTGTTCACGCTGCCCGAGAAGGAGATCGCTCCGGTCCTGCAGCAGATCGCCAAGGGAGCCCGGCTCCCCGCCTACGCGCTCGACCGCGACCAGAAGGCGACGCTCGCGACGGGCAAGCTCGCGACCGTCGACAACCAGATCGACACGACGACCGGCACGCTGAAGATGAAGGCGGAGTTCGCGAACACCGACGGCACGCTGTTTCCGAACCAGTTCGTCAATGTCCGCTTGCGCACCGCGACGCTGAAGGACGCGATCGTCGTCCCGAACGCGGCGATCCAGCGCGGCGCCATCGGCGCCTTCGTCTATGTGGTCGGCGACGACAAGAAGGTCAGGATCCGCAAGGTCGAGACCGGAACGGTCGAAGGCGAACGGACCGTGATCAGCAAAGGTCTCGCGGCCGGCGAGCACGTCGTGACCGACGGCACCGACAAGCTGCGCGAAGGCGCGAAGGTCGCCCCGCTCAGCCGCGAGGCGGCTGAAAAGGCCGCCAACGCTCCGGCCGCCCACAGCAAGGATGCGGGCAAGCGCCGCCGCGAAGCCCGCGAGTGAGCCCGGCGCGATGAACATCTCCCGCCCCTTCATCGAGCGGCCGGTCGCGACTTCACTGATGATGCTGGCGATCCTGCTCGCCGGCCTGGTCGGCTACCGCCTGCTGCCGCTCTCCGCCCTGCCCCAGGTCGATTACCCGACCATCCAGGTCTCGACGCTCTACCCCGGCGCCAGCCCCGACGTGATGACCTCGTCGGTCACCGCGCCACTGGAGCGCCAGTTCGGCCAGATGCCCGGCCTGAAGCAGATGTCCTCGACCAGCTCGGGCGGCGCTTCGGTGATCACGCTGCAGTTCGAGCTCTCGCTGAGCCTCGACGTCGCCGAACAGCAGGTCCAGGCCGCGATCAACGCGGCCGGCACGATGCTGCCGACCGACCTTCCCAGTCCGCCGATCTACAGCAAGGTGAACCCGGCCGACACGCCAGTGCTGACCCTCGCGATCACGTCGAAGACGCTGCCGCTGCCGCGCGTCCAGGACATGGTCGAGACGCGGATCGCACAGAAGATCTCCCAGCTGCCCGGCGTCGGCCTCGTCACGCTCTCTGGCGGGCAGCGGCCCGCGGTGCGGATCCGCGCGAATCCGAAGGCGCTGGCCGCGGCCGGTCTGGGCCTCGAAGACGTGCGAAACGCGATCGCCAACGCGAACTCGAACCAGGCCAAGGGCAGCTTCGACGGCCAGGCCCAGGCCTCGACGATCGACGCGAACGACCAGATCCGCTCGCCAAGCGGCTACCGCGACCTGATCCTCGCCTACAAGAACGGCGCGCCGCTGCGCTTGGGCGATATCGCCGAAGTCGCCGACGACGCCGAGAATGTCCAGCTCGCAGCCTGGGCTGACAAAAGCCCGGCGATCATCCTGAACATCCAGCGCCAGCCGGGCGCCAACGTGATCGAAGTCGTCGACCGCGTCAAGAAGCTCCTTCCCGCTTTGAAGGACAACCTCCCCGGCGCCGTCGAGCTCAGCGTGCTGACCGACCGCACCGTGACGATCCGCGCCTCGGTCGAGGACGTCCAGTTCGAACTGCTGCTGTCGATCGCGCTGGTCGTCATGGTGATCTTCCTGTTCCTGCGTAATCTGTCGGCGACGATCATCCCCAGCGTCGCCGTACCGCTGTCGCTGGTCGGCACTTTCGGAGTCATGTATCTGGCCGGTTTCTCGGTCAACAACCTGACGCTGATGGCTCTGACTATCGCAACCGGTTTCGTCGTCGACGATGCGATCGTGATGATCGAGAACATCGCCCGCTTCCTCGAAGAGGGCGACTCGCCGCGGGAAGCCGCGCTGAAGGGCGCAAAGCAGATCGGCTTCACGATCGTGTCGCTGACCTTTTCGCTGATCGCGGTGCTGATACCTCTGCTCTTCATGGGCGACGTGGTCGGCCGGCTGTTCCGCGAATTCGCGATCACGCTGGCGGTCGCGATCCTGATCTCGGCCATCGTCTCGCTGACGCTGACGCCGATGATGTGCGCGCGCTTGCTCCGCCATGTGCCCGAGGACAAACAGGGCCGCTTCTATCACGCGATGGGCGCGTTCTTTGAGCGGGTCATCGCCGGCTACGGCAGGTGCCTCGGCTGGGTACTCAAACATCAGGGCGCAACGCTCGCGGTCGCGATCGCGACTCTGGCGCTGACCGTGCTGCTCTACATCGTTGTGCCCAAGGGCTTCTTCCCGGTTCAGGACACCGGCGTGATCCAGGGGATCTCGGACGCGTCGCAAGCGATCTCTTTCCCGGCGATGGCGGATCGCCAGCAGGCGCTCGCGCGCGAGATCCTCAAGGATCCGGCCGTCGAGAGCCTGTCCTCGTTCATCGGCGTCGATGGCAACAACGCGACGCTCAATTCCGGCCGCCTGCTGATCAACCTGAAACCGCTCGCCGAGCGCGGGATCTCCGCCTCCGACGTGATCCGCCGGCTGCAGACGCGCGTCTCGACGGTGTCGGGCATCACGCTCTACATGCAGCCGGTCCAGGATCTGACCATCGAGGACCGGATCAGCCGCACCCAGTACCAGTTCACGCTGGAGGACTCCGACCCGGCACGGCTGAGCCTGTGGGTTCCCAAGCTCGTCGAACGGCTCTCCCGCGAACCGATTCTCGCCGACGTCGCGAGCGACCTTCAGGAGCAGGGCCGGCAGGCCTGGATCGAAGTGGACAGGGACGCAGCCGGTCGCCAGGGCATCACGATGAACGCGATCGACAACGCGCTGTACAGCGCTTTCGGTCAGCGCCTCGTCTCGACGATCTTCACCCAGTCCAACCAATACCGGGTCGTGCTCGAAGCCGAGCCCCGCTTCCATCAAGGTCTGGCCGCGCTCGAAGCGATCCACATCCCGGGCGCCTCCGGCCAGATGGTGCCGCTCGCGGCGATCGCCCACGTCGTCGAACGGCCGACATCGCTCGCGGTGAGCCACCTCGGTCAGTTCCCGTCCGCGACGATCTCGTTCAACCTCGCCCCCGGCGTCGCGCTGGGCGATGCGGTCGAGCGGATCCACGCGATCGAGGGCGAGATGGCGCTGCCGGCGAGCCTGCAGACCAGCTTCCAGGGCGCGGCCCAGGCCTTCCAGTCCTCGCTGAACAGCACGCTGCTGCTGATCCTCGCCGCGGTCGTGACGATGTACATCGTGCTCGGCGTGCTCTACGAGAGCTACATCCACCCGGTCACGATCCTCTCGACCCTGCCCTCGGCCGGAGTCGGCGCGCTGCTCGCGCTTCTCGTCTCCGGCAGCGATCTGGGAATCGTCGGCGTGATCGGCATCGTGCTGTTGATCGGTATCGTCAAGAAGAACGCAATCATGATGATCGACTTCGCGCTCGACGCCGAGCGCAATGAAGGCAAGAGCCCGGCGGAGGCGATCTATCAGGCCTGTCTGCTGCGCTTCCGGCCGATCCTGATGACGACTCTGGCTGCGCTCTTGGGTGCGCTGCCGCTGATGCTGGGCTCGGGCGTCGGATCCGAGCTGAGGCGCCCGCTCGGCATCACGATGGTCGGTGGCCTTCTGGTGAGCCAGGTGCTGACGCTGTTCACGACGCCGGTGATCTACCTCGCGTTCGATCGCCTCGCCCGCCGCCTGCGCGGCGCGCCGCTCGCCGACGAGAGCCCGGCGGCATGAACTTCTCCGAGATCTTCATCCGCCGCCCGGTCGCGACGACGCTGCTGAGCCTGGGCATCGCGCTGGCCGGACTGGTCGCCTACAGCCTGCTGCCGGTCTCGCCTCTGCCCCAGGTCGACTTCCCGACGATCTCGGTCTCGGCGAATCTGCCCGGCGCCAGCCCCGAGACGATGGCGGCGACGATCGCGACACCGCTGGAGCGCTCGCTGGGGCAGATCGCCGGAGTCACCGAGATGACTTCGAGCAGCTCGCTGGGCCAGTCCCGGATCACGCTGCAGTTCGATTTGGCGCGTGACATCGAGGGCGCGGCCAACGATGTCCAGGCGGCGATCAACGCCGCGCGCGCCAGTCTGCCATCGAGCCTGACCCGCAATCCGACCTACCGGAAGGTGAACCCGGCTGACGCGCCGATCATCATGCTCGCGCTGACCTCCGACACGATGAGCAAGGGCCAGATGTACGACGCCGCCTCGACGGTGCTCGCGCAGAAGATCGCCCAGATCCAGGGGGTCGGTCAGGTCAATGTCGGCGGCAGCTCGCTGCCAGCCGTGCGCGTCGAGCTGAACCCGACCCAGCTGAACCACTACGGAGTCGCGCTCGAGACGGTGCGCACCGCGATCGCCAACTTCAATGCGAATCGCCCGACCGGCTCGCTACAGGACGGCGAACACCGTTGGCAGATCGCCGTCAACGATCAGGCGAAGACCGCGAAGGAATACATCCCGCTGGTCGTGTCGTGGAAGAACGGCGCCCCGGTCAGGCTCTCCGATGTCGCGACGATCCGCGACTCGGTCGAGGACGAGCGCAACGCCGGCGTCGCCGACGGTAAGCCCTCGGTGCTGCTGATCATCAACCGCCAGCCCGGTGCGAACATCATCGACACCGTGGACCGGATCCGCGCCCAGCTGCCGATGCTGCGCGCTTCGGTTCCAGCCGCGATCAAGCTCGATGTCGTGATGGACCGGACGCCGACGATCCGCGCATCGCTGCGCGAAGTCGAACGGACCCTGCTGATCTCGGTCGCGCTGGTCGTCATGGTCGTCTTCCTGTTCCTGCGCCGGGGACGGGCGACGCTGATTCCTGCCGTCGCAGTGCCGGTCTCGCTGATCGGCACGTTTGGCGTGATGTATCTGGCCGGCTACAGCCTGGACAACCTGTCGCTGATGGCGCTGACGATCGCGACCGGTTTCGTCGTCGATGACGCGATCGTCGTGCTCGAAAACATCAGCCGCCACATCGAGGCCGGAGAAAAACCTTTTGCGGCGGCGCTGCGCGGCGCCCGCGAGGTCGGCTTCACGGTGATCTCGATCAGCGTGTCGCTGATCGCGGTCTTCATCCCGATTCTGGCGATGGGCGGCATCGTCGGCCGGCTCTTCCGCGAGTTCGCGGTCACGCTGTCGGTCGCGATCCTGATCTCGCTCGTCGTCTCGCTGACGACGACGCCGATGATGTGCTCGCGCCTCCTCAAACCCGTCAGCCCCGAGCCCCCCGGCCGCCTCGCCGCCTTCGCCGAGCGCCTGCTCACCCGGCTGACCCGCGGCTACAGCCGCTCGCTCGCTTGGGCACTAGACCACGGCCCGCTGATGATGGGCCTGCTCGCTGCGACGATCGCGCTGAACGTGCTGCTCTATGGCGTCGTGCCCAAGGGCTTCTTCCCGCAGCAGGACACCGGCCGGGTCATGGGCTTCGTCCAGGCCGATCAGAGCATCTCCTTCCAGGCGATGCGGGGCAAGATGGAGGCTTTCGTCGCGATTGTCCGCCGGGATCCCGCCGTCGATTCGGTGACCGGCTATACGGGGGGCGGGCAGACCAACAGCGCGCGGCTTTTCGTCTCGCTCAAACCGGTTCGCGAGCGCCGGGAGTCGGTCGATGAAGTGATCGCCCGGCTGCGCAAGAAGACCGCGCGGATTCCCGGAGCGAACCTGTTCATGGTCGCGGTCCAGGACATCCGCGTCGGCGGCCGCTCGAGCAACGCGCAGTACCAGTACACGCTGCAGGCCGACGAGCTTTCCGCCTTGCGCACCTGGGAACCGAAGATCCGCGCGGCACTGACGCGCCTGCCGCAGCTCGCCGATGTCAATACCGACCAGGAGGATCACGGCCAGCAGACGACGCTGGTGATCAACCGCGATGCGGCGATGCGGCTGGGCCTGAACACGAAACAGATCACCAGCCTGCTCAACGACGCGTTCGGCCAGCGCCAGGTCTCGACGATCTACGAACCGCTGAACCAGTACCACGTCGTGATGGAGGTGGCGCCGGAATTCCGCACCGGACCCGACGCGCTGAAGCAGACCTATGTGACCAATGCGGGCGGCCTCGCGGTACCGCTGTCCCAGTTCGCGAGCTGGGGGCCGACCGCGACCCCGCTGTCGGTCAATCACCAGGGTCTGTCCGCCGCCTCGACGATCTCGTTCAACCTGCCGATCGGCGTGTCGCTGTCCGAAGCGACGGACGCGATCAGCGACGCGATGGCGAGAATCGGCGTGCCAGCCAGCGTGCATGGCAGCTTCCAGGGCACCGCCAACGCCTTCCAGGCATCGCTGTCCAGCCAGCCCCTGCTGATCCTGACCGCGCTGATCACGGTCTATCTGGTGCTGGGCATCCTCTACGAGAGCCTGATCCACCCGCTGACGATCATCTCGACCCTGCCCTCGGCCGGCGTCGGCGCGCTGCTCGCGCTGCTCGCGACCGGAACCGAGTTCAGCATCATCGCGCTGATCGGCGTGCTGCTGCTGATCGGCATCGTCAAGAAGAACGCGATCATGATGATCGACTTCGCGCTCGACGCGGAGCGCCGTGAACAGCTCTCGCCGCGCGAGGCGATCCACCGCGCGGCGGGTCTGCGCTTTCGCCCGATCATGATGACGACGATGGCGGCGATGCTGGGCGCCGTGCCGCTCGCGCTCGGCTCCGGCGACGGCGCCGAGCTGCGCCGGCCGCTCGGCATCGCGATCGTCGGGGGGCTCGCGGTCAGCCAGCTTCTGACGCTGTACACGACGCCCGTCGTCTATCTCTACCTCGACCGCTTCCGCCGCTGGACCCTGAGTCTGCGCCACGGCAGCGGAGAACTCGTGCCGCAGGAAAACGCATGACGATCCCCGCAATCCTCCGCCCCCTCCCTCTGCTGATGCTGCTCGCCGGCTGCGCTGTGGGTCCCGACTACGTCCGCCCCGACGCGTCGGTGCCCGAGCAGTTCCGCGAACAGACGATGGCCGGCAAGAACTGGCAGAGCGCCCGCCCCGCCGACGATCTGGCGCGCGGCAGCTGGTGGCAGGCCTTCGGCGATGCCGAACTCGACGCGCATCTCGCCCGGGTCGATCTGGGCAACCAGAACATCCGCCTCGCCGAAGCCCAGTACCGCGCCGCGCTCGCGCAATCGGCGAGCGCCCGCGCCGGTCTCTTCCCGACCGTCAAGGCCGATGCGTCGGGCAGCCGCGGCCAGAGCGGCAGCACCAAGACCACCACGAACAGCTATGCGGCGGATCTGACCGCGAGCTGGGAGCTCGACCTGTGGGGGCGCGTGCGCCGCGCCAGCGAAGCGGCCCAGGCCAGTGCCCAGGCCAGCGCCGGAGACCTCGAATCGGCGCGGCTCTCGGCCCGCGCGCTGTTCGCGCAGAACTACTTCGCGCTGCGCATCGCGGATCAGCAGCTCAAGCTCTATACGCAGACCGTCGCCGCCTATCAAAAAGCGTTGGAGCTGACCCGCAACCGTCTCGCCTCCGGCGTCGCGACGCGCGCCGACGTGGCTCAGGCCGAGACCCAGCTCGCGAGCGCCAAAGCCCAAGTTGTGGAGCTCGAACTCTCCCGGACCCAGCTCGAACACGCGCTGGCGATCCAGCTCGGACGCGCACCGGCCGACTTCACGCTCGCGCCGACCAATGCACTCGCAACGCCGCCGGCAATCCCGGAGGTGCTGCCTGCGGAACTGCTGCAGCGCCGTCCCGACATCGCCGCGGCCGAGCGCCGCGTCGCCGCCGCGAACGCCGAGATCGGCGTCGCTCAGGCCGCCTGGTATCCAACTCTGTCACTCGCCGCGAGCGGCGGCTACCACAGCAGCAGCTTCGCGGACTGGTTTTCGCTGCCCAACCGCATCTGGTCTCTGGGCCCCGAGCTGGCCGCGACACTGTTCGACGGCGGGGCGCGCAGCGCGGCGAAAGCCCAGGCCCAGGCGAACTGGGAAGCGACGGTCGCGAGCTACCGCCAAGCCGTTCTCAGCGCATTCGGCGAAGTCGAGGATGATCTGGCCGCGCTGCGCCAGCTCGACCAGGAAGAGCGCCTGCAGCGCGAAGCCTTGGCCGGAGCGCGCGAATCGCTCGCGATCGTGACCAACCAGTATCGGGCCGGGACCGCGACTTACCTCTCGGTCGTCCAGTCCCAGGTCACAGCGCTCGCGAGCGAGCGCAGCGTGATCGAACTTCAGGGCCGCCGCCTCGCCGCCTCGGTCGCGCTGATCAAGGCGAGCGGCGGCGGCTGGCAACAGAAATAGCCGTTGCGATTTCCCCCTCGCCCGCACCAGCGGGAGAGGGGTCGCCGGGATCAGAGGCCCAGGGAGTCCCAGATCTCGTCGACGCGGCCTTTGACGGCCGGGTCCATCTCTATCGGCCTGCCCCATTCGCGCGGGGTTTCGCCCGGCCATTTGTTCGTCGCATCGATGCCCATCTTGCTGCCCAGACCGGCCACCGGGGACGCGAAGTCGAGGTAGTCGATCGGCGTGTTGTCGACGAGGGTCGTGTCGCGCGTCGCATCGACCCGGGTCGTGAGCGCCCAGATCACTTCCTTCCAGTCGCGGATGTCGATGTCCTCGTCGACGACGATGATGAACTTCGTGTACATGAACTGGCGCAGGAAGCTCCAGATCCCGAACATGACCCGCTTCGCGTGACCCGGATAGGCCTTGCGGATGCTGACCACGGCGAGGCGGTAAGAGCAGCCCTCGGGCGGCAGGTAGAAGTCGACGATCTCGGGAAACTGCTTGACCAGCAAGGGCACGAATACCTCGTTCAGCGCGAGGCCTAACATCGCCGGCTCGTCGGGCGGCTTGCCCGTGTAGGTCGACAGATAGACCGGCTTGCGGCGCAGCGTGATCCGCTCGACCGTGAAGACCGGGAACTCGGAGACCTCGTTGTAATAGCCGGTGTGATCTCCGTAAGGCCCCTCGGCCGCGACATCTCCCGGGTGGATCACGCCTTCGAGCACGATCTCGGCGCTGGCCGGCACCTGCAGGTCCGAGCCCAGGCATTTGACCAATTCGGTCTTCGCGCCGCGCAGCAGACCTGCGAACTGGTATTCGGACAGCGAATCCGGAACCGGAGTCACCGCAGCGAGTATCGTTGCCGGATCGCAGCCCAACGCGACCGCGACCGGGAAAGGCTGGCCCGGATGGGCCTGCTGGAATTCGCGGAAATCGAGCGCGCCGCCGCGGTGGGCGAGCCAGCGCATGACGAGCCGGTTCTTCGCGAGCAGCTGCTGGCGGTAGATGCCCAGATTCTGCCGCGCTTTCTGCGGCCCGCGGGTCACGACCAGGCCCCAGGTCACGAGCGGCGCGACATCGCCGGGCCAGCAGTGCTGGATCGGCAGCCGGGAGAGGTCGACCGCGTCGCCTTCCCAGACCATTTCCTGGCAGGGCGCCGAGCCGACGAGCTTGGGCGTCATGTTCAGGACCTGACGGAAGATGGGCAGCTTCTCCCAGGCATCCTTGAGCCCCTTCGGAGGTTCGGGTTCCTTCAGAAAAGCGAGCAGCTTGCCGACTTCGCGCAGCGCGCTCTTCCAGTCGCCCTCCTCGCCCATGCCCAGCGCGACCCGCTCCGGCGTGCCGAACAGGTTCGCGAGCACCGGGATCTCATTGAGCTCGCCCTTGACGGTCGGCTTCTCGAAGAGCAGTGCCGGGCCGCCGGCACGCAGAACCCGGTCGGCGATCTCGGTGATCTCGAATTCGGTCGCGACGGGAACGGCTATGCGCTTGAGCTCGCCACGCTCTTCGAGCAGGGCGATGAATTCACGCAGATCCTTGTAACGCATGGCTTTATCCAAAGAAGACCTGGAAAGAGGCCGGCAGCCGCACGGAACGGCCCAGAGCCAGCGCGTAGTCGAGCACGAGACCTGCGAAGATAACCGCCCCTATCCAGTTGTTGTGCAGAAAGGCCTTGAAGCAGCGGGAGCGGTCGCGCTCCCGGATCAGCCAGTAGTGGTAGAGCGCGATCAGCGCGGCGATCGCGATACCCGCGAAGTAGATCGGACCGCGGTGGAACTGCCAGCCCACCCAGGACAGCAGAGCCAACGTCACCAGATAGCAGAGCATGACGGCCAGAACGTCGAAGCGACCGAAAGTGATCGCGCTGGTCTTGATGCCGATCTTCAGGTCGTCGGGCCGGTCGACGATTGCGTACTCGGTGTCGTAGGCGATCGCCCAGAACACGTTGGCGAGCAGCATGACCCAGGCGACGGGCGGCACGCTCTGCCAGGCGGCGGCGAAAGCCATCGGGATGCCGAAACCGAAGGCGATTCCCAGATAGGCCTGCGGGATCGCGAGAAAGCGCTTCGTGTACGGATAGCTCGCGGCGAGGAAGAGGGCCGGCACCGACAGCCACCAGACGAGGCGGTTCAGCCTGACGATCAGACAGAAGGACAGGATCGCGAGCAGCGCGGCGAGGATCAGCGCCTCTTTTGCCGAGACCGCTCCGCTCACCAGCGGCCGCTCGCGCGTGCGCTCGACGTGGCCGTCGAAAGCGCGATCCGCATAGTCGTTGATCACGCAGCCGGCCGAGCGCATCAGCACCGTGCCGAGCGCGAAAATCCCGATCAGGGTCGGCGAAGGCTGGCCGTCGCAGGCGAACCACAGCGCCCACAGGGTCGGCCAGAGCAGAAGCAGGATGCCGATCGGCTTGTCCAGCCTCATCAATTTTTCGTAGCGATCGAGTCTTTCGATCAGGTTCATGATCCGAGCTCCAGAATTGCCGGCAAAAAAACCTCGGTCAGCAGCAAGGGGGAGCCTCCGCGCAGGAAGCTGCGCCGTCTCGCCCAAAGCGGACCCTGTGCGCCCGAAACCGCTCGCGCGGCGCGCACGCGCGGATCCCCGCTCCCCAGCCGGCGAAAGGCGAGGCGGGTCCGGCTCACCATGGGATCGCCAAAGAGCAGGCACGCGAGCGGCCTTGTCCCCAGATCCTGCCATTCGCGCCAGGGGCCGGAGCCACACGCGACGAGCGAGCGGGCGAACACGACGGCACGCCCGTCAGCGCAGAGCAGCACTTCGCGAACGCGGACCCGGGCGATCCGCGTTCGGCCCAGCAGGCGTACTTCGTCGGGCAGAAGCGCGGCGAAGCGCTGACTGAGCACGCGCACTTCGAAGCGGGAACTGCGCGACGAGATCCTGTCGGTCAGCGATTCCTCGTGGCGCAGCCAGGGCGCGAGCCCATCGCAGCGAAGCGGCGCGAACAAGGCATTCCAGGGGTCGCGAGGCGAGCGGATCGTGCAGGCAGACATGCCTCTCATGATACCTGCTCGCCCGACAGGACGCCCCGGGCCTCATGCTAGACTTTCGGGCTGAATTCCAGGAGTACCGGATGGATCTGATCGCCCACGTTTCCCGCCAATTCGAAGAGAACGCCAACGCGACGCTCGCTTCGATCGAGACACTCGCCGCGCCGATCGCGCTGGCCGTCGAGACCCTGACCGAAACCCTGTTCAACAACGGGAAGATCCTCGCTTGCGGCAACGGCGGCTCGGCCGCCGGCGCCCAGCACTTCGCGTCCGAGCTGATCGGCCGCTTCGAGCGCGAACGCCCCGAACTGGCGGCGCTGGCGCTGACGACCGACGCATCAGTGCTGACTTCGACCGCCAACGACGAATCCTTCGAACAGGTCTTTGCCCGTCAGGTGCGCGGGCTGGGACAGGCAGGCGACACGCTGCTCGCGATCTGCCCTTCGGGCAACGCCGCGAACATCGTTGCGGCGATCGATGCGGCCCACCAGCGCGACATCAAGGTCATCGCGCTGAGCGGTGAAAAACCGGGGAAGATAGCGGAACTGCTGAATGAGAACGATGTGCTGATCTGCGTCCCCCATCAACGCAGCGCACGCATCCAGGAAATCCACCTGCTGATCATTCACTGCCTGTGCGATGGGATAGATTGCCTGCTACTGGGAGCCGAATCATGAAAATCCGTACTGTCATCCTCGCCCTGGCCCTGGCCTCGACCCTGAGCGCCTGCATTCCGATCGCCGCGACCGGTGTCGGGATCGGCATCGCGGCAACGATAGACCGCCGCACCTATGGCACCCAGATCGAGGACGGCAGCATCGAGAGCCGTCTCGAGTCGAGGATCAAGGAGAAGCTGGGTTCCTGGGGCCGGGTCTCGGTGACCAGCTTCAACCGCATCGTGCTGATCTCGGGCGAAGTGCCCTCCGAGAGCGCGAAACAGGAAGCTGCACAGCAGGTGTCGACGCTGCCCTACCAGATCCGCGTCGTGCACAACGAGATCCGGGTCGCGTCCAAGGCTTCCTTCACCCGACAGAGTGGGGACGCTCTCGTCACTTCGAACCTGAAGACCCTGCTGCTCGGATCCAAAGTGGTCTCCGGGGCCCAGGTCAAGGTCATCACCGAATCCGGGACGGTTTACCTGATGGGCATCCTGACCCAGCGTGAGAGCGACGAGGCGGTCCGGATTGCGACAGCGGCATCCGGCGTGCACAAAGTGGTCAACCTTGCCGAGATCGTCAGCGAAGAGCAGGCCAAAGCTCTGGATCACCCGACCGAAAGTCCCGCCAAGACTTCGCACTGAGAAGACTCAGGTGGCTGGCGGGATCGCGGCGAGGGTCAGCAACGCGCGGATCTCCCGCTCGGGCTGCGGCCGCGCAAAGTAATAGCCCTGGACCGAGTGACACCCCTCGGCGGTGAGAAAGTCGATCTGTGCCGCGGTTTCCGCGCCTTCGGCGATCACGTCGAGCTTGAGGCTCTTGCCGAGCTGGATGATCGCGCGAACGATCGCCGCATCGTCGGGATTCTCGGCGGCATCCTTGACGAAGCTGCGATCGACCTTGAGCCGATCCACCGGAAAACGCTTCAGATAGGAGAGGCTCGAATAGCCGGTCCCGAAGTCGTCGATCGACAGGCGAACGCCCAGAGCCTTGAGCTCGCGCATCGTCCTCAGCACGTCTTCGGCGTTCTGCATCAGCAGCGATTCGGTCAGCTCCAGCTCGATCAGGTGCGCGGGAATCGCGCTGCCCTCGATCGCATCGCGAACCGTCGCGACGATGTCGCTGCGCCGGAACTGCAGCGCCGACAGATTGACCGCGATACAGATGTCGCCCACCCCCTCTTTGCGCCAGCGCCTGACCTGCTCACAGGCCTGAGCGAGCACCCACTGCCCAATCGCGACGATCAGACCGCTGTCTTCGGCGACCGGGATGAAGCGCCCCGGCGGAACCGAACCCAGAGTCGCGCTGTTCCAGCGCAGCAGCGCTTCGACGCCGAGCAGGCTGCGCCCGGCCAGCTCGACCTGGGGCTGGTAATGCAGCGTCAGCTCGTCGCGCTCGATCGCGAGGCGCAACGCGCTCTCCATCTTCAGGCGCTCGAGCGCGCTCTCGTTCATCGCTTCGGCATAGAAGCGGAAAGTATTGCGCCCGCCCTCCTTCGCGCAATACATCGCCGAATCCGCGTTTTTGAGCAGCGTATCGCTATCCGCGCCATCGTCCGGAAAGACCGAGATGCCTATGCTGACCGAGCTGGACAGGCTCTGGCCGGCGAGCTCGAAAGGCAATTCCATCCGCTCGAGGATCTTCTGGACGATCCGCGCGATGTCCTCGAGATCGGAAATCTCGCCGAGCACGATCAGGAATTCGTCCCCCCCCTGCCGGCTGACCGTATCGGTCTCGCGCACCGCATTTCTGAGGCGCAAGGCCACTTGCTGCAGCAGCTGATCGCCGACCGCGTGCCCCAGCGAATCGTTGATCGTCTTGAAGCGGTCCAGATCGAGGACCAGCAACGCGGCCCGCCTCTCGCGACGCTGCGCGCGCGCGATCGAGCGCTCCAGCCGGTCGCGCAGCAGGGCACGATTGGGAAGATCGGTCAGTGAATCGTGATGCGCGAGCCAGGCGATCTGCGCCTCCCGGTCCTTGCGCTGGCTGATGTCTTCGACGACAGTCATGAACTGCGTCGCCCCACCCGATTCGTCGCGGATCAGCGAAGACGTGACCTGGGCCCAGACCGTCGAGCCATCGTGCCGGACGTAGCGCTTCTCGAGCGAATAGCTGCTCTGCCGCCCATCCAGGCAGGCCGCGATCGCTTCGAGCTCGGCAGGCAGATCGTCCGGGTAGGTCAGCGCCGCCAGATCGAGGCAGAGCAGCTGGTCCTCCGGATAGCCGAGGATGGAACAGATCTTCGGGTTGACCTGGGTGAGCCGCCCGTCCAGCGTGCGCAGCGCGAGTCCGACCTCGGCCTTCGCGAACATCAGCTGGAAGCGCCGTTCGCTCTCCCGCCAGGCCGCTTCGGTGCGCTTGACATCCTCCATCTCGACGTCCAGGCAGTACATCTCGGCTGTGCCGTGCGCATTGCGCGTCAGCACATGGCAGGAGAAGACCGGCACGGTCGCCCCGCCCTTGGTCCTGAGCGCGAGCTCTCCGGCCGGAATCGCCTCGCCGTACTCAAGCCATCGGCGATGCAGCTCGATCACGTCCTCGCGCATCGCGTCGGGGATGATCAGATCCTCCAGCCTCTTGCCCAGAGCTTCCTGCTGACTCCAGCCATAGACCCGTTCGCTGGCGCTGTTCCAGAACACGACCCGCCTCTCGCTGTCGTAGCCTTGAACCGCGATGTTCGGGATCTGCTCCATCACCTTGCGAAAACGCGATTCGCTCTCGTCCAGGGCCTGAACCAGCGCCCGGTGCGCGGACACGTCGATCAACACGCCCGCCAGGCCGGTGATGCAGCCGCGCTGGTCGCGCAGCACCGAGGCCGTATCGCGAACGGCCACCTCGTGCCCGCCGGCATCGACCATCCGGTATTCGATCTCGTGGTTCAGACCCAGCGCAAGCTGGGTCGCGCGCAGATTGCAGGCAAACTCCCGGTCTTCAGGGTGAAGGTGCTCGCGCCAGAAATCCTCGGCCAGCCATGCCTCGCAGGGGTAACCGAGCAGAGCCTCGGCGCGCCGGGAAACCTGGAGGTAGCGCCCGCTGGCGGGATCCATCTTCCACAGCACGACGCCCACCCCGTCGGAGAAATCCCGCATCCGACGGATCATGCCCGCCTGTCTGCGGCTCGCGACCAGCAGGGCCAGACCGGCGACGGCGAGCAGGAGCCCGCCCAGACCGAAGCTGAGCCCGGGCAGCAGCACCAACCAGTCAGCATCCAGCGCGCATCCGGACAGGCTCGCCAAGCTAAGCGCCGCCAGCCATCCGCATTCCCGCGTCCTCATCGCGCCCTCTCTGATCTCTGGCAAGGAAAGTCGAATCCTGGCGGCGCTCTCCAGTCCCGCCACAAAGGGTTTCATTCCCAGCACAAACCAAGCCGATGATATGACAACGCGGATGAAAATGGGATGCGGTTTTTCCGGTTTAGGGAGCAGACAGGATTCTGCGCGGCTACTGCCACAAAAAGCGCTCAAGCCGGACCGCCTCTTGGCCACGCTCGTACAGCGATGCGACAATGGCGCTTTGCGCACTCGGCAGGCTCCTCCCATGGACATCACGCACTACATGCAAACCTTGGGCCGCAACGCCCGAATCGCCTCGCGGGCGATGGCCGCGAGCTCGACCGCTGCCAAGGATCAGGCTTTGCGCAATATCGCTGCACTGATCCGCAGCAAGGAGGCGGATCTGCTCGCCGCCAATGCTCGTGACCTGGCCCAGGCCCGGGAGGAAGGACTGGAGCCGGCGATGATCGACAGGCTGACGCTGAGTGCAAAAACCGTCGAAGCGATGGCCGCCGGTCTCGAACAGATCGCCAGCCTTCCCGATCCGGTCGGCGAGATCACCGGACTCAAGCGCCGGCCCAGCGGCATCTCGGTCGGCAAGATGCGCGTTCCGCTCGGCGTGATCGGCATCATCTACGAAGCCCGCCCCAACGTCACCGCCGATGCGGCCGGTCTGTGCCTGAAGAGCGGCAATGCTGCAATCCTGCGCGGCGGCCGCGAGGCCTTGCACTGCAACCAGGCGATCGCTGCCTGCGTCCGCGAAGGACTTGTCGCGGCAGGCCTGCCCGAGCAGGCGATCCAGGTCGTCGAAACGACCGACCGGGCCGCAGTCGGCGCACTGATCACGATGCCGGAATTCGTCGACGTGATCGTGCCGCGCGGCGGCAAGAGCCTGATTGCGCGGATCACCGAGGATGCGCGGGTGCCGGTCATCAAGCACCTGGACGGCAATTGCCACGTCTATGTCGATGACAGCGCCGATCCCGAAAAGGCGCTGCGCATCGCCGACAATGCGAAGACCCAGCGCTATGGCACCTGCAATACGACCGAAACCCTGCTCGTCGCGCAAAGCGTCGCCCGCGAATTCCTGCCGGCGATCGGAAGAATCTATGCGGACAAAGGCGTCGAAATGCGCGGTTGCGAGAAGAGCTGCGCAATCCTCGCGGCCGCGAAGATTGCGGTGAGCGCCGCAACGACTGAAGACTACGCGACCGAATTCCTCGCCCCGATCATCGCGATCCGTGTCGTCGCCGGACTCGACGAGGCGATCGCCCATATCGACGAATATTCGTCGCGCCACACCGAAGCGATCATCACCGAGAACCATTCCCGGGCGATGCGCTTCCTGCGCGAAGTCGATTCGAGCTCGGTGATGATCAATGCCTCGACCCGCTTTGCAGACGGTTTTGAATACGGCCTGGGCGCTGAAATCGGCATTTCGACCGACAAGCTCCACGCCCGCGGGCCAGTCGGCCTCGAAGGCCTGACCAGCGAGAAATGGGTCGTCTTTGGCAACGGCGAAGTGCGCAGCTGATCGCCAAAGCAGGTTTTCCGGACATGAACGCGCCTTCGGCTACGCGCCGGAACCTGCCTCCGGATATCGCCCGCGCGCTCGACGAATTCTGCGATTCGATCTGGCTGGCCGACGGGCTTGCCCGCAATACATTGGCCGGATACCGCAGCGATCTGGCCGGATTTGCGCTCTGGCTCGATCAGCGGGGAATCGGCCTCAATGAAGCGGCAGAGGCAGACATCCAGGGCTATCTGCGCGAATTCTCGCCGCACGCCAAACTGACCAGCCAGCGCCGCCTGCTCGCCGCGCTGCGCCGCTATTACCGCCAGCAGATCGTCGAGGCGCGCATCGCGCGCGACCCGACCCGCGCGATCGCATCTCCGGCGCGCGCCGAACGCCACCCCAGAACCTTGTCCGAAGCCCAGGTCGAAGCCCTTCTCGGTGCGCCGGATATTGCAACGCCGCTGGGCCTCAGGGATCGCGCGATGCTCGAGACGCTTTACGCCTGCGGTCTGCGCGTCAGCGAACTGGTCGGACTGCGAATGACCGATATCGATACCCGGGGCGGAGTCGTGCGCACTTTCGGCAAGGGCAGCAAGGAACGCATCGTTCCGCTGGGCGAATTGGCCGTCGAATGGATTGTCCGCTATACGGAAGAAGCGCGCCCCGCGCTGCTCGCCGGGCACAGCAGCGAAGCGCTTTTCGTGACCGCACGGGCCGGGGCGATGACGCGGCAACGCTTCTGGCGCCTGATAAAGAACCACGCGTTGAGCTGTTCAATTGCCAGCGAGTGGATTTCTCCGCACACGCTGCGCCATGCCTTTGCGACGCATCTGCTCAATCACGGAGCCGATCTGCGGGTCGTGCAAATGCTGCTGGGTCACGCTGACATAACGACAACCCAGGTCTATACGCACATTGCGCGCGAACGACTCAAACAACTCCATGCGCAACATCATCCACGGGCATGAACAATTTTTATCCAAATTGCCCTTTCGCTTTCCGAATTATTGGGCGAGAATCAATGCGTTGCATTCCAATAACATCACTGAGCTGGATCGACTCCGGTGCGGCTCAACAAGGGGAAAGAAAAACTCATGGAACCGAGCAAATTTAGCGCCGCCGAACTGAGCAAGCTGAGCCTCGCCGATCTGAATCGTCTTGCCAAGCGCGTTGAAGCCGAGACCGCTCGTCGCGCCACGTCGACCAAGAAAGACGTGATGCGTGAAGTTCAAAAGCTCGCCGCCAAGGCCGGCATTGCGATCGAAGAACTGTTCGGCGCCCCGGTCAAGGCCGCTCCCGCCGCCAAGGGCCGCCCGGGCCGCAAGGCTGGCGCCAAGAAGGCGGGCGGCCGCAAGACCGTCGGCGAAGCCAAGTACAAAAACCCGGCCGATCAAAGCCAGACGTGGACCGGCCGCGGCCGCAAGCCGCAATGGGTCCAGGACTGGCTCGCCCAGGGCAAGCCGCTGGCCGAGCTCGAAATCAAGGCCTGAGGCCTTTGGCATCCGGCTCGCGCCGGATGCTGATCACAAACGCGGCGGGGAGATTCCTTCCCGGCCGCGTTCGATCAATACCCCGACCCGCTTCACGCCCCGCATCACCCCCATCTTGGCAATCGACACTCGAACCCAGGGGGATGCGAATTCGGAAATGAGCAGTTCGGCGATGGACTCGCCCAGCGTTTCCAGCAGCATGAAATGCCGCTCCGTCAGCAGTTGGCGGATTCGCTCGACGACCTTGTCGTAGTCAATCGTGTCCGCGATATCGTCATGCGCTCCGGCGCCGTCCGGCACGCCAATGTTCAGCTCGATTTCGAGCGGCTGCAAAGTCCTGAGCTCACGCTGATAAATCCCGATCGAGGCCTCGACCTGCAGCCCTTCGACAAAAATGAAATCCATTTCCACTCCTCTCTCAAACTGAACCGATGCTCACCAGTGCCGCCCTCTTTTTCGCTGCCTATCTGGCCGGATCCCTTCCCTTCGCGGTGATCGTCAGCCGGATCCTGGGCCTCGCCGATCCGCGCGCTTACGGCTCAGGCAATCCCGGCGCGACCAACGTGCTGCGCAGCGGCAACCGCAAGGCCGCGATCCTGACTCTGCTCGGCGATGCACTCAAGGGCTCGCTGGTCGTGATCCTCGCCCGAATCCTCGCCCCGCAGCTGGGCATTCCGGCGACCGCGATCGCAATGGCCGGGCTTTTCGCCTTCCTCGGTCACGTCTTTTCGATCTTCCTGCGCTTTTCGGGCGGCAAGGGCGTCGCGACCGCAGCCGGGGTGCTGCTGGCGATGAGCCCGCTCGCCGGAGCTCTGGTTCTGGCGATCTGGCTGCTCGTCGCGCTGACGACGCGCTATTCGTCGGCCGCGGCGCTCGCCGCCGCCCTCGCTGCACCGCTGGTCACCGCCTGGCTGGTTCCGGATCCCGGCTGGATAGGCGCGGTCTGCGCGATGGCTGCGATCCTGCTCTGGCGCCACACGACCAATATCAAACGCCTGTTCAGCGGCCAGGAGAGCCGGATCGGCAGCCGCTCGAAGTGATCAAACCACGGGGCGGGCGAGTTCAGCCAGAGGCCAGCGCGGCTTCACGGTGAATGCGCCGTCCCTGTGCCCCTTCTCGCCGGCCGCGAAGCGCAGGCCGGCCGCGAGTGAAATCATCGCGCCGTTGTCCGAGCAGAATTCGAGCTCCGGGTAGTGCACCCGCACCCCTGCACGGTGCGCGACCAGATTGAGCCGTTCGCGCAGCCGCCGGTTCGCGCCGACCCCGCCGGCGACCACCAGAGTCTTCAGCGCGCACTGACGCAGCGCGGCCATCGCCTTGCTGACCAGCACATCGCTGACGGCCTCCTGAAACTCGGCCGCCAGATCGGCACGCGATGCCTCCGTCCAGCCCGGCGCCTTCGTCGCGGTCAATACCGCAGTCTTCAGCCCCGAGAAGCTGAACTGCAGGTCGTGCGAGTGCAGCATCGGCCGGGGCAGCTTGAACACGCCAGCCTGGCCGCCCTCGGCCAGTGCGGCCAGGGCCGGACCGCCCGGATAGTCGAGGCCGATCAGCTTCGCGGTCTTGTCGAAAGCCTCGCCGGCCGCATCGTCGACGGTCTCGCCGAGCAGCTCATACGCCCCGACTCCGGTGACGCGCATCAGCTGCGTATGCCCGCCCGAGACCAGCAGCGCAACGAACGGGAAGCGCGGCGGATCGGCCGAGAGCAGCGGCGAAAGCAGATGACCTTCGAGGTGATGGACGGGCAGGGCCGGAATGCCCAGGCCGTGCGCGTACGCCTCGGCGAAGGCCGCCCCGACCAGCAGGGCTCCAGCGAGCCCCGGACCGGCTGTATAGCCGACCCCGTCCAGATCGGCGGGCGCGACACCGGCCGCCGCCAGGCACTCCCTGAGCAGCGGGATCAGTTTGCGCACATGGTCGCGCGAGGCAAGCTCGGGCACCACGCCGCCGTACTGGGCGTGCAGCGCGATCTGCGAGTACAGGCGATGAGCGAGCAGGCCGCGGCTCGTGTCGTAGAGCCCGACCCCCGTCTCGTCGCAGGAAGATTCGATACCGAGAATTAGCATGGGAAGCGGAGTTTATCGCGAATCGGCGCTTCGCCCCGGGCGGCGCAGGCGCACCGACGCCGCGCGTGCATGGGCTTGGCTTTTTTAAACAAGGCTGTTATAGTGCCCGGCTTCGCTGCAAAGCTAATAGTCCGAACATTAGAGGTTTTGAGAATGCCGGGTATCCGTCTTAAGGAAAACGAACCGTTTGAAGTCGCGATCCGTCGCTTCAAGCGCACCATCGAAAAGACCGGTGTGATCACCGAGCTTCGTTCGCGCGAATTCTACGAAAAGCCGACGGCTGAGCGTAAGCGCAAGAAGGCAGCCGCCGTCAAGCGTCTGCACAAGCGTCTGCGCAGCCAACAGCTGCCGCCGAAGCTCTACTGATCGCTGACGCCGGTCATCCGGCGTCTCGCATCGGCATAACAGCACGGAACCCGCCTTGCGGCGCGTTCCGTTTTGTTATTTCTGCACTTCGAACATCCAGCGAGGTTCTATGTCCTTGAAAGACCAGATCACCGAAGACATGAAGGCCGCAATGCGCGCCAAGGATTCCGCCCGTCTGGGCGCCCTGCGCCTGCTGCTGGCCGCGATCAAACAGATCGAAGTCGACCAGCGCATCGTCCTTGACGACGCCGCGATCCAGGCAGTCATCGAAAAGCAGGTCAAACAGCGCCGCGACTCGGTCAGCCAGTACGCGAGCGCCGGCCGCGAGGATCTCGCCTCCGCCGAACGCTTCGAGATCGAAGTGCTGTCCGCCTACATGCCCGAACAGATGAGCGCGGAAGAGATCGACGCCGCGATCGACGACGCCTGCGCAGAGACGGGCGCCAGCGGCCCGGCCGCGATGGGCAAACTGATGGGTCTGCTCAAGGGAAGGCTCGCCGGAAAAGCGGACATGGCGCAGGTTTCGGCCCGGCTGAAAACGAAGCTCGCAAGCTGATCCGTCTCTTGCAGGCAGCCCGCTCCGGCCTCCCTATAATGTTCAGGGTGAGCGCTCTCCCCCGCCCTCTCAAAGACAGGCCATGATTCCGAAGTCCTTCATCGAGGATCTGATCGCGCGCGTCGATATCGTCGAGCTGATTCAGCGTTATGTCCCGCTGAAGAAGGCCGGCGCCAACTACGCCGCCTGCTGCCCCTTCCACAACGAGAAATCGCCGTCCTTCACGGTCAGCCCGAACAAGCAGTTCTATCACTGCTTTGGTTGCGGCGCGCACGGGACCGCGATCAGCTTTTTGATGGAATACGCGGGTCTGGGCTTCGTCGACGCGGTCAAGGATCTCGCTCAGCAGATGGGCCTCGAAGTGCCGGACGACGGAGCGGTCACGCTCGACGCGCCGGCGCGCGAGAGTCAGCGTTCGCTGCTCGAGGTGATGAAGACGGCGATGAATTTCTACCGCCGGGAGCTCAAAACGAGTCCGCGCGCGATCGGCTACCTGAAAAAGCGCGGTCTGAGCGGCGAGATCGCGGCCCGCTTCGGAATCGGCTACGCCCCCGACGGCTGGCAGGCTCTGCAGGCGGTCTTTCCCAAATACGACGAGCCGGCGCTGGCCGAAGCCGGGATGGTGATCAGCAACGAAGCGGGGCGGCGCTACGACCGCTTCCGCGACCGGATCATGTTCCCGATCCTCGACGGCAAGGGCAATGTGATCGCGTTCGGCGGGCGCATTCTCGATGCGGGCGAACCGAAGTACCTGAACTCGCCCGAGACGCCACTGTTCGAAAAGGGGCGCGAACTCTACGGTCTGCCCCAGGCGAGAGTCGCGATCCGCGAAACGGGAACGGTCATCGTCGTCGAAGGCTATATGGACGTCGTCGCACTGGCCCAGTTCGGCGTCGGCAACGCGGTCGCGACGCTGGGCACGGCCACAACACCCACTCACGTCCAGAAGCTGCTGCGCCAGGCCGACCACCTGGTGTTCTGCTTCGACGGCGACAAGGCCGGGCGCAAGGCGGCTCGCCGCGCGCTCGAAGCGAGCCTGCCGCAGCTGGCCGACGACAAGCTGGTCAGCTTCCTGTTCCTGCCCGAAGAGCACGACCCCGACTCCTTTGTCCGGGCCAACGGCGCCCAGGCGTTTCAGGACGCAGCAAAAAACGCGACGCCGCTGGGGCGCTTCCTGCTCGACACGCTCGCCGAAGACTGCGACCTGGCGACCGCGGAAGGTCGGGCCAAGATGGTCTTCGTCGCGAAGGAGATGATTCCGAAGATCAGCGCTCCGGTGCTGCGGCTGCAGCTGATCCGCGAACTCGCCTTCGCGGCCCAGCTGAGCCCCGAGGAAGTGACGAGCGCGCTGGGTCTCGCCCAGGCGGAGCGCAGCAAAAAGACTTACACGCGTAGCGAAGGCCGGGGGAAATTCCGCGCCCCGCTGCAGCCGCGCGCCCGCGTCACGCCGCTCGAATCGAAGCTGCTGCGCGCGCTGCTCTCCCGCCCCGAACTGGGCGAGCGCCTGCCCCTGGGCCTGATCGAGCAGCTGCCCGACACCCCCGAACGCGGCGCCCTGGTCGCGATCGTCGACGCCGGAGAGGACGGAAGCCTGCTTGGCGCCCCGCTCGGCGCCTGGATCGAACACTTTCGCGGCACTCCGCACGAAACCTCGCTGGCGCTGGCGATGCGTTCGATCGAGGAAGGCCTGATCGCCGACGAAAGCGTCGAAGCCTACCTCGTTGATGCGCTGCACGAGCTCGAACTCGCCCACGTCGTCGCCGAAATCACCCGACTGAGCGCACAGCCGGATCAACTGCTACAACAGGAAGGCAAACAGCGACTGACCGAACTGTTCGCCCGGCGCAAAGCGCTTTCCGAAACAAAAACAGCGGCTTAGATCTGGACAGATCGCCCCCTAAAACGTTAAAATTCGCGGTTTTCGCGACACCCCCGAGGATTCCATGGCCGTCAAAAAAGATGCCAAAGATGCACGCAAGGACACGCCCAAGAGCAAGTCCGCCAAGGCCAAGGAAAAAGACGCCCTCCTCGCCCTGCAGGCAGAACAGCCCGCTGATGCCGAAGCGCGTCGCACCCGTCTGAAGACGCTGATCGCACTGGGCAAGGAAAGAGGCTACCTGACCTACGCCGAGGTCAATGACCACCTGCCCGACGACATGGTCGATGCCGAACAGATCGAATCGATCATCTCGACCTTCGGCGACATGGGCATCAAGGTCTATGACGAAGCGCCCGCCGCGGAAGAGCTGCTGATCTCCGACAACGTGCCCCAGGCCGTCGACGACGAAGCCGCCCAGGAAGAGGCCGAACAGGCGCTCTCCTCGGTCGATTCCGACTTCGGCCGCACAACCGACCCGGTCCGCATGTACATGCGCGAGATGGGCACCGTCGAACTGCTGACCCGCGAAGGCGAAATCGAAATTGCCAAGCGCATCGAGGATGGCCTCAAGCACATGGTGCTGGCCATCTCCGCCTGCCCGACGACGATCGCCGACATCATCGCGACGGCCGACAAGGTCGACCGTGAAGAGATGCGGATCGACGAACTCGTCGATGGCCTGATCGACCCCAACGCTCCGGAAGAGTCGGCGCAGCAGGCCGACAGCGACGAAGTCGAGCTCGACGACACCGAGGACGACGATGAAGAGGAAGACGACGGCGGCGCCGCCAAGCTGAGCGCGTCTCAGCTGCAGCTCAAGGCCGATGCGAAGATCCGCTTCGACGTAATCCGCGACCTCTACGAGAAGATGATGGCCTCGCTGTCGAAGAAGGGCGCCGAGGACAAGAACTACCTGAAGATCCAGGGCCAGATCAGCGCCGAGCTGATGAACATCCGCTTCACCGCGCGTTCGATCGAAAGGCTCTGCGACACGGTCCGCCACATGGTCGAGAACGTCCGCAAGCACGAGCGCAAGGTGCTCGATCTGTGCGTCGAACGCTCGGGCATGCCGCGCCTGCACTTCATCAAGGTCTTCCCCGGCAACGAGACCAACATGGACTGGCTCAAGGGCGAGATCGGCTCGGGCGCCAACTATGCGTCCACGCTGATCCGGATGCAACCGGCCATCCTCGAAGAACAGCAGAAGCTGCTCGAACTCCAGGAACACATCGGCATCCCGCTCAAAGACCTCAAGGACATCAACAAGCAGATGTCCACCGGTGAAGCGAAGATGCGCCGCGCCAAGCGCGAGATGACCGAAGCGAACCTGCGTCTGGTCATCTCGATCGCGAAGAAGTACACGAACCGCGGCCTGCAGTTCCTCGACCTGATTCAGGAAGGCAACATCGGCCTGATGAAGGCGGTGGACAAGTTCGAATACCGCCGCGGCTACAAGTTCTCGACCTATGCGACCTGGTGGATCCGTCAGGCCATCACGCGCTCGATCGCCGACCAGGCCCGCACGATCCGCATCCCGGTGCACATGATCGAGACGATCAACAAGATGAACCGGATCTCGCGCCAGATCCTGCAGGAGACCGGCCTCGAACCGGATCCGGCGACACTGGCCAAGAAGATGGAGATGCCCGAGGAGAAGATCCGCAAGATCATGAAGATCTCCAAGGAGCCGATCTCGATGGAGACGCCGATCGGCGACGACGACGACTCCCATCTGGGCGATTTCATCGAGGACACCGCGACCGTGGCTCCGGCCGACGCCGCCGAGTACTCGGGCCTGCGCAACGCAACGAAGGACGTGCTCGACAGTCTGACGCCGCGCGAAGCGAAGGTTCTGCGGATGCGCTTCGGCATCGAGATGAACACCGACCACACGCTCGAAGAGGTCGGCAAGCAGTTCGACGTGACCCGCGAGCGCATCCGCCAAATCGAGGCGAAGGCGCTGCGCAAGCTGCGTCACCCGTCCCGTTCGGATAAACTGCGCAGCTTCCTCGACGGCGAGGGCTGATCTTCACCGCGGATCGTCCTTGTGACGGTCCGTCCGGGCCTCTAGCTCATGCCTGGTTAGAGCAGCGGACTCATAATCCGTTGGTGCCGAGTTCGACTCTCGGGGGGCCCACCAATTTATCAAGCACTTAGCCCGATCCTACGATTGGGCTAAGTGCTTTTTTGCTTTGCATGTAAGCCTTTTGTAGCTGGTTTCGATCAACACTGTCCGCGCCGATCTTAGTCTGAGCCGCAGTGCCGACTGGAAAGTGAGCTGGGGGCTGGTGCTGATCGGGGACCGATCAGCCGGGGTTGAGTTTAGGGTTTTCCAAACGCATTCCGATCATTTTCGAGGCTTCTTGCTCGAAGTGCGTCGTGCGCGCGTTTATGCTGGCTCGGTCCGGGTGGAACAAATTTGCACCACTTGCGGCACCGGATCTGGCTCTGGTTGTGATCGTCGTTCCTGCTCACGCGCCTTGATCCGTCAGCGCGCTTCCGCGTGGCTGTGTCGGTAGCGCAGGGATTCGTTTCCGGTTTCCACGATGTGGCAGTGGTGGGTGAGTCGGTCCAGTAGCGCGGTGGTCATCTTGGCGTCGACAAACACGCCGGACCATTCGGCGAAGTCCAGGTTAGTGGTGATGACCACGCTGGAGTGTTCGTACAGGCGCGAGAGCAGGTGAAAGAGCAGCGCGCCGCCGGCCTGGCTGAAGGGCAGGTAACCGAGTTCATCGAAGATGACCAGATCCATCCGCTGCAGGCTTGCCGCGATGCGCCCGGCCTTGCCTTGCTGCTTTTCCTGTTCGAGCGCATTGACCAGATCGATGGTGGAGTAAAAGCGTGCCCACTTGCCGCGTTGTGCAATGCCCGCCACGCCAAGCGCGATCGCCAGATGCGTCTTGCCCGTTCCGGTTCCTCCGACTGACACGACGTTGTGCGCCAGCGCCGTGAAGTCGAGCGTCGCCAACTGTTCAATGAGCTTGCGATCGACCGGATAGAGGTCAGAGTCAAAACCGGCCAGATCACGGTGAATCGGAAACTTGGCCATATGCATCGGGTGGCTGATTGAGCGCGTGCCGCGGTCGATGACTTCCGCCTGCAGCAGGTGTTCGAGCAGCCAGCGTGAGGACTCTGCCTCGCTGCGGCCCGGTTCATTGAGATCCTGCCAGGCTTGCGCCATGCCATGCAGGCGCAGTTGTTTGAGCTCGCAGATGATGTCACGCATGGTCGCGCACCTCGCCCGCATCAACCTGAGCATTGGGGTGCAAGGGTCGCAAGCTGTCGTAGCGGGCGGTATCGGCGAGCACCGGCGTGCTCACCTGCAAAGGTGTGCTGACAGCCGGCGGTGCCGCCGCAGCGGCTCAGGCATGTCGTTGAAGGGCGCGCCGTTGCGCAGAGCCCCCGGTTCGCGTGCGATCAGCGGGATGTAATGCTGCCAGTCATAGCGCGTTTGTCCCCTGGCGCTGAGTCGTTCATGCGTGGCGATCGGCGCCATGTCGGCGATCACCACGACACGGGACGGATACAGTCGGGTGCTCACCATCTGCCCGGCCCACTCGCAGGGAACCGAATAGCGGTTGCTGGCGACCGCCACCAGGCAGGTGCTGGAGACGCGCGCAGGCTTTTCGACATAAGCATCGAAAGCGCTGGGCATCGGCATCAAATGCTCACGTTCGAGTTCGAGCATCTCGGCAATGCAAAACTCCTTGTGTTCGGGGTGTCGCAGTTCCTGCCAGAGCGCCTGACAGCGCACCGCGAGCCAGGCGTTGAGTTCGGCGAAGGAGGCAAAGCGTTGCGCGCTCGCCTCGTTCCAGATCCGCCGCCGGCTGTCTTGCACATTCTTCGACCACGCCCTTTTCCCAGCCGGCAGCGACGTTGCAGAAGTCCAAGTAGTACGCGCACATCACACCAAAGCGGGCATTGACCACCCTGGCTTTGCCCTTGGCGACCTTGTCGACGGCGGTCTTCATGTTGTCGTAGATACCGCGGCGTGCAACGCCGCCTAGCGCGGCAAAGCTGCGTGTGTGTGCATCGAACAGCATCTCATGGCCCTGACTGGGGTAAGCCACCAGCCAGAAGGCGCGGCTCGCGCACAGCTTCATGTGCGCCGCCTACACCCGGTAGTAGATGCCGCCAACCACCAAACCTTTTTCGCTCCAGTCAAACTGGAACGCTTCGCCAAACGCGAACGACAACGGCACGAAGGCTTGGTGCGTACAGCCCGCGCCTTCGTTCTGGCGCCAGGCCCGCACAAAATCGGTGACCCGTGAGTAGCCGCCCTCGTAACCGGCTTCGCGTAAGGCAGCAAAGAGCGCTTTGGCGGTGCGCCGTTCTCGTTTGGAACGGCGGGCGTCGGCACGCAGCCAGCCGGTGAGCTGATCGGCATACGGTGTCAGCTTGATCGGGCCGGGCTTTCGACAGTACGCCGGTTCGCGTTCAACCGGCGCCTTGAGCCACTTGTCGATCGTGTTACGCGACAGGCTCGTGAGTCGCGAAATCTCCCGAACCGACTTCTTTTCGCGGAAATACATCCGCCGGATCTTGCCAGTCATGGCCATGGTGACCACTCCTGGTCTCCTGCTCAAAATCCGAGCAGGTTAGGTTGAACACCCGGCTCACTTTTCAGTCGGCTCAATCCATTTTGCTGGCGGTCATTTCGGTCGGCGTCAACATGCTTGCTGTGCTTCTGCGCCCGTTACGTTCAACTCAGGGCTTCACCTCGACCGTACGGTCGATCAGTGCTGACCATGCGCCAATCGAGAAAAAGTGGCTGTAAATCAGCGGCAACCAGCCCTTGCGTCGCCACTCCAGGAATGCTGCGTCGGGCAGATTGTCGAAGCGCTGGCGGTCGATCACCTTGAAGCCCGACAAGCTCATGCGTTGGCCGTCGTTGAGGGTCACGTCGGCGCGGTGTTCGATCAGCAAATCCGCCTGCGCAAGCGTGCGCCCCAGTTCAGCGGCCAACAGATGCTGGGCATGGTAGTCACTGCAAAACGCAAGGACGCCCCGCGTCAGGGCGCCCGGCTCGCCGCTGGCGTCGAAAAGGGGATTCTCTGGCCCTTCCTTGAATGCCTCAGCCGCTTCGTCCACACACAGCGTCAGCTCGGTACGCGAGTCGTTCTCAAAGAAAATGAACGGATAGCGCCTGACATACGCCGGTATGTATGTCCCTGCACGCCAACGGCCATCGCAGTCGACAAACAGGTTCTTCTGATGCTGCAGGCCAAGGATGGCTACGGGGTGCGGGGTCGCCTCGTCACTGAAAACGACCGGGTAGTGGCGCGCGGCCAGTGGCATTTCTTCGGCGACAAGCGGCACCGCGTTGGTATCGGCAGCGAAACGATAGTTGGGCGGCACCTGCAGCGAGTGCTTGCCGTGGGTGAGCGGTGTAAGCACTCGCGGGGATTTGTAGAACAAGGGAAGAGTCCGTTCGGTCATCAGTTCATCCTGCAATGAGCGGTTTAGCTTGAAGAGGTGGCAAGTGTGACGCTTCCAGTACGTTTCGGGTTCGCATCATTCCAGAGGCTTCGGCTGTGAAGACGAGCTCGGCATGCTGAGCACCTCTGGGTCGGCATACACCGACAAAGCATCGGGCGCGATCCCCGCTGCGGTGAACTTGCGGCTGAACAGTTCAGACGTAAGCAGTCGGCTGGGAACCACGTTCTTCGGTGTCGTGGTGGCCGTCACCGTCGCGATCGTGTCGATCGGGCCCCAAGGCGTGTCGTTGATGAAATACGGGGCATTCACCAAGCGGCTATTGACGCGTGAGGCCGCCTGCGCACCGCCTTGTCCTCCGATTGCGCCATACATCATCGCCGACGCCGTCGTCTGAACTGCGAGACTACGTACGTTCAGCTTGTGGTCCGCCTCTGCGTCATTCAAACCAACGACCAGTTTCCCACCCCACCCGCCGTTCATGGTCAGCGCGGAGTCGGTGCCGATCAGGCCGGTCAGCGTGATGTTGCCGTCGGTTTCGATACGAGCCTGCCCTCCAGGCAGGCGCGCCGAGGCCTCAAGCGAGATCGGCCCTTGCGTAACGCGCAACTGCGCCGGCAGATACACCACCGCACCGCCGGTCTGGCTGAAGCCAGTCGCTGCTTGCACGTTGGCGCCGGCGGCAAAGTTCACCGTGCCTGCGCTGTCACTGTTGGCCAGTGAGATCGCACCCTTGTTGGCCGTCACGGCATTGTCAAAGATGAAGCTGCGAGCGCTCAGTTGAATGTCGCTTTCGGCTGTCACCGTATTGCGGAAACGGCTCATCCCCCCGACCGTTTGGATCAAATTGCCGACGCGCAATGCGCCCGCGACATCGACATCCCCGGCATCCGTGTACAGGGCCAGCGTCTTGCCCTGCGGGCCGTCTACTGCGCTGCCAAATACCAGCGATCCGCCGCTGCTGCTGAGTGTGGCGTCTCCGCCAGCGGTGAAGGCGCCGCTGTAGGTCTGGCTTCCGGTGGTGTTAACCGTTGCACCGCCCAGCAGTGTCGCTGCGCCAAGCGAAGGCATCCCACCGATCGACAAGGGGGCTGGAGCTGGGCCGCCAGCGCCCAGCAAGGTGGTGCCGCTGACTGACAATGCCTTCAGCGCCTGATTGACGCCCACATCACCGAGCACCGCATTGGCGACAATCGTGAGGCCTTGCGAGCCAGCCGACGCTGCGTCCACGCCACTCGCCAGCGAAACCGTGGTCCCGCTCAGCGTCGTGTTGGCCCCCAGCACCGCGTGTTCGCCATAGGTTTGCGTGCCGGTGGTGTCCACCGTGCCACCGTTGAGTGCCAGCGAACCGGCTGCATCGGTGCTGAGCGTTGCGGCACGCACCGTACTTGCGAAGGTGGTGGCGCCGCTGCTGGCGACGTTCAATACCCCCAGGCGCGTCGTTCCACCCACCGCGCCGGCGAAGTTCGCCGCGCCACTGCCGGCATTCACGGTCAGCGCATGGGCACCGTCGAGCGTGCTGGCAAGGCTGATGCCCGCACCGTTCAGGGTGGTATCTCCGGCCAGCGTCACAGCGCCGGTGTAGGTCTGCGTGCCAGCCGTGGTGATGTTGGCGTTCAGCGTGCTGTTACCGCTGACCGATACACTGGCAAGCGACTGGTTCGCGCCGATTGCGCCGTTGCCGACGAAGTTGCCGGCCACGGTAAGCGCCTGCCCGCCCGCGCTGCTGCCATCCGCGCCGCCCGCGAGCGTGACGGTGCTGCCCGTCAGCGTGGTAGTGCTGCCCAGCACGGCGCGTTCGCCGTAGGCTTGCGTGCCGGTGGTGTCCACCGTGCCACCGTTGAGCGCCAGCGAACCGGCTGCATCGGTGCTGAGCGTTGCGGCACGCACCGCACCGGCGAAGGTGGTGGCGCCGCTGCTGGCGACGTTCAATACCCCCAGGCGCGTCGTTCCACCCACCGCGCCGGCGAAGTTCGCCGCGCCACTGCCGGCATTCACGGTCAGCGCATGGGCGCCGTCGAGCGTGCTGGCAAGGCTGATGCCCGCACCGTCCAGGGTGGTATCTCCGGCCAGCGTCACAGCGCCGGTGTAGGTCTGCGTGCCAGCCGTGGTGATGTTGGCGTTCAGCGTGCTGTTACCGCTGACCGATACACTGGCGAGCGACTGGTTCGCGCCGATTGCGCCGTTACCGACCAAGTTGCCGGCCACGGTAAGCGCTTGCCCACCCGCGCTGCTGCCATCCGCGCCGCCCGCAAGCGTGACGGTGCTGCCCGTCAGCGTGGTAGTGCTGCCCAGCACGGCGCGTTCGCCGTAGGCTTGCGTGCCGGTGGTGTCCACCGTGCCACCGTTGAGCACCAGCGAACCGGCCGCATCGGTGCTCAGCGTTGCAGCACGCACCGCACCGGCGAAGGTGGTGGCGCCGCTGCTGGCGACGTTCAATGCACCCAGACGGGTTGTGCCACCCACGGCACCAGCAAAATTGGCGGCGCCACTGCCGGCGTTCACGGTCAGCGCATGAGCGCCGTCGAGCGTGCTGGCGAAACCGATGCCGTTGCCGGCCAGCGTGGCATCCACTCCCAAGGTGACCGCACCGCCGTAGCTCTGCACGCCAAACGTCGTCACGTTGGCGTTCAGCGTGCTGTTACCGCTGACCGTTACACTGGCGAGCGACTGGTTCGCGCCGATTGCGCCGTTACCGACCAAGTTGCCGGCCACGGTAAGCGCTTGCCCACCCGCGCTGCTGCCATCCGCGCCGCCCGCAAGCGTGACGGTGCTGCCCGTCAGCGTGGTAGTGCTGCCAAGCACGGCGCGTTCGCCGTAGGCTTGCGTGCCGGTGGTGTCCACCGTGCCACCGTTGAGCGCCAGCGAACCGGCTGCATCGGTGCTCAGCGTTGCAGCACGCACCGCACCGGCGAAGGTGGTGGCGCCGCTGCTGGCGACGTTCAATGCACCCAGACGGGTTGTGCCACCCACGGCACCAGCAAAATTGGCGGCGCCACTGCCGGCATTCACGGTCAGCGCATGGGCGCCGTCGAGCGTGCTGGCAAGGCTGATGCCCGCACCGTTCAGGGTGGTATCTCCGGCCAGCGTCACAGCGCCGGTGTAGGTCTGCGTGCCAGCCGTGGTGATGTTGGCGTTCAGCGTGCTGTTGCCGCTGACCGATACACTGGCGAGCGACTGGTTCGCGCCGATTGCGCCGTTACCGACCAAGTTGCCGGCCACGGTAAGCGCTTGCCCACCCGCGCTGCTGCCATCCGCGCCGCCCGCGAGCGTGACGGTGCTGCCCGTCAGCGTGGTAGTGCTGCCCAGCACGGCGCGTTCGCCGTAGGCTTGCGTGCCGGTGGTGTCCACCGTGCCACCGTTGAGCGCCAGCGAACCGGCTGCATCGGTGCTGAGCGTTGTGGCACGCACCGTACTTGCGAAGGTGGTGGCGCCGCTGCTGGCGACGTTGAATACCCCCAGGCGCGTCGTTCCACCCACCGCGCCGGCGAAGTTCGCCGCGCCACTGCCGGAATTCACGGTCAGCGCATGGGCGCCGTCGAGCGTGCTGGCAAGGCTGATGCCCGCACCGTTCAGGGTGGTATCTCCGGCCAGCGTCACAGCGCCGGTGTAGGTCTGCGTGCCAGCCGTGGTGATGTTGGCGTTCAGCGTGCTGTTACCGCTGACCGATACACTGGCGAGCGACTGGTTCGCGCCGATTGCGCCGTTACCGACCAAGTTGCCGGCCACGGTAAGCGCTTGCCCGCCCGCGCTGCTGCCATCCGCGCCGCCCGCGAGCGTGACGGTGCTACCGGCCAGCGTGGTGTTGCTGCCAAGCACCGCGCGTTCGCCGTAGGTTTGCGTGCCGGTGGTGTCCACCGTGCCACCGTTGAGCACCAGCGAACCGGCCGCATCGGTGCTGAGCGTTGCAGCACGCACCGCACCGGCGAAGGTGGTGGCGCCGCTGCTGGCGACGTTCAATACCCCCAGGCGCGTCGTCCCCCCCACCGCGCCGGCGAAGTTCGCCGCGCCACTGCCGGCATACACGGTCAGCGCATGGGCGCCGTCGAGCGTGCTGGCAAGGCTGATGCCCGCACCGTTCAGGGTGGTATCTCCGGCCAGCGTCACAGCGCCGGTGTAGGTCTGCGTGCCAGCCGTGGTGATGTTGGCGTTCAGCGTGCTGTTACCGCTGACCGATACACTGGCGAGCGACTGGTTCGCGCCGATTGCGCCGTTACCGACCAAGTTGCCGGCCACGGTAAGCGCTTGCCCGCCCGCGCTGCTGCCATCCGCGCCGCCCGCGAGCGTGACGGTGCTACCGGCCAGCGTGGTGTTGCTGCCAAGCACCGCGCGTTCGCCGTAGGTTTGCGTGCCGGTGGTGTCCACCGTGCCACCGTTGAGCACCAGCGAACCGGCCGCATCGGTGCTGAGCGTTGCAGCACGCACCGCACCGGCGAAGGTGGTGGCGCCGCTGCTGGCGACGTTCAATGCACCCAGACGGGTTGTGCCACCCACGGCACCAGCAAAATTGGCGGCGCCACTGCCGGCGTTCACGGTCAGCGCATGAGCGCCGTCGAGCGTGCTGGCGAAACCGATGCCGTTGCCGGCCAGCGTGGCATCCACTCCCAAGGTGACCGCACCGCCGTAGCTCTGCACGCCAAACGTCGTCACGTTGGCGTTCAGCGTGCTGTTGCCGCTGACCGATAGCGTGCTGCCCGAGAGGGCGCCGCCAACGATCAGGTTGCCGGTGTAAGTCTGCGCGCCGCTCGTCGTGACCGCGCCAACAGTGATCTGTTGACCTTGCACGCTGAGGCCCGAGCGGCTGGTATCGAGGCCGTTGTTGACGAAGGCTTGCGCGAGCGCCACGTCGCCGCCGGTCGAAGTGAGCGAGACGTTGCCACTCTGGCCGGCGCTGATCACGCCATTGGCGTTGAGGTTGCCCGCGGTGGTAACGAGGATGTCGCCATTCGCCGTGGTCAAGGCGCCCGTTGTGAGCGCCGGGGTCGATGCAAGATAAATGCTGCCCGTGCCGGTGACCTGCGCAGCAACATCGATGCCGTTGACATCAAAGGCCGCCCCGCTGCTTCCGATGCCGCTGCCGCTGCTGAGGTTGAGCGTGCTGCCCGTCAGCGATGCCGCCGATGTGAGCAGCTTGCCGGTGGCTGCCGACAAAGTCAGCGTGCCGGCGGCGCCTGCGTTGAGCGTGCCCACGGTCAGATCGCCGCTGCTTGCACTCAGGTCGATCGTGCGACCGCTACCGCCGGCGATCACGCTGCTGGCGGTCATGCCGCTGCTGCTGGTGGCAGTGATGTCGCCGTCACTGGTGGCGAGCGTGGTGCTGGTCAGCGTGCCGGTGTTGTTGACGGTAAGGTCGCCCGCGCTGCTCAGCGCTGCATCCAGCACACCGGTGCTGGTCGTCAGCGTGGTGTCGCCGCCCGCTGCGCCGCTGCGAAGGTAGACCGAGTCGCCCGCGAGTTGCAGGTTCCGCACGGCACCCGCGGATACCACATCGGTGCTGCCAATCAGGCGCAAGGCGCCAGTGGTGCTGATGCCCGCCGTGGGCAGCGTCAGCAATCCGGCGGAACTGAGCAACAGGTTGCCGTTCACCGACAGGCCGGCCGTGACGTTCAGGTCGCCTGCGGCGCGCAGATAGGCAGAACCGCCACTGCCCATCGACACCGCACCCGCGCCCAAGGTCCAGGTGCTGGTGTTCAGGTTGTCGATCGACACCACCGCGTTGGTGCCGGTGGTAGTGACGCCGTTGAGCGCGCTGGCATTGATGCGGATCGGCGTGCCGGCACCGGTGACCAGATCGGTCACCGTACCGATATTTGCCCCGGCGTTGAGCTGCACCCCCTGGGCGGTGACATGCGTGCCGCCGCCACTGGCCAGGATGGAACCTGCGGAAGTCAGCGTCACCACACCGTTGTTGGGCCCCGCCGACACGCTGGCCACCGTCAGATCGCCACTGCTGGTGCTCAGGGTGACGTTGTTGCCGGCCGCATCGCTGGCCGCACTGACGAGCGTGGCCACCGTGGGGCCGGCGGTGTTGATGACCACTGCGCCGTTCTGGGCAATCACCGAATTCAGCGTCACGCCGCTGGCGTTCGCGTCGTCGACAAACACCCCGGTGCCCGATGCGCCGCCGGTCAGGGTCAAGCTGCCGGCGGAGGTTTGGACTGCCTGCGAGGCACTGCCGATGCCGGCCGCACCGTTGAGGGTCACGGTATTGCCAATGATGTGGGTGGACGCGTTTCCGTCGTCCTGCACCGTGCCGCCACTCCCGGTCGATGCCATTGTGACGCTGCCGCTGCCGGCATTGATGTTGCCAGCGATCAGAGCCACGTTGCTCGCAGTGCCGGTAACGTTGATCGCACCGCCACCTGACGCGGCATTGGCCAGCAGCAGATCAGCCGATGCTGCAATGTCGATCAGGCCGCCGTTGGATTCCACGCTCGAGAGCACCGTGTCGCTGCTCGCGCCCAGGTAGATGGCTCCGCCACCGCTTTCCACCTGCACGCGCTGCCCGCTGGCGCCGACACGATAAGTGCTGTTGCCTACACCGGTGGCGCCGTACAGGCTGACTTCGAAGCCTTCGATGACGGTACTGCCTGTGGCCAGCAAGCGACCCGCGTTGGCCGACAACTGCACTTCGTTGGCGCGTGCGTTGGCACCGCCCGAAACGTTCACGACCGTGATGTCGCCTGCGCTGGCAGTCACGCGGATATCGTTGCCAACCGCATCGGTGCTGCTGGTCATCGATGTGAGGAGGGTGTTGCCCGCGGCCGTCACGTTGGTAGAGCCGTTGTTGACCGCCGTGCTCAGGCCACCATTGAGCGTGCCCAGGCTGCTCAGGTACAGCGAGCCGGTACCAGTCACGCTGGCACTCACCGTGTGGCCGGCCGAGGCATTCACCAGAATCGGTGCCACGTCGGTACCAATGCCGTTGGCGGCGCTCAGTGTGATCGCCGCGTTCGCGCCGCCGCCGGTCAAAGTGCCGCTGCCGGCCAGAATGCTGCCGGCGCTAGCAGTGAGGTTGAGCGTCTTCGCGCTGCCATAGCTCAGCGAGCCCAAGGTCAGGTCGCCGCTGCTGGCAGTCACTTTCAAATCGCCGGTAGTGGCCACGCTGGACAAGTTCAGCGAGCCGGCCTGGTTCAGCACGATGCCACCCGTTCCGGCGCTGGCCGTCAGCGAGCCCACCGCCAGCCCCAGCGGCGTGCCGGTCGTACCGATATTGCTGCCGGCGCCGTAGGCCTGCAGGGTGAGGTTGCCGGCAGTAATCAGCGAGCTGCCGTTGATGGCATTGATGTTCCCATCGCCGCCGCTCAGGTAGGCCTGCAGCAGCATGCTGCCGGTGCCGCCCACGTTCAGATTGCCCACCGCCAACGAGCCGATGCCCTGATAGTTGAAATCGAGCCCGGTTCCGTCCGACAGGCTGGTCAGCGTGGTGGTATTGCTGCTGTCGGTGGCGCTGAAGGTCAGGCCGCTGGCAATCACACTGAGTGTGCCGCTGCTGCCGGTGCCGGTGTAGTTGGTGCGGTCCACCGTCAGCAGGTTCAGATCTGCGCTGTCGGTCACGTACACGCTGCCCGGGGTGTTGAGCACGAGTTGCGGCGTGTTCACGTTCAAGCGCGTGCCGCTGCTGCCAATGCTGTTGCCTGTGCCGTAGCGGGCAGACAGATCGACGCGGGTGCCGGTGATGGCGTTACTGCCATTGATGCCGGTGATGCTGCCTTGCGACGAATCCAGCGTCACCGCAGCGCCGCTGGTAATCGTGCCAACCGACAGCCCGTAGCCGCTGCTCAGCGTCACGGCCGCCGGCGCCGTCACCGACGAAGCCGCCAGGTTGTAGCTTTCGCTAATGGCGATGCTGCCACTGGCGCCATGGGCTGCACTGGCCGAAGCCGTGAGGGTGGTGGTGCCACCACCGTTGGCCGAGGTGCCGATCGCACTGGTGTTGCCAATCGACCCGCTGGCGGTGAGCGAGACCGCAGTGGTGTTGTTGATCGAACCACTCAGGATGGAGCCGCCCTGGTTGTTGATGGTGACGGCGTTGCCTCCCGCATTGATCGAACCGAGTGCGATGTCGCCTTCGTCGTTGCTCAGGCCCATCCCGCCGGTGGCCGAGATGTTGCCCAGCGAGGTACGGCCGTGCAGCGCCAGGTAAACCGCACCACCCTGCGCGGTTGCGCTGACGGCGTTGACCGTGGCATCGATGCCGTTTCCGCTGCCGCTGGCGCCCACGGCACCGCCGTAACTCGTCATGCTCAGGCTGGCGGCCTGCACCAGGGTATTCGGGTCGCCATCGCCCAAGATGTCGCCGCTGCCCGTGCCAGTGAGCGTAACCGTGCCGGTGGCCCCCAGATTCAGCGTGCCAACCTGCATGGCATGGTCGCTGGTGAAGGTGAACGCAAGGCCGAGCGGGTCGTTCAAGCTGGTAAGGGCGGTGCCGGTAACGCTGTCAGTGGCGGTGAATAGCGGGTAGGCCGCGCCCGTGATCGGCACTGACACGATGTTGTAGGTGCCGCCATACGTGACGGTGGGGTGCGTGGTGCTGATGCTCAGGCTGTCGATGTGCGTGTCCGACTCCACATTCAGCGCGCCGGTTGGGCTCAAGCTCACCAGCGGTGCGGAGAGGCGGATCGGATTGCCTACGCTGCCGATGGCGCCGCCGTTGCTTGCATAGAGCGTGGCGCTGGCGGCGTGGATGCGCTTGCTGCTGTCAGCGTCGCCCAGGATGTCGCCGGCGCTGGTGAGCGACACGGTGCCCGAGCGGCCCACGTCGACAACACCTACCGCTTGGTCGCGCTGGGTGTTGAGCGTGAAATTCAGACCGGTGCTGTCGGTTACGTTGTTGATATGCGTGGTGCCGTTGTCGGTGACGTCGAAGGCAAGCGATGGTGCTGTCACCTGATACACCGGTGGGGTGCCGCCCGCGGTCTGGCTGCTGGTGAGCGACAGGCTGGTCAGATCCTGCGCATTGTCCGTGTACACGTTCGCGCCGGTGGCCAGCGTCAGGCTCAGGGCGTCCGTCTGCATGCGTGTGCCGCTGCCGCCCGCCGCGCCCACCGAGCCGCCGGCCGAGAGCGTGACGCTGCCGGCTGTGAGCAGGCTGCTGCCATCGTTGGTGATCGACGTGGTGGCGCCGGTGCTGTAGAGCGCCAGCGAGCGACCCGCCTGCGCATTGACGGTGCCAAGGTTCAAGTCCACATCGGTGTTAAGCGTGAAGTCCAGCCCGGAGCTATCCACCAGATTGCTCAGGTGGTACTGGTTGCCGCCCGCGCTGTCGCTCAGAGCCAGGGCCAGTCGCGGCGCCGCCACCGAGATCGTGTTCTGCACGCCGGGTGTGCCGTGGGTGGACGTCATCGTCAAGGCGTACAGGTCGGACGCGTTGCTCACATCAATGTTGCCACGTGACACCAGCGTGAGCCGGCGTGCGTCGGTCAGCAGCGCGCCAGTACTGCCCAGCGACTGGTTGGCGCTGAGTTTGAGCGTCGGCGTGGTAAACAGGCCGCCGCTGCCTTGCAACAGCGAGTTATTGCTGCTGGCCACGTCGGCTGAGCCGCCCACCGTGTTGGTCTTGAGCGTCAGGGCGCCGGCATTGGACAGGTACAGCGTGTTGCTCAGGTTGCTGGAGAGCGTTCCGGCCGCGGTGTAGAGCGGCGTGCTGCCTTGATAACCGAAGGCGCTACCGCCGTTAAGCGTTAGGTCGCCGGTGGTGATGCTGGGGCTGCCGGCGCTGGCGCCGCTGCCGCCCTGCACATAGCTGGCGCTGTTGAGGGTGACTTTGCCGCCGGCGCCGGTGTTGACGCTGCTGGCGGTTATGACCCGGTCGGCCTTGACCGCGAGGTCAAGGCCGGTCTGGGTGATGTTCGACAACTGGAAGGCGTTGTTGCCCAGGGTGTCGCTGATGCTGAAGGTCAGGCCGGTGGAGCTGATCGAATAGCTGTGCGTACTGCTGCCGCTGGTGTTGTGGCGGGCATCCAGGGCGAGGCTGGTCAGCGAAGTACTGTTGGACACGCTGACATTGCCACCGGTGGCAATGCTCAGGTTCTTGGTGTTGGTGCTCAGCGTGGCACCGGCCCCCACGCCGCCGTTGGAGCCGGTGGCCGAGAGCGTGACGGTGCCGGCGGTGATGCTGCCGCTGCTGCGATTGATCTGCGCGCCGGTGCCAGTGGGGGCACTGCGTGAGGTGAGCGAGACTGTGCCGGTGGTACTGGTGCCCGCGTCGACGGTGGACACCGACAGTGCGCGGTCCACGCTGTAGCTGAAGTCCATCGCACCGCTGACCGCCAGGCCCAGGCTCTGGGTGCTGCCGTCGGTGATGTTGAAGCTGTTCAGGTTGCCGGCCGTCACGCCATAGCCGAAGGCGGTGTTCGTGCCGTGGGTGAGCGTCATGTCCAGCTTGGCCAGGTTCTGCGCGTCACTCACGTAGACGTTGGCGCTGCCGTTTAGGATCACGGTGGGCGTATCCACGCGCAGCGCGGTACCACTGCTGCCGATGGAACCGCCGCCGGACGTGCTGGAGGTGGCCGTCAGCAATACCCGGTTGCCGGCGATGCGGCCGCTGCCCGAGTCGCTGCTGATGTTGCTGTTGGCCCCACCTCCGCTGGTGGTCAGCACCACGTCGCCGGTAGCCGTAAGCGCACCAGCCACGATGTTCTTGCGCGTCGTGAAGCTGGTGTTGGTCAGCGCCGTGCCAGTGAAGTCCAGGCTCTGCGTGGTGCCGCTGTCGGTGATGCCGAAGGTCTGCCCGAGGCCACTGACACCAAACACGCTGGCCGTGCCGGCTGCTGTCGTGGTGTTGGTGCTGGTGATCGCCAGGTCGGTCAGGGCCGAATCGCTCGCCGCGAAGAAGTTGCGTCCCGCATTGAGCGTCAGCGCCGTGGTGCCTTCCAGACTGAAACCATTGCCGGCGCCGGTAGCGCCAATCGAGCCCGCCGTGCCCGCGGTCAGCGAAACCCTGCCTGCCACAATGCTGGAGCCAGGCATGCCGTCATTACTCAGATCGGCGGCCGAGCTGATGCTGGCGGAGCCAGCATTGCCCACGTCAATGCTGCCCACCTTCACGTTGCGCTGGCCCGCGAAGCTGAAGGCAAGCGGTGTACTGCTATCCACCAATTCCAGGTAGTGCGCGCTTCCGTCTTCAGAGATCGTGAAGTGCTGGCCGGCGCCGGCTGTGATGGCAATGCTGCCGGACGAGCCAGTACCGCGAGTCAACGAGAGGGTGTCCAGCGTGGCGCTGTCAGCCACATTGATGTTGCCGTTGGCGGTTACAAGCAGCTTCGGTGCATCCACCGCAATGGCGGTCCCGCTGCCGATGCTGCTCTGCGCGGCGCTCAGGCTCACCTGATTGGCACGGATACCGGTGGCACCGTTGCTGTCATCTTGAATCGCTCCGGTGCTGGCTGTGATGGCTACCGTGCCGCCCGCCGTCGCATCCACATGGCCGACGGTAATCGCGCCGCTGCTCTGCGTGTAGGTGATGCCGGCGCCGGCGCCCAGGCTGGACAAGGTCATCGGCCCACTGCCGCTGAGCCACATCGAGGTTCCGGCTTGCGCACTGAGCGTGGCGCCACTGCTGCTGGTCACCGGCAATGCGCTGCCGCTGCTGCCGATGGCCTGGGCAGCATCCAGCGTCAGGCTGCCGGTGCCGATGGCAATGCTATAGCCGCTGGGGCTGAGGATGGCACCCTGCGCAGCGGTCAGGCTGACGGACTGATTGGTGGCGGTCATGAAGCCACCCAGCGACAAATTGCCTTCCAGCGCGGAGATCGCCACCGGCCCGGTGGCCGTGATGGTGCCGAGCGTGAGCGTGCTGGTGGTGTTGGTGCTGCCCGTGGGCATGGGCACTTCCACGTACACGCCGCCCGCGCTGGCGGTGGCCGCCAGCGTGCCGGTGACCACGTCCAGGTGCGCAGTGCCCGAAGCCCCGACTGACAGGCCCGACAGCGTGGTGCTGTTGGCCAGCACGCGGGTGCTCTTGTTGCCGTCGTCCTTGATGGCTCCGGCGGTGGAGGTGAAGCGCGCGGAGCCGGTGTTGGTGACGTCCACCTGGCCCAGCGTGATGTCGCGGTCGCTGGTGAAATTGAGCGTCAGCGAAGAAGTGTCGGTGAGCGTATTCACCGCATGGCCGGCAGCCGAATCGGTTACGCTGAATTTGAGCGACGGCGCGGTGATCGCCATGCCGTAGCTTGTGCTGGTGTCCGCGTGCTTGCTCGTGATCGTGAGCGTGCTCAGGTCGGCAATATCAGTGATGTAGAGGTCGCCGCGCGTGGTAAGCGCCAGGCTGGATGCGTTGGCGCTCATCGGATTGGCGATGCTGCCCACGCTGCCTTGCGCGGCGCTCAGGGTCAGTGTGCTACCGGAGGTGACGCGCGAATTCAGGTTGCCATCGTCCACCAGGTTGCCCTGGGTGGCGGTGAGGCTGACAGAGCCGGCCGCCTGCACCTGGCCGACCTGCACCGTCTGGTCGCCGCTGAAGGCCAGCGAGCCCAGCGGCACGCCCACGAGGCGGTTCAGTGAGTATTGGGTGCCGCTGTCGGTAACGTCGAAAGTCAGGTAGGGCGAGGTGATCTGAAGCGTGTTGGCCACACCCGGCGCGGTATGCCGATTGGTCACGCTCAGGTTGGTGAGCGTTGCGTCGGTGTTGGTTACATACAAATTACCGGTGCTGGTGACTGCGAGCCCGGTAGCCTTGGTCTGCACAGCATTGGTCGCCGTGCCGATGGCACCGCCGGCGCTGAGTGAAGCCGTCCCGGTGATGATGCGGGTGGCGCTATTGCCGTCGTCGAGGATGGCGCCTGCTGTGGCGGTCAGGCTCACCTGGCCGCTGGTGGAGGTGCTCACGCCGCCCACCGTGATGTCGCCGCTGTTGCTGGTGACGCTGACAAAGGTGCTGGGGGTCGAAATGCGGTCCAGCGTGACCGACCCGGTTTGCGTGATGTTGATGCTGCTGGAGCCGGCTTGAACATCCAGGTGCGAGGCGGCGGTCCGAACCGATACAGATCCGCTGTTGGCGGCATTGAGCGTGACGGTATTGCCCGTAATCAGCCCGCTGTTGCCGGAGATTGACCCCGCGGTCGTAGTCAGCGTCACGTCGCCCAGGCTGCCGGCGTTAACCGTGCCCACGCTCATGGAGCCGGTGCCGGTGGCCGCGACGGTGATGCTGTTACTGGCTGACGAGGTGCTGGAGGTCAGCGAGGTAAGCGTCGAGCTGCCGCCGGTGGTGATGTCGATGGCGCCGTTGCCGGACGTAATCGACGACAGCACGCTGGAATTGGCCGAGGTCGCAGCGTAGATGCCGCCAAGGGCCGCGTTGGCCGAGAGAGTGCTGGCATTGGTGGATACACGTGCGCCGCTGCTGCCAATGGCGCCGCCAGCGCTCAGTTGCAGCGTGCCGGCGGCGATACGTGTTGTGCTGTTGCCGTCGTCCAGCACGCTGCCGCCGGTGGAGCCCAGCGCCAGCGTAGCGCTGCCGGCATTCACATTGCCCGCCGTCAGCGTACCCGTGCTGGTGATGCTGGAGCTGCCGCGTGTGTTAAGTGTGTTCAGCGCAAGCATGCCGGTGTTGGCCACGTAGGCGCCGCCGGTACCGCTGGTGGCGCTGAGTGCGCTGGTGGCGGTATTGATAGCCTGCGCGCCGCTGCCGATGGCCCCGTTGTTGCCGGTGCTGCCGTTGGCCGAAAGGGTGATGCTACCGGCGGTGACTGCACTGCCTGCCGTGCCGAACAGGTTTCCGCCGCTCGACCGGGCCGATACCGTGCCCGCGCCGACATTGATGTCACCGAGCGTGAGGTCGCGATCGGACGCAAGCGTCAAATTCAAGCCAGACAGCGTGATCTGCGACGCATTGACGGCGCTGCCATCAGTGAGCTGGAAGTTCAGCCCCGTGCCGCTGATGTTGTAGGTATGGGTGCCGGGCGCAACATGCAGCGCATTCACCGACAGGCTGGCGAGCGCCATGTCGCTTGCCGCGTGGATGCTGCCGCCCGCTTCCAGGCCAAGCTGAGTCGTATGGGTGCTGATCGCGTTGCCGGCAGCGCCAATATTGCCGCCGCCCGCGGTGAGCGTCACCGAATTGCCGCTCACGAGCGGCGCGGTAGCGCCGGCATTCGTGATCGACCCAACCGTCGTCTGCACCTGCACCGCACCGGACCCGGCGTTAATTGCGCCACCCAGTTGCACATCGCCGGTGGCACGCAACGTGACCGCACCGCCGTTGCTGCTGAGTTTGCCGATGTTGGCCAACGTGCTGCCGATGCCCAGCGCTTCCAGCGTGATGTTGCCGCCCTGGGTACGAACCTCGGTGTTGGCATCGACAAAGCGGATGCCATTGCTGAGGGTGGACTGCAGCGTGAAGCCGTGCCCGGCCGTCGTGGCGAGACTGATGAGGCCACCGGCCATGGCATCAACCGTAATCTGGCCCGTGGCCTGCAGCACGATGTTGGCGCTGCCCGAGATGCTTTCGAGCAAGCCGCGCGAAACCGTGTTGAGCGTGCCGCCCGAACCCTGGTTCGCGTCGCCGCTGGCGACGTTGCCGTCGCCGGCATTGCCGTCCTGACTGCCGCCCGATGCCGCATCGACAATGCGCAGGTCAGTCGGATCGATTAGCAAAGTACCGGTTTTGCCCTGGGTGGCTCGCAGATCCACGCCCCCGGTGAGTTCGATGTTGTTCTGGCTGGACACTTCGGCAAAGCCGCCGTCACCGCCTTGCCCGGCCCCGCGCGCCGAGAGGTTGCCGGCGAAAACCGTCTGATCCTTCGACCACAGCGTGACGGTACCGCCATCGCCTTGGCCGGTGGCATCGGCATTGAGCTCGGCGCCGGCGGCCACCGTGACGCTTTGCGACTTGTTCGCAAACCGGTTCGCGGAATCGGTCAGGCCGGTGCTGCCCAGCGCAATCTCGCCACCACCGTTGCGACCCGATGCATCGATAAGTGTGCCGCCCATCACCGCCACATGCTCACCGGTCGCGACGACCGTGCCCCCTTGGCCACCCAACGCGGCGGAAGCATCGATGCGCCCGCCGATGGCGACCGTGCCCGCGTCGCCGCCCGACAGCACAATGCGGCCGTTCTCGCCGCTCACCGTGGTGGCGCTGATCAGGCCGCTGGTGTTGATGACCTGATCCACCACGCCTTTGAGCGCGCGGGCAGTCAGCAGCACGTTGCCCCCTTCGGCGCGAATCTCGCCGCTGTTGATCACCAGCGCCCCATCACCGCCGGGCGCTTCACTGATGGCCGCGCCAGCGCCAAAGCTGAGGAGCCCGTCGCCATGAAAATCGAGCGTGAAGGTATTGGCGGCGCCCAGCGCCACGCGGCCCAGACGCGCCTCGATTACGCCGGCGTTGCGCACGCGCGGGGCCACCATGGCGGCGAGCCCACTGTCCTTGATGCTGATGTGACCATGGTTCTCGATCGCCGCCTGCGTGCTCGGCGAGGCCTGCGTGAACGCATAACGACCCGCCATGAAGTCCTTGTCGCGGATGTTGGCGGTGCTTGCAACTAGCCCCCCCACATCCACGCGCGAGCCGGCACCGAAGACGATGCCGTTCGGGTTGACCAGCATCACGGAGCCGTTGGCGTTGAGCCGCCCGAAGATGGCCGAAGGATCGTTACCGAGCACACGGTTGAGCGTCACACTGCTGGCAGAGGGCTGCACGAAGTTCACAGTCTCGTTCGCCGCGATGCTGAAGCCTTGCCAGTTGATGATGGCGCGATTGCTTTGCTGAAAGATGTTCTGCGTGCCCGGCGCACCGTTGGTGATGGTCGCCGAACCGGCCACGACCTGGCCACCGCTCGGGTTCCCATAGGCCATCGAACCGGCGAGCAGCGCACTCACTGCCATTGACAGTTGCGACAGGGCAACTCGATGTCCGCGGCCGACCAGCGAACGCTGCATGCGACGAGCGCGAATGGCGACACGACGGAGTACTTGGCGGGAAGGCTTGATGATGAACATGAGCGCGCTCTTTTGATGGTCGGCCTCATCACCCGCGCTGTTGCGAGGTTGAGGCTCAGAATGTTGGGACCCGGCCGGCACTTGTCGCGACGGATTCGGTGGGCGTTAGTAGTAACTACGACGCCTAGAACTGCGCCTGGATGGACAAGAACGCGCGGACATCCTTGTCTCCTTGCGTACTCACGATCGGGTCGATCGGCTTGGCCAGTTCCAGCGTGGCGAACAGCGTGCCGCTGAGGCTGGCACGCACACCGCCGCCGAAGGACGCAAGCGAGGCCTGCGCTGGCGTTTCGCCGCCCTGTGCGGCCCAGATGCGGCCGCCATCGACGAAGCCATAGAGCTGCACATTGCGCGGCAACCCCACCACCACATAGCGCAGTTCCAGTGATGCCGCGATGCCGTTGTCCGCCGTGATCTCGCCGTCGTTGAAGGCACGGCCAAAGTTCGCGCCCCCCAGGCTGAACTCTTCGCTTGCGAGCAGCCGCATCGCACTGAACTGGCCGCTCAGGCTGGCCAGCAAGCTGACGCGCTCGGTGACTTGCTGCAGACGAGTAAGATCCAGGGTGATTTTGGTGAAATCGCTGTGACCTTTGGGGCGCGAGGCCAGCGCATCGCCGTCGGACGACGCACCGAGCCCCGACAAACCCTGGTGCAGCATGCCGCGTATCGCAGTGATGCCGTTCCAGCTATCAGACAGGTCGTAGCTGAGGCCCGCGCGCAGGATGCGCAGGCGATCGCGCGTGAAGGCCTCGCCGGCCATGTCGGTATCCACATCCCGCGCCTCGAATTGGGCCACCGCGCGCAGGTTCTCGCCACGCGATCGAATCAGCGGCACAGCCACCGTCCCCAGCAAGCTGGTGACCTGGCTCTGCACGTCGAGCGCTTTCAATTCGCGCCCAGGCTCGGAGCGGGAGTAAGCGCCGGCAAGGCTCACCGAAGTCCCGTTATCGGCGATTTGCGCGTCGTAGCCGGCGTTAATGTCAGCGCTGCCGCCCACCGCCAGGGATGAGCTGGCAGTCAGCCAGACGTGGTCAGCGCGCTCGCCAATCGCGTTCCAGGCAAAGTTGCCGCCAACCTTGCCGTCGCCAAAGTAAGGCGAGATCCGGCTATCGAGCAGTAGGCCGCCATCGATCACCTTGCGGGCGCTGCGGACCACGATGACCGAGCCGCCTTGCTTGTCCGGCGAAGGCTCCAGCGTGCCACTCACAGTCAGCCCATGCAGATCGTTCGCCAGCAGCAGGCGACGTTCGATCTCTGCGATGCTGATCGGCCGCAGGTTGCGCAGGCCATTCATCAGCTTCTCTACTGCCACCCGCGCCGGGCCGATGTCGTCCTGAAAGACGATGTCGGCGATGAAGCCTTCCACCACCACCACCCGGAATCGACCGCCTTCAACCGTCTGCTGCGGCACGATCACCCGCGAGGTGACGTAGCCCGCGTTGCGATACAGCAATTCAAGCGCGTTCGCGGCTTCGAAGACCTCCGCCACCGACACCTCGCGGCCCACCAATCCGGCGTAGAGCGGCTGCAGCACGTCAGCGGAAAAGGCCGTTGCGCCCTCAACAGCGAAGTCCTTCAGAACGAAGCGCAGGTCTTTTGCGCCAGGAGGCACCTCAACCGCAGAACTTTGCGGCACCGTAACCTGTGGCGCCTCAAGCGCCGGCTGTGGCATCGCCGGCCGCGGCGACTCACGGCCGGGTTCAGCGCCAGGCGGCAGTCGTGCGGGAAGCGCTTGCGCGCGCGCCAAAGGCGCCAAACAGGACAGCACGGCAGCCAGCGCCAGCAGCCTGACAGCCGGACTAACGCAAGCAGGCACGCTCTTCGCAGAAGGCCAGGGATTCGCAACAAAGAGTGAAGTCATGGACGGGACCGTGCGTGAAGAAGGGGTCGATAGGTTTCCACCAGCAGCAGCAACGGATTGCTCGCGCAGCAGGCCAGTATCACATTCAGTGGGGGGTTCGGGGCTTAACGGCCCATTCAACACGAACTGAACCCCAGAGTTTGCATAGTGCTGCTTCATGCAGAACCGACGCCAGAAATCTGAACACAGCGACAGCTCAATGCCCGTCGTCTGAGATCCCCCGACGCGCTGATCCTAGAGAGTCCGTGGGCAAAGCCGAAGACCGGGCCGGAACCGGCAGGAGCCTAGCATTTTCTGGGAAGTGGATGGCGACTGGAGACCAGAGTCGGCTGTTTCGTAGAAGCGAGACAGGGGAAAGCTGGCACAGGCCATCGGAGCACATCTGAGAAGCTCGACGGTCAGGTTCGGCTTGGAGAACAGCCCTAAAAATCGCCGCTGGTCGGATGACAGCTATCATGGCTAACCGCCGTGCGCTCGTCGTTGGGGAGAGTCCACAACAGCGTTCACTGACTGCTTGTCTCGTCGTAGCGAGCGGCTGCTTCTGGATGGATGCCGATGAGTGCCTCGGTGCTCGTTAGCTGACGTCCACGGTCAGTTCTCCTCGGCGCCGTATGACCGCCAAGGCCGATAGCCCGCCCCCGTGTTGAACGACCGCTGCGTTCAATTTTCGCCGCTCACAGCAACGAGGCTCAACCTCCGTACAGGGTCGGGTCCCGTCTTTCGTTACTTAGGAAAGCCAACGTTCTGGAAGCCGACGGAGGGACGGATAGCTACGATCAGAAGGGCGGCGGGCATTCAACACGCAGCAGTGTCCCCGTTTTGGGATGCTCGAATTCGATCAGGCAGGCGTGCAACATCAGACGCTCAGCCTTGGCGCAGGATGCCGGAGTGCCGTAGAAATCGTCGCCAATGATGGGATGCCCCATCGCTTCCATGTGAACCCGCAACTGGTGCAAACGCCCGGTGATGGGCTCCAGCGCGATGCGCGAAACCCCAGGCACGGCAGCGCCATCAAGTACGCAATAGCGCGTCAGGCACGGCCGGCCCGTGGCGTGATCGACTTTCTGCTTGGGTGGGTTTTCCTGATCCACGCCGATGGGCAATTCGATCTCACCGGTGGCGGCAACGCTCCAGCACCCATCGACCAGGGCCTGATAGTTCTTTCGCACCCTGCGTTCCTGAAACTGGCGACTGAGTTCCCGCTGCGCCTTGGCGCCGCGCGCCATGACGACGATGCCCGAGGTGCCCATGTCCAGGCGATGAACGATCATCGCGTCGGAGAACTCGGCCTGTACCCGACGCGACAGGCAGTCTTCCTTGCCGGGTTGGCGCCCCGGCACACTCAGCAAGCCACTGGGTTTGTCGACGACGATCAGCTGATCCGAGAGATAGAGCACGGCCAGACCGTGGTGCTCGGGCGGACGGTAGGGAGTAGATGCCATGGCGCGGATTGTCTCATCGAGCTGCTCACTGAATCCCGAATGCGCCTGAATTGTTTGGCTATCCGAGATTCTGCTGACAGAGAACCAAGGGCAGATGTCGGGATTCAGTACTAAACCGGCCACTTGATTCATCAGCGTCAACGGCCGTATTGACCGAGAAGGTACCGCACAACGGTTGCGCAGAGGAGAACGCAACCGCTGCTCAGGACTCATCCAGTCAGATTGGGCAGGACCGGAACAGGGGCGCCATGCGACGGTCAGGACCACCGATAGAGGTCAGCAACGACCAGCAGGGCTGTCACGAGTGAGTAGGCAAGGGCAGAACATGCCATCAGCATTGCTGTTTTCGGTACACCCGCGGTACACCTGTCAGCTTCGAAAAATTGCGCGAAACAGCGCTAAAGCACTGAATTTACAAAGCATTCCACTTCGCCCAGCTTCGCAACATTTTCGTTATTTATCAATAACTTAAGGGGCTCCGCCCCAACTCATAATCCGTTGGTGCCGAGTTCGACTCTCGGGGGGCCATCCAAACCTGAAAAGCCAACCTCACGGGGTTGGCTTTTCCTTTTGATCATGAGCGACCGCATGCCCTCCGACGCAGCCCTCACGTCACCAGCGCGCGGGCCAACAGGCGCATCAGCAGAGCGAGCTGGGCGGGATGGTCGCTGGCGACGGGCGCTCCGGCGTGCTTGAAGCCGTCCGCGGCGCTGACGATCATCCGCGCGAGCTCATCTGAGCTCACGCCTAGCGCGGCGAGCCCGATCTCGCCGGCCCCGGCGGCACGCGCGAGTTCGCGGGAGACGCCTTCCAGCAGGCGGGCCTTCGCGGCGCCGGTGATGTCGGCCGCCAGCGCCGTGTTCGCATCGACGAGTTCCTGCCCGTGAGGGCTCTGCATGATCGGCGCGGTCAGGCCGAGCATGAAGGCCGAGAGCGCGCGTTCGATCCGCTCCAGCGCGCCGCCCGCGCCGGCGAAAGCCGCCTCGACCTCGGCCATCGCCGCCTCGTGCAGCCGGATCGAGACCGAGCGGAAAACCTCTTCCTTGCTGCAGAAGGAGAGATAGAGCGAGGCGCGCGAGATGCCCGCCGCGCGGGCGATGTCCAGCATCGCCGTCTTGCGGAAGCCGTAGCGCGAGAACAGCGCGATCGCAGCATCCTGGATCAGTCGGGTTTTCTGGTCGTTTGAAGCCATCAGCCATCTTGACACTCTGGACAGAGAGAGTCAAAGTGTCCAAATGGACACTTGGATCATATTTGTCCATCTGACAACTCATGGAGAATCCGATGGAACCCGAAGTCAAAGCCCCTCAGGACACGACGGTGCTCGTCACCGGCATCAGCGGCTTCCTGGCCCGCCACGTCGCACAGCAGCTGCTGCAAAAAGGCTATAGCGTACGCGGCACGCTGCGCTCGCTCGCGCGTGGCGCGGAAGTCGAAGAGAGCCTGCGCGCCGCGGGCGCCGACACCGGGAAGCTGCAGCTGTTTGAAGCCGACCTGCTCCGCGACGAAGGCTGGGCCGCGGCAGCGGCGGGCTGCGACACTCTGATCCACACCGCGTCGCCCTTCCCGTCCGCACTGCCCAAGAGCGAGGATGAGCTGATCCGCCCCGCCCGGGAAGGCACGCTGCGCGTGTTGAGAGCCGCGCACGCGGCCGGCGTGCGCCGGGTCGTGCTGACTTCGTCGATCGCGGCGACCAACTACGGACCGGGCAAGGCGCCCTTCACTGAGGAGGACTGGACCGACGTCGACGGCCCGCAGGCGACACCCTACTACAAGTCCAAGACCCTCGCCGAGCAGGCCGCCTGGGATTTTTCACGCCAGACCGGACTGGAGCTCGCCGTGATCAATCCGGCGATGATCCTCGGCCCGCTGCTGGGCGGTGCCCCCGGCACTTCGGTCGATGTGGTGCGCAAACTGTTCGGCGGGGAGTTCGCGGCCCTGCCCCGCTTCGGCATCGCGCTCGTCGATGTCCGGGACGTCGCCGACGCACACTTGCGCGCGATGGTCACCCCCGAAGCAGCCGGCCAGCGCTTCATCGCCGGCGGCCGCTTCCTGTGGCTCAAGGAAGTGGCCGAGATCCTGCGCGAACGCTTCCCCGAACGCTCAGGCAAGATCCCCAGACGGGTTGCCCCGGACTGGCTCGTACGCATCCTCGCGCATTTCGATCCGACGATCAGGCTGATCACCGGCGAGCTGAGCCGCGACCGCAGTGTCAGCGCGGACAAGGCGAAACGGCTGCTCGGCTGGGTGCCCCGCCCCGCCGAGGAAACGCTCGCCGCGACGGTAACGAGCCTGATCGCACACGGTCGTCTCTGAGATCCGTCCTCCTCTGCAGCGGGAATCCGGGCTTCAGAAAGAAAGCTGGCAGGAATCCGGATCCGGACGATACTCAAGAGCGATTCGCCCCGGGCGGGTGAACAGCTCCAGCAGAGGAGGTCAGCATGGGCACCGAAACAGAACGCGTCTCGGCAGGCAAGACCCCGACCGATGCGCCGCGCGAGGAATCAGCGACTCCGGACAGCCTGATTCCCTCGCTGGACAAAATCGACAACCGCGAGCCGGCCTATTACCGCTCGCTGTTCTTCCTCGAAAGCCTGGGCGGCGGCCAGGATGAGCTGCAGCCGCTCAAGGAACCGATCGATCCCTTCGACGACAGATGCCTGCCCGACGAAGCAACGACCCGCCCCGCGGTGGGCATGCTGACCGTCCACAAGCAGTCCTGGCGCCAGAAAGGTCTCGCGCTCGGCAACCTGCTGCAGTCGATCTGCCTCGCGCCGGGCGAAGTGACCCAGATCGCGGTGACGCGCTGGGAACGCACGACGACCGGCAGCAGCAGCGAGATCAGCGAGCAGGCCGAAGCCGTCAGCAACGAGGCCGAGCAGAACCGCGCGGTCAACGAGGTACAGAAAGCGGTCGCCACCGAGACACAATCCGGCAGCTCGTCGGTTCAGGCGAGGTCATCGAGCGTTCAGGCCGGCGGATCGTTCTGGTTCGCGTCGGCCTCCGCCGCATCGGCGAGCAGCAGCTCGATGACGGCCCAGTTCAGCAGCGGCAGCCGCAACCTCGCCGCGGAATCGACGAACTCGATCGCCCAGCACACGGCCGAAGCCTCACACGCGCTGCGCTCGCGGCGACAGTCGGTCGTCCGCGAAGTGACGGAACAGGAGACCGAGACCACGAGCTCGCGCATCCTCGCCAATTACAACCGCCGCCACACGCTGAACGTGCTGTTCTTCGAAGTGCTGCAAGCCTACGAGGTCAGAACCCGGCTCGACTCCTGGGAACGCTGCCTGTTCATCCCGATGGTGCCGCTGGACTTCGAGAAGAGCGGCGTCATCATCGCGCACCAGGCCGAACTGCTCGCGCTGTTCCGCGAGTTCGGGGCAACCGAAATGATCGAACACCTGAACCGCGCCCAGGGTCAGCAGGAGGCGGCCAGCCAGGCCATCGCCGCCTATGCGCACGAGAAGAGCACGATGCAGGACGCGCTGAAGCTGGCCCAGGAGTTCGACGCGGCGCAGAAACGGCTGGAAGAGGCCAAGGAAAGTCTGTCACAGGGTGAGCGCGGCCTCAGAATCAAAACCCAGGAGCTGGAGGATTTCAGCAAAGGACTCAGGAAGCTCGTAAGCCCCAGGCAGACCGAGCACCAGAAAAGCCTGATGGAGGGGATCGTCTCGCACAGCAAGGCGGAGATCGCCGACAGCACGCGCGCGCTCGACGAGATCCGCGCGAAATGGGCGGCCCTCGCTGGCCAGAGCAAGGATCTGCCGCAGATAGAATCCGCGGCCGAACAGATGCGCAAACGAATCGAAGAGCATGAAGCCAGGATCGCCGGCTACCGGATCCCGGTCGGCGAGATCTTCAACCGCCACCGCACTTTCCTGAGCCAGCAGCTGTGGCTCAGGATGAGTTCCTACCGCATCCACCGCATCCTGCAGGGCTTCACGATCCCGGAATCCGGAGACTCGCCCGCGCAGCCGCTCTCCTCGCTGGTCGATCCGCAACCGGTCGGCGTCTATGGCAACTATCTCGCCTTTTGCTGGGGTTTTCCGAAGACGGAAGCCGGTTATGCGGCGCGCGAAGCGTTCGCACAGAAACACCTGACCCGGCACGAAGCGGCGACGACACCCGACACCGAGGGGCTGGACGAAGACGGCGGCGCGATCAAACACGAGGTCTGCCTGCCGACCTCGGGCATCTTCTCGGAAGCCATCCTGGGCCAGGGGCTTGCCGCCGAGCTGATCGACAAGCGTTTCGCCGGCTGGAGCGATCCCGACAACAAGATCCCGCTGCTGCCGCCCAAGATCGCCGATCTGGTGTCTCGCGATCGAACGCATGGCATGGATCTGAAGCCCCAGGATTTCGCCGCCAGCCTGGCCCAGCTGCGCGCCGACAAGCTCGCCGACATCTCGCATATCGAACAGCTGCTGACCCAGCTCGGCAAGGGCGACATGTTCCGCAACATGGGCGGCCTCGAACAAGCCGCCAAGCTCGCCGAAAAGCTCGCGGACCTGAGCGCCGAGGAAGCCAACAAGGCCGGCGATCGTGCGGTCCAGCTGCAGACCAAGGTGCTCGATGCCTTCGAGAAAGTCATCACCAGCGATGCCGTCAAATCGGCGCTCGCGGACGCCATCGTCCCCGGCTCGGGCGAGGCGGCGAAGGCCATCGGAAAGGGCAAGGCCGCGACGACCGAAGCCGCCGGCAAGAAGTGAGCGACGCGCCAGGCCCCGAGCCCGCAGCTTCGGGGCCTGCGCTTCAGGCGAAGCGGCGGATCAGCGCGCGCAGGCTCTGCAGCGACTCGGCGTGCGAGAACTGCGCGATCATCAGCACGAGCTCCTTGAGCTGATAGAGCGGCAGCCTCTCCTTCCAGTCCGGCAGCAGAGGGTGGGCTTCCCTGTAGCCTTCGTAGAAGGCCTCGGGGAAGAGGCCGTACATCTGCGTCATCGCCAGATCCGCTTCGGGCAGGCCGTAGTGGATCGCCGGATCGATCAGATGGATCTTTCCGCTCCGGGCACGCAGCACATTGTTGATCCACAGATCGCCGTGGCAAAGAGAGGGTTTCTGCTCGGGGATCAGCGAACGGATCCGCGCGAAGAGCGTCTCGATTCCGTCCCTGTCCTGCCGCGTCAGCACCTGCCGGTTCGCCCCCGAGTCGAGAAAACAGAGGACGCGGTTCGCGTGGAAGAAATCGACCCAGTCCGCGGTCCACGGATTTCTCTGCGTCCAGATCCCGATGTAGTTGTCGTGCTCGTAGCCGAAGCGCTCCGCATGGACTTGGTGCAGGCAGCCGACCCGGGCGCCGAACTCGCGCCAGCGCGAATCCGGCAGCTCCTTGTCTTCGTCGCCCAGGTCCTCGAGGATCAGATAGTCGGGCGTCGCGAGCAGGACTTCGGGCACGGGGACGGTGCCGGTCGCCGCGAGATGGCGCAGCGCGTGCGCCTCGCGCGCGAACAGATCGGTCTTGTCGGTCATCGACAGCTTCGCGATGACACTGCCTCGGCCCGAATGCAGCCGGAAGACGTGATTCGCGGCCCCGCTCGTCAGGTATTCGGCACGGTCTATCCGGAGATCGATTGCGCGGCCGATCCGTTCGAGAAGCTCGCGACTCAACACCTTCGGGGTCTGTCCCTCCGCCATTTCCTGTCCACCTCCACGGGTTCCACAAAACATAACACGCGCCGCCGTCCGGAACGCCCCGGGACACGCCGATTTTGACGAAGCGCGAAGTCGGCAGCCCCGATCAGCACCACAGACCGCACGGCATCACTTGTCCTTCTGTGACGGGGCGAGGAATGCCCAAACTCGTTCGCGGCCTGCACCGCCACCCCGGCTTTCCTTTGCATCCATCCATTCGTCATCTACGCTGATTCGCATGCCGGTCGGGTAGTCGCGATCGATCTCCTCAATCGAACGGGAGTCCTGCGAAATGCGCCACTCAACACTTCTGCTTGCCGCTCTGCTGGCCACGATGCCCAGCGTCTCGCGCGCCGACAACGAAATGTCAGCCCGACACGCAGCGCGGCCGGTGCTCAGCTTCGTCGAGATGCAATCCCCTAATCTGGCCTATAACCCTCTGAAAACGCCTCCGGTCGAATACAAGGGTCTTCTCACCTTGAAGGGCAAGCTGAGCCTTCCGGCAGCCGAGCGCGGCTCGCAGCGCCGCTTCCCGGCGGTCGTGATCTTGCACGGCTCGTCGGGCGTCGATTCGCGCGGTGACTTCCATGCCGAAGCGCTCAATGCGGCCGGTATCGCGACGCTGCAGATCGACATGTGGGAAGCGCGCGGAGTCGTCGGGCTGACCAACCGCCCGCAGGTGCCGATCATCACCTACCCGGACACCTTCTCCGCGCTGCGCTATCTCGCCAGCCGTCCCGACATCGATCCTCAGCGCATCGGCGTGCTGGGCTTCTCGTGGGGGGGTGTGATGGCGATGGCCTCGGCGACCGAGAACGTCGCCGCGAATTTCGGGGGAACGCTCCGCTTCAAGGCCCATGCCGCGAACTACCCGGTCTGCTTCGGCTACAACAATCCGAATGTCCCCAACTCAGAGTTCGGCCGCCATGCCAACAACCCGCTGACCGGGGCGCCGATCCTGATCCAGATCGGCGACAAGGACGATTACGACATCGGCGTTGGCCCCTGCCAGAAACTCAGGGCCAGCCTGATCCCCGAAGAGAGGCAGAAGGTCGAAGTGGTGACCTACCGCGATCCGGTCCACGGCGTCTGCCACGCCTGGGACAGGTTGCAGATTCCGGTCAAAGCCTACGATCCATTCGGCCATCTGGGCGCGGACAGGTATGACGCGTCGGCCCGAGTCGATATTCAGCCCAACGTCGAGAAGGCCTACGAATCACGCGACCGAATCGTGCGCTTCTTCAAACACAGGCTCTGAGGACAAACGCAACACGAAGCTGATTCAACGCCCTCCCGTCGATCATTTGCCCTGTCGCCCCGGCTCACAGTCCCTTGATCTTGATGAAGGGACCGATGCAATGAGTCAGCTTCTCTTCACTGCAGAGCAGAAACATCTTCCAGGAGGGGTCAAGGAAAATGTAGTTCGTTGCCTCATCTCCGACCGGAGTCGCCTCGCCGGTGCAATCCTTCTTGCCATTGCTTTTGACGACCTTGTCGTCCCACCGGAAGTAACCGTTGGCGCTGAAGCGGTCAGAAATCCTGAAGACGGATTCGGACTCTTCCTCTGCGCTGCTGACTCGCATGGTTCCGTCCTTGTGTATCCGATAGATCTCTTCGCAGGCCCCGCCCGGCAGCGTGAGCTTCCACTCTCCGATCAGAGGATGATCGTCGCGCAGAGGCTCGGCGAAACTCGCCGCGGGAGCCAGAAAGCTCAGCAGGAAAAGACCGACGCACAAATATTTCACGGAAGCTCCTTATGCTTGGCAGGATCGGCCCTCGAAGGAGAGCGCCGACATGGCTCCTCAATTCCACCATCGAAATGGCCGACTGAAAGGCGTGACGCACCACCACCTCGCAGCCAAAAGGATTGTCACCCGTCGACGCCCCCCCGCCAAGGACGAACGAATCGCCGCTATCGGGTCATCGGAAGTTCGAAAAGCCGCCAATATCGGCATCATTCGCTATCCGAACACGAGAAGCGATGCCATCCGCAACAGCGACTACGACGAGCTGATATCGATCATCCAGTCAAGGACCGGGCCGGAGTTCGGTCCCTATGAACAGCGCCCTTTCACCAAAAACATGTCGTCTATGCGCCTGAATACAGAAACGCAAAAAGGGATCTCATCAATCTGATCTGGAGCGACGCAGGCTGCCCACAAGTGCCGATCATCACCTACCGGGACACCTTGACCGCACTGCGCTTCCTCGCCACACCTCAACCAGGATTCTTCTTCAGCTCGATCTTTCCGCTGCGGATGGCTTCGATCAGCTTGTCGGTGTCCGCATCCCCCGGGTTGCTCCGCTTGTAGTCAGCGAGGCTTTTCAGTGCCAGCTCTTTTTCGCCGAGGGCCAGATGAGTCATCGCTATCGTGTAGGCGGCATCGCTGACGCCGGCCGACAGCGCTTTCTCCAGATAGGGCAGCGCTTCTCCGGGCTTGCCCGCGCCGGACAGGAAAGTCCCGTACATATAGTTGCCCCGGGGATCGGCGGGCTGGGCGGCGAGCAGCTTGCGGAACAGCGCGTCGGCCTTTTGCGCGGAGCCGGCGATCTCGAGGTTGTGCCCGATGCTGTTCAGATAGGCGGCGCGGACCAGGATGGCCGGGTTGGGATTCGGAACATTGGTCAGGATGTCCAGCATCCCCGAGACAGTCTTGACGTCCTGAATCGCTCTCTGCTTGTCCTGCGGAGAGTCGAACTGCGCCGGGTAATTCTTCGCATGAGCCGAGAGGTCATTGATGATCTGGTCGAGATAAGCACCGTTGAAGCTGAACTTCTTCCCCGAAGGCGTCTCGGTTGCGCCCATCAGACGCTTGGCGTCGTAATTCCCATACTCATTGGCACTCGCACTGGCTGCGAAAAGAAGAACAAAAACGGCGAATAGTGTTTTGCGAATCATCTCGTCACCCGACAAAGAACATCTGAAGGCCTGCACCCGGTTTTTCCGCTGACCGCTCCTCGCGGCCATAAAGATTGTCGTCCTTTACCGCCTCCCTGCCAAGGCTGCCTTAAGCAAAGGCTTCGCCCCTTCGCGCTCCTGGCTCACAGCCGTTTGCGCCGCCTGCTTCAATCTTCCACACCCGGGCCGCCTTTCTGCGCCTCCGCAAAGCCGGCTTCGCTTATATTTTTCGTCGCCAGCCCTCCTGCCCAGGCTGGCTCAGCCCCCCCACCGAACAACAGGACTCTGTGATGGCCCCGACGAAACCTTCGCTGCCGAGCCGCCTCGCGCTCGCGTTCAGCAGCTTCTTCACTATCCTTTCCCGGCCGGATTTTGCGGCCGCCGTCGCGCGCCTCGAAGCCGGCACGGAAAAACCCTCTCCCGCCCCGGCACCCGCCGAGCCCAAGGCCCAGGACAACTCCGCAGCCTTGCAGCTGCTCGGGCTTCTGCAGCGCGAGGCGCGCTTCATCGACTTCATCGCCGAGGACGTCGCGGCCTATTCCGATGCCGACATCGGCGCCGCCGCGCGCCTCGTCCACGAGGGCTGCAGACGGGTGCTGACCGAGCACTTCGAGCTCGCGCCGGTGCGCCCCGAGGCCGAGGGCAGCCGGATCACGCTCGCCGCCGGCTTCGATGCCGCGGCCATCCGCCTCACCGGCAATGTCGTCGGCGAGCCGCCCTTCGCCGGCAGCCTCGGCCACCGCGGCTGGCGCGTCACCGCGAGCCGCCTGCCCCGGCTCACCGGGAGCCACGATCCGTCCATCCTCGCCCAGGCGGAGGTCGAACTGTGAGCGAAGCCTCCCAAGCCCCTTACACGATCGGCATCGACCTGGGCACGACCCACTGCGCGCTGTCCTGGGTCGAGGTCTCGGCCAGCGACGACGAGAAGATCGCCCAGGGCGTGCTGAAGATCCCTCAGCTGACCGCCCCTGGCGCCGTCGAAGAGCAGGAGCTGCTGCCCTCCTTCCTCTACCAGCCCCATCCGAGCGAACTGGCGCCGGGAGACCTGAAGCTGCCCTGGGCATCGCATCAGGACTTCGCGGTCGGCGAGTTCGCGCGGCAGCGCGGCAGTGCAACGCCGATCCGTCTGGTCTCCAGCGCGAAGAGCTGGCTCTGCCATCCCGGCGTGGACCGTCGCTCCGCGCTGCTGCCCACCGACGCGCCGGCCGAAGTCGAGCGGATCTCGCCGCTCGCCGCCTCGACGCGCTATCTCGAACATCTGCGCTCGGCCTGGGACAGCGCCCACCCCGAAGCGCCACTCGCCGAGCAGGACGTCATCGTCACGATCCCGGCGTCCTTCGATCCGGCCGCGCGCGAGCTGAGCGCCGAGGCCGCCCGGGCCGCCGGATTCCAGCAGCTGACGCTGCTCGAAGAGCCCCAGGCGGCGCTCTACAGCTGGATCGCGCGCAGCGGCGGCGACTGGCGCAGGCAGGTCCGCCGCGGCGACGTGATCCTGGTCGTCGACATCGGTGGCGGCACGACCGACCTGTCCTTGATCGCGGTGCTCGAAAAGGAGGGTCAGCTCGAACTGCACCGGGTCGCGGTCGGCAACCACATCCTGCTCGGTGGCGACAACATGGATCTGGCGCTCGCTTTTGGCGTCGCCGGGAAACTCGCCGCCCAGGGCAAACCGCTCGATCCGTGGCAGACCCGCGCGCTCGCCCACGCCTGCCGGGGTGCCAAGGAAGCGCTGCTCACTGACGAGTCGCTCGCAGCCGTGCCCATCGTCGTGCCGAGCCGGGGTTCGAAACTGATCGCGGGTTCGCTGCGCACCGAGCTCACGCGCGACGAGATCACGAAGAGCCTGCTCGAAGGCTTCTTCCCGCACGCGACCGTCTCGGATCAACCGGCGAGCCGCGCGCGCTCCGGACTGACCCAGCTGGGTCTGCCCTATGCCCAGGATGCCGCGATCACGCGGCACATCGCCGCCTTCCTGACCCGCCAGAGCGGCGCAACCGCGGAGCTCGAAGGCTTCGCCCAGACGGGCGGCAGCTTCCTGCATCCGACCGCGATCCTGTTCAATGGCGGCGTGCTCAAATCCGCGCTGCTCGCCGAACGCGTGCAGACCCTCCTCGACGGCTGGCTCGCCAGTGAAGGCGCGGCACCGGCCCGGCTGCTCCGCGGCGCCGACCTCGATCTCGCGGTCGCACGCGGCGCCGCCTATTTCGGCTACATGAAGCGGGGCAAGGGAGTCCGCATCCACGGCGGCACGGCCCAGGCCTATTACATCGCGGTGGAATCGGCGATGCCGGCGATCCCCGGCCTGGCCGCACCGATCCAGGCCCTGTGCCTGGCCCCGTTCGGGATGGAGGAAGGCAGCGAAGCCGCTCTGCCCGAACAGGAATTCGGACTCGTCGTCGGCGAAGAAGTGCATTTCCGCTTCTTCGGCTCTTCGGTGCGGCGCCAGGACAAGGTCGGCACCCTGCTCGATTTCTGGTCACCGGATGAGCTGCAGGAGCTCGAAGAAATAACGCTGAGCCTGCCCGCCCAGGGCCGCCAGGCCGGCGAGATCGTCCGCGTCAGGCTGCACGCGCGCATAACCGAGGCCGGAACATTGGAACTCGAAGCCCTGGCCCACGACGGTTCGGACCGCTGGAGCGTCCAGTTCGATGTGCGCGGCGAGAGCCAGACCCGGGCTTGAGCGTGGCCGCACGCTACACGGTCGGCATCGACCTCGGCACCAGCAACACCGTCGTCGCCTATGCGGCGGCGGGCTCGGACGAGATCGCGCTGCTGCCTATCGAGCAGCTCATCGCCGCGGGTGAGATCGCGGCGCTGCCGCTGCTCCCCTCGGTCCGCTATCAGGCGGCGGAGGGTGAACTCGAAGCCGGGGACCTGAATCAGCCCTGGTCCGTCTCGAAGACCGCCGTGCTCGGCCGCTACGCGCGCGATCTCGGCGCGCGGATTCCGGGAAGGCTGGTGGTCAGCGCGAAGAGCTGGCTCTCCCACCCCGGCGTCGACCGCGGCGCGGCCATCCTTCCCTGGGGCGCACCCGATGGGGTCGAGAAGATCTCGCCGGTCGAAGCGAGCGCGGGCACCCTCGCCCACGTCCACGCGGTCTGGAACGCCCGTTTCCCCGATGCCCCGCTGGAAGATCAGCAGCTTCTGCTGACGGTGCCCGCCTCCTTCGACGAAGGGGCGCGGGCGCTGACGCTGGAAGCCGCGCAACTGGCCGGACTGCCGTCCCCGCACCTGATCGAGGAAGCCCAGGCCGCTTTCCACGACTGGCTGTTCCGCCACCGGGAGCATCTCGATCAGGAACTCGCGGGCGCGCGCCTCTTGCTGGTCTGCGACGTCGGCGGCGGCACGACCGACCTGACGCTGATCCGGGTCGAAGCGGGAGACGAAGGCCCCAGGCTGACCCGGATCGGCGTCGGCGACCACCTGATGCTGGGCGGCGACAACATGGACATCGCGCTCGCCCATCTGGCCGAGCGCAAGCTGGGCGAGGATGCGCCGCTGCCCGCCGCGCGCTTCTCGCTGCTGGTGCAGCGCTGCCGCGTCGCGAAGGAGGCGCTGCTCGCGGCGGATGCCCCCGAGCGGATCACGGTCACGCTGCTCGGCTCGGGCTCGGCGCTGATCGGCGGCGCGCGCTCGGTCGAGCTCGAACGCAGCGAAGTCGAACAGCTGATCGTCGACGGCTTCCTGCCCCGGGTCGCAGCGACCGAGCGCGCCGTGAAACGCCGCTCGGGAATCCTCGAGTTCGGTCTGCCCTACCCGGCCGACCCGGCCATCACCCGCCACCTGGCCAGCTTTCTCGCCCGCCACGCCGGGGTCGCGCGCGAGGCGCAGGGCAGCGAAGCGCCCCCTTTCCCCGACACGCTGCTGCTCAACGGCGGAGTGTTCCGCGCCGAGGCTCTGGCCCAGCGGCTCGCCGAAGTTCTGTCGGACTGGCGGGCAGGCCCGGTCCGCGTGCTGCACAACACCGACCCCGATGTCGCGGTCGCACGCGGCGCGGTCGCCCATGCGCTCGCGCGCAGCTCGGCGGGGCCGGTCATCGGCGGAGGGGCGGCGCGCAGCTATTTCCTGATCCTCGACGAGGGGGGGCGCGAACGCGGCCTCTGCCTGTTGCCGCACGGGACCGAGGAAGGGCAAGAGGTCACGCTCAGCGGACAGCGCTTTTCGCTTCGCCTGGGCCAGGCGGTGCGCTTTCACCTGGCCTCGTCGACCGCGGACACGCGCTGGAGTCCCGGAGAGCTGGTCGAGATCGCCGAGGACTTCGTCCGCCTGCCAACGCTGACGGCTGTGCTGCCCCGGCCGGGCGGCTCGCGCCCGGTCGATGCCGTCGTCCTGCTCAGCGCGGTCATGACCGAAGTCGGCACCCTCGAAGTCGCCTGCGTCGGCGCGGACGATCCGCAGCGGCGCTGGCTTCTTGCGTTCGCGCTGCGCGGCGAAGCCCCGGATGAGGCCCCGCGCCACCCACGCCTCGCTGACGCGCTCGCGCTGATCGCCCGGGTTTTCGGCGAACAGGCGAAGCCGGTCGAGCCGCGCGAAGTGCGCCAGCTCAGAAGCGCGCTGGAGCGTCCGCTCGGCAACTGTGAGGATTGGGACCTGCCGCTGTTGCGCGCGCTGTTCGACGCGCTGTGGGCCGGCGCGCGCCGCCGGCGCCGCTCCGCCGAGCACGAGCGCGTCTGGCTGAACCTGGCCGGCTACTGCCTGCGCCCGGGCTTCGGCGCGCCGCTCGACGAATGGCGGATAGCGCAGCTATGGGAGATTTTCGAGCCGGGCCTGCAGTACGTCGGCGAGAGCCAGAACCGCATCCAGTGGTGGACGCTGTGGCGACGCGTCGCAGGTGGGCTTTCCGAGGACCAGCAGATGCGGATCATGGAAGTGCTGGTCGAGCGGCTGGAGCCCGAATCGGGAAAGCGCGGCGCTGACCCCGTCGATGAGCCGATCCGGCTCGCCGCGACGCTGGAGCGACTGCCCGTGCCGGGCCGGATCCAGATTGGCGAATTCCTGCTCGACCGCTTGAGCAAACCCGCCGAGAAGCCGGGCACCTGGTGGGCGCTGGGCCGGGTCGGCTCGCGCGTGTCCTTCTACGGCAGCGCGCAGAACGTGGTGCCGCCCGAAGTCGCGTCCCGCTGGCTCGACGCGGTCCTCGCCCAGAACTGGCGAGCCGTAGAACCCGCAGCCTTCGCGGCAAGCCAGATCGCGCGCGTCAGCGGCGATCGCTCGCGCGACCTCGCGCCCGAGCGGCGCGACGAAGTGATCCGCCGCCTCACCGCGATCAAGGCGCCGCCGGCCTGGATAACCATGGTCCGCGAAGCGGTCGAGCTCGATGAGGCCGACCGCAAGCGCAGCTTCGGCGAAGGCCTGCCGCCGGGGCTCAGGCTGATCCGAACAAGGACCTAGCTGCTAGGCTCAGTGTTTCGCCCTCCGCCCGGTATCGATGCAGTGGTAGCTCTTCTGCGACCAGTAGACGAAGCGCAGGATCCGCTTCTCGTCGTCGGGATAGAGGAAGTCGCGCGGATTCGGGTTGTCGCCCTTCGTGATCTTCCACTGCTCGCCGTCGCGCTCAAGGATGACCCGGCCGGCGTCGAAGACGAGTTTCGCCGGCAGCGCGGCGCAGGCATCGAGCGGCACGGGCGCCGACGCCTCCGTGCTCGCGGGGGCCGAGGCCTGGGCGCTCTCCCCCTCGGCCAGCGCCGTCGTCGATGCGCCCAACAGTGCCGCGATCAGGATGAGGTTTTTCATTGGATCTCCTTTGCGTCGCGGCACAGGCCGCGGCTCACTGCAGAGTCACTTTCGTCAGGTTGTCGTCCGAATTGCGGTCTATCCGCTTGTTGTACGGATCGACACCGACATGGGTAGGCAGCTTGTCGAGCACGAAGGTCACGGTCGTCGTGCCGCTCGCGAGGCGCTTCTTTTCGATATGCAGCACGCTCGCGGCCGTGAAGCCCTTCTTGCCCGGCTCGGCGGTGAAAGCGCCCAGTTCGAAGTCCTCGGCGAGCGGCGACTCGGTCTCGCGCCCCTTGCCGTCGGCGTAGAGCTTGCGCCCCTTGACCGTGAAACGCACCCGATACTTGCCGTCCTTCTGGCGGGTTGCCGTCGCATTCGTTGCGCTCATGTCGTAGAGCGTGATCTTCTCGAAGAGGTCGGTGATCGTCTGCTGCTGATCGGGCTTAGCTTCCTCGCGGAGAATCCGGACGAAGTCGCTGGAGGACGGATAGGGCGCGGGCTTGAACGCATAGAGCTTCAGCATCCTGCGCAGCGCCCGATCGACGGTCTCTTCGCCGAGCGCTTCGCGCGCCCACCACATCACCAGAGAACCCTTCTGGTAGTGGATGTATTGCTGGTTCTCGACGCGAACGATGGGCAGCTCTTCGATCACTTCACCGCCGCGCGCGCGCAGATAGCCGTCCAGCTCGTACTTGAGGAACTTGCGCATCATCGGCGCGCCGTACATCTTCTCCATGACCAGCATCGCGCCGTACTGGGCGAAGCTCTCGGAGAGCAACGTCGAGCCCTGCTTGTCGGCACCGATGATCTGGTGCGCCCACCACTGGTGCGCGAGCTCGTGTGCGGTCACATAGGTCGCCAGGTCGACCTTCTCCGGGTCCGTGCTGGGCTTCTGGACGAAACCGATCGCCTCCGAGAAGGGCACGGTGTTCGCAAAACTCTGCGCAAAGCTCGCATAGGACGGGAACTCGAGGATGCGCGCCTGACGGAACTGGTAGGGCGAGAAGCGCTCGCTGAACAGCCCCAGCGAAGTGCGCATCGCGCCGAGGATCCGGTCGACGTTCATCTCGTGACCGGGGTTGTAATAGACCGACAGCTCGACCGGCTTGCCGTTCGCGTTGGTCCAGATCGCCCTCTTCTCCGCGTAGCGGGCCGACTGCAGCGAGAAGAAGTGGTGAATCGGCGCATCGGTGCGCGTGTGCAGCGTCCGCCGCCCGCCCTGGGCCGAGTCGCTGACGGTGTAACCGGGCGCAACCGGAGTCTGGTCGGCGTCGGTCGTCAGGGTGATGTCGGCATTGACCCAGTCGCTGTCATGGCGCAGGTAGTGGTGGGCGTTCGCGGATTGATCCTCGAGTTTGGCCATCCTCAGCTCGGGAGGCAGACCGTACTTCCTGCGCTTGCTGCGGTCCTGGAGCAGACCGCTGCGGTCCATGCCAATGGACGGCGTGATCGCGGTATTGTCGAGAAAGGAGCCATTCGCGACGATGCGGGTCAGTGGCTCGCCGTTCGGGAAGCCCTTCTCTTCGAGCAGCGTCGCGAACCCGATTGCGCGCTTCTCGCCCACCTGCATCGGCTTGGCCAGACGGTAGATCCGGTAGTGGAAAGCCGGGAATTCCTTGACCAGCGTCGCATCGGCGAGCTCAAGAGACTGCAGCTTCAATGCCTCGTCCCAGCGGATATGGATCTCGGAGAGCGGCTTGCCGGTCCGGTTCTCGATCGCGTAGCGGCCGCGGGTCAGCGCACGCGTCTCGCGCGGATAGAGCTGGACCTCCAGCTTCACGTCGGTGATCGTCGGCTGGGGCAGCTTCTCGAAAGGCAGCAGCGCCTTCTCGTAGTCGGCCATCGCCTTCTCGTGCTCCGGAGTCGTCACATAGCGGTTCAGCACGTTCGTGTTCCAGAAGATGAAGACGCCGCAGCCGGCCCAGACCACAGTCGCCGCGCCGAGAATCCACGCGGGACGGCCCTTGAGGCGGCGGCCCAGCTTTCCGAGCCGGGGCTTCAGCGCGTCCTGCGCACCGTGCCGCCACAGCCCGTAGCCGAGCACCGACAGCATCAGCGCGAAGGCGAGCCAGTAGACCTGGAACCAGGCCCGGGCGATCCAGAAGCGGCCCAGACCGTTCATGTCCGACAGCGGCACCGAAGGCCAGGCCGCGTAGTTGTACAGGTTGTGCTCGTAACCCATCATGTTCAGCGACACCGTCGCGACCAGATAGACCAGCATCACGGCCCAGCCGAGCGCCTTGTGCGGGACCAGGACCTGGATGAAGAGCGAGAGCGCGGCGAGCAGCACCGCCGTCACCAGCCCAGGCACGAAGAACCACAGCGCATAGGCTTCGAGCTCGAAGTGCGTATAGCCGTGGATCAGCTGAAAGACGATGCCGGTCGCGCAGGCCGCGGCGAAGCAGGAGGCCAGAACCAGAGTGATCGCGACGAACTTCGGGAGCAGATGGGCCCAGTCGGGCGCCGCGGTCGCATCGACGATCTCGTGGATGCGCCGCTGACGGTCGCGCCAGACCAGCTCACCCGCGTAGAAGATCGCGATGATGATCGAGAACATCGAGAACGAGCCTTGCAGCGCGTCGATCACGGAGCGGGTGACCGGGAGGAACTCGGTGCCGCGCCGCTCGACGATGCCGGTCAGCCCGCCGTAGGAGTTGAGCACGCCGAGCGCAAGCAGCACGAAGAAGGCCGGGCTCTTGAACACGCTGGCCATGTCGAAGCGCGACAGCGCGAGGAGCTGCCGCCAGGCCGTCGCGGCCCCGAAGCGCGGAGAGGCCAGAGGCTTCAGGGCCGGAGCCTGTTCCGCCTTGCCCGGCTTCGCGCTCTTCGCACGCCGGCTCTGGCTGTCGAAACGGAAGCCGAAGTAGGTGACCACCAGCATCGCGAGCGCGATGCCGCTCCAGATCAGCCGGTTCGCGAGCATCAAGCCGGTCAGCGCCGGCATCTGCGTGTTGCGCTCAGCGGCGGTCCAGTACTTCGTCGCCTGACCGAAGGCGCCGAGCCCGAACGGATCGGACAAGGCGCTGATCGTGTCGTACTGTGGATCGCGCATCAGGGTCCGCGAGACGATGTAGAGCACCAGCGCGGCAACCGCGCCGACATAGGTCCACATCATCGAACGGGTCGCGGTCGCCAGCGCGAAGAACATCGCGCCGACCACGAGCAGGGTCGGCAGGCCAAAGACGAAGACCGCGTAGAGGTAATGGCTCGCGACGAAAGGCCCGATCTTCGCGGGATCGAGCCAGGGCATCGCACTGCCGATCAGTATCGCCAGCGGCACGCTGGTCATGACCAGGAAGGCAACGAGGAGCGCGCCGACGAAGCGCCCGGCCAGATAGTCGAACTTGCCGACCCGGGTCGAGCGCAGGATCGGTGCAAAGCCGGTCTCGTCGTCGCGGACGATCACATTCGCGACGAAGGCGACGACGACGAAGATCGCGAACACGTTCATGATCCCCAACGTCTGCAGCATCGCGAACGGCGAGTTGATGTTGACGTTGCCCCGCGAGCCGATCTGGATCTGATCTATCGTGACCGAACCGAACACGAGCAGGAAGAACAGCGCGAAGGCGATGAAGAAGAGCGGCGAGCGCAGCTGAAGACGCGCCTCGAAGGCGGCGATGCGAGCGAACATGGCGGCCCCCGCTTCAGGCCGCGACGCGGCGTTCGTGCGACAGAGTCGCGAAGTACAGATCCTCGAGCGCCGGCTCGACCGCCCGGAAGCCCTCTTCGGGAGAGGCGGAGGCAACGACATTGATCAGCGTCTCGCCGCCGCGCAGCCGCGACGAGATCACCTCGAAGCGTTCGCGGTAGTCGGCCAGCGCGTCCTTGCGGATCGATTTCTGCCAGATCCGGCCGGCGAGGCTCTCCATCAGCTCGGCAGGGCTGCCGGTCGCGATGATGCGACCCGCATTGATGATCGCCATCCTCGGACACAGGTCCGCGACATCCTCGACGATGTGCGTCGACAGGATCACGACGACGTTCTCGCCGATCTCGGCGAGCAGGTTGTTGAAGCGATTGCGCTCCTCGGGATCGAGGCCCGCGGTCGGCTCATCGACGATGATCAGGCGGGGTTGGCCGATCAGCGCCTGGGCGATGCCGAAGCGCTGGCGCATGCCGCCCGAGAAACCGGCGACCGCCTTCTTGCGCACGTCCCACAGGTTCACCTGGGCAAGCAGCGTCTCGACCGTATCGCGCCGTTCGCCGCGCCCGGCGATGCCCTTGAGCACCGCGAGATGATCGAGCAGATCATAGGCCGATACGCGCGGATAGACACCGAAGTCCTGGGGCAGATAGCCCAGCGTCGCGCGCAGCTTCTCCGGTTCGCGGATCACATCGATATCGCCGAACTGGATGCAGCCCGAAGCCGGAGTCTGCAAGGTCGCGATGCAGCGCATCAAACTGGACTTGCCGGCGCCGTTGGGCCCCAGCAGGCCGAACATGCCCTTCGGAACCTCCAGCGCGACATCGTCGAGCGCCCGGGTTCCGTTCGGATAGACGTGGGTGACACCAGTGAGTTTCAGCACGGCAAAGACCTCGGCAGATGAAGGCCCGGCGATTCGCCCGGCCCCAGGGGAAGAGAGACGAAACGGTCTTGCAAGAAACAGGCCCAACCCGCTTCGCGGCACGATGCCATGAAGGCTAGCACCACCTCGACGGCGGAGTTTGTCGGGAATGTATCGGCTCCGTCCTTCGAGAGGGAAGCACGCTGCTCAGGGAGCCAGGCTGCCGCCTTCAAGCCAGTGCTGCACGCGGGAGACCAGAGCGCGCGTCTGGGCCTCGTCCTGGGGCGGCGGCAGGAAGATGTCCGGCATCACGCCGGCCGCATCGACCGGCATGTCGGGCAGGCGCTCGGAGCGCGAAGTCGCATAGCGCAGCACACGGCGCCCCGAAGGCAGCGCGTGCGGGCGCAGGTTCGAGTAGTCCAGTGCGCCATGGCTGCGCTGGCCGATCAGCTTCACATTGAAGCTCTGCCTGAGTTTGAGCAGAAACTCCTCGCAGGAACTGACGCAGCCGCGATCGACCAGCACCGCGACCCGCTGCGCGCGCGGATACGGATGCGGCGATGGCGCGAGGAACTTCACCTTCGGCCCGTCCTCCTGCGTGACGAAGGTGCCGGAAGCCCGCCCAGCCATGCGTTCGAGCGCCGCCGTCATGAAGCGCTGGCACACCAGATCGTCGGGACCTCTATCGCAGACGCGGCGCTGCGCTTCGGTGTTCGCGGGCGTCACCAGCCAGCTGTCCGCCACTTCGACGGTTTCGTTGCCGATGATCCAGGGCAGGAGGTCGTCATAGCTCCAGTCCGAGCCGCCATCGTTGCCGCGCACATCGATGATCCAGTTCGGCGTGCTCGCGAGGCGCTTCGCGTTCTGATTCAGCAGCTGGATCAAGGGATCGCGGTTGGCGGGATCGAAGCTCGGCAAGCGAATCGCCACGGTCTGCGTGGAGAGAAAACTCAGCTCAGGCTTTTCTGCGGGCACCTGTCCGCTCTTGCGCGCAGGGTCCGTCGAATTGAGCACCAGATGCCCAAAGCGCCAGTTGCGCAGATAGCCCCGCAGCAATTTCTCGCACGAGGCATCCGATTCGACGCCGGCGAGTTCCGCGCGCGCCTGGGCCAGGGCCGCATCGAAGAACGCGGCACCGCGCTCCTGATAGCGATCGCGCCCACCGGCATCGTTCTCCAGCATGAATCCCGGCAAATCCTGCAGATCCTTCGCACAGGCTTCGCGCATCGTCTCGGCCCGCACCGGCAGACTCGCCGAGATCACCAGCATCAACAAGTAAACACTTCTGCACATCATCGTCCCCTTCCGCATCGCCGGAGATGCCTATGACGGCGCACAGGATCGCGCGCGCCCCACGGGACATCTTGGACACCGAAACATGCTAAGGCCGTTTCTTTAGCTTGCCAAAGCTGCACGCTTTATAAGCACCATTCAGAGATGGAGATAGCCGAAGACCCGGGGCTCTCCTGGCGGATGCGGCGGGAAATCCTGCGCCCACCTCCACGGAAAAGGGCTGGCGTCAGCCTTGTCCGGCTCGGCACCGAGTTGGGGCGAGAGCACAAAGAACGGCTCGGTCGGCACGCCTTTCGCAAGCAGCAACCATTCGGAGCACGCCATCATCAACGCCTTCGGCGTCCGTAGATCAGCCGTCAGTCGGACTATCGCAGGTCAAAAATGGTGGAATGCAAGACTTGCCCCCCGGGCTTTCAAAGCCGCCTTGCCGCAAGGAACCCTGTCCACGTTCCAGGCATGTCCTCGCCATTCGAGCGTGATCCGGTCCGGTCGCGTCTCGCCGTTCTCGTCCCGGCACTCCCAGCTCACCTGCGCCCGCGTCTCGGACAACCACTGGACATTCCTCGGCGTCGAATCAGGATCCCGGCACTCGCCGAGCTTTTTGGGCAGGAGAACAATCTTCTGCTTTCCCGACTCACCTTTCTTCGGAATCCTCGTCATCTGGATCGCACCAGAACAATCGCCCATTTCCCCGCGAAGGTTCAGCACCCACTGCCGATCAGGAGAAATGCCGTTGGGCAGGAGCTGACCCAACGACACCACGGCCCCGCTCTCGCCGTCGATCAGCTCAAGGCCTCTCCATTCCCAACCCTGGGTTTCGACAAAATGAAACCCGGTCCCGGCGTCGTAGCCAAGGTAGTGATGGAAGTGGTATTTGACGCTGTTGATATTCTCGACCGGGCTGTTCTTGAATTTTCTGGCTCCGTGTGCAAACTTGACCGTCAGCACCTTGCCCGACCAGGAGTAGTTTTTCTTGTCGACTTTCAGTGACAGTCCGGCCAGCTCCTGGCTCTCCTCCGCGCGCTCATCCTGCCCTGTATCCACATCGGCATCTGCCGCCAGAGCGCCGCGCAACGCAAGAAAAAGAACGGCGCAGAGCGCACTGCGGAGAAGGCCTTTATTCATTTAACAGCATCCGGATCGAAGGATTGAAGGATGAGGCATGGAGTCTTGCTCGCGTCCATTTTGTGCCTGAGTTCGGGACAAGTCACGCCCAATTCCGATCCGCGCAACACCAGCCTTCGCCTTCGACGTCCTCTGCCGTCAACCAGACATTCCCAGAAATGATCGAATGCAAGACGGTATCTGACTCCATTGGATCACGTTTTCGGGAGTTTTCCGATTAAGTAGCCGATTGCACCAGACGCGATGGCAATCACGATATTTGTGATGACGGGTTTAAGAAACCAGTCCTTCCAGGAAGGATAGATTTTTAACCTTTCAGACAGTACTGAAAGGGCACAATCAACTTTTGAAATATTTGCATTTGGCTCACTGAGTTCTCGGCGAACCTCCACTAGATACCTTTGACTTTCCTTCAGTTGATTAACTGTCAGATCAGGGTCATGAACACCACTCACCGCCAGATCAATTTTTGATTGCGCGAACTTCTGTTTGTATTCCTCGTTATTCATGAGCCATTCCTTGAGATCGAAACGCCTAACATAGAACCAACCTGCGCTGAGCGGCTTTATCGCGCAGCGTCCAGAAATTGAAAGGCTCAAAATTGAGCGCCATGTTTTCTTTTAAGATTCAGACTTCATTGATGTGTAAAATTACCACAAGCCGAATCGGTCAATGATCCCGCGTGCACAAAACGACGTGCCTTATGAGCTCAGACTAAGGCATAGGAATGAACGTGGAGCCAGCCGATCTAACCACAACCTTAACCCCTCCATCGAGACCGGAAATCATCAGGAGGTAATGATGCCGGAAGCTCCCAAGTTGTATAGCACCAATTGAAATCTCGGTGGTTGGCGGCAGAGGATAGCTAGTAGTGAGCACTCGACCATCGCCCCGGAGCTCATCAAGAGCTGCGGTCAGACAAGAGAGAACGTCACTCATCGAACGGCTGGACACGCTTTCATAAACTATTGGGCTGTTGCGTACCTCCTGAACGGGTACGCCAACACAAGCGGAGAGTACGCACAAAGATACGATGCAGAAAGTTTCAGTCAGGTGGCGAGGCATCATGTTTTTGTTGGCTTACGTTAGAATTCACCGGCCTGCGCTATTCTTTGCTCAGGTTCAGCGAGATGATGGGCTGGGCTGCTGGATCACTACCAGATTCAAACAATTCAGCCTCTACGAAATCCGGGGCAAGTCATACCGCCAGTTGGGCAATCCCGGAGCAGAAATGATTGACTGCAAGACTTGACCCCAATGGTTTTACCAGCCAGGCAATCCCGAAAGAAAAATGATGGAATGCAAGACTTGACCCCATTGGTTTATGCGCCGATGATATGCAGCAAAACTGATCCCCATAACACGTTAGCCGTTATTTATGTCCAATACCCGCTCTACGCCAGTTAACCCTCTCCGTGCAGCTTGGCTTTGTGCGTTGCTCCTTTTTGCTCCAGAACGATTTCGAGCCGTGGAGGAGGCCGACAATCAAAAGCTAAAAGCCAGTTCGTCCAATGCGGAACCTCCCTGCCGAATCAGTACGGTTCGACATGCCTTTTTTTATTCAGCTCTACTAGTTTTCCTGTCAGGTGCTTTTGGTTTTCTCTCAGGTGTCGCTATTGGCGCATCGGCTTGTGCGGCGCCAAAGCTTATTGTTTGGCTTCAGGTTGTCGGCTCCTGTCTTTTACTTTGGGGCACCTTGTTCGTCCGAGGGTGGGACATTCAAACCTACGGGGGCGTCACTCTCACTGAGCGTGTCAATCAGTGGCTTTATCGCGCCCTTTATTGTTTTGGCACAGCTGTTCTTGTGTATTCATTGGCATGGCCGCAATGTTCAGCGTAACAGCTAATCTTTCGGTCAAGAGGGACGCTCCGCCGGCAAGCCGGCTACGCGCCCCTTACCTCCAACGTTGAGCCTCATGAGCCGCTATCTTGACACGCTTCCGCATCCGTGGTCTCGGAATGATATTGAGACCGCCATATTCAATAATTTTTCCGATGCGATTGCAGCAATCGAAGAAACACAGGGAGGCAGCCTGTGGAGAGCGTTACAAGATCTTGAAGACTCGCTTTGGATTTTCAATACTAGCATAACGGACCTTCTCGATGAGATTTGCCTCTTCGGTGACCGCAGCAAGAATCCAAGCTTCTGGCATCAAGCCAATGCGAATGAAGCAGAAGGTCACACACGAGCGGTAAAGAAGAAACTGTTCCATTGCACGTCGGCTCTCATGGCTCTAGTCGACCATGCACGCAACTTTCAACGCAAGACGCCGATTACCGGATACAGCGATCGGCTAAAGGAAACCTTTTCGTCACCCGGGTTGCACGATTTCCTCCAATGCCTGAGAAACTACAACACGCACTGGCGTGTCGCGCAGGCCAATTGGGTGATCCAAACCGAGGCTAAGTCGAAAACGCATCAGGCGAGATTCAGAGTTACGAAAAGCGAGTTGCTGCAATGGGATGGCTGGACCTCAGGCGCACGCCAATATATTGACGGCGGCTCGGAAGAGATTGACGTCTATGAGCTCTTTTCCGAGTATCGGAAACATGTGCAACGTTTCTATGCGTGGCATAAAGGCGCAGTCTTGGACGCGTATGCTGGCGTTCTTCATCCTTACTTCGAGTACAAACGCCTATACGAAGGACTACAGAAGAAGCACACGTGGAATTTGATAATTTCCCACGCGCCAAAATCCGTCAATCCGTACCAATACCTGGATCAGCATCTTCCCCGACATCAGCTTGAAAGGCTTCTTGCATACGAGCACCGGAGCGACGCTCAAGTGAAGGCGCTGCTCCAAATGGTTGGCATGGAAGACTTCTGCGACAAAGCCATGTACAAAAAACTAACCGCGCTCTTTCGTTCAACGACATGAGGCCCAACCCATCATTCGAGCGGACCTCGCGCAAAAAGTCGTGAGAGGGAACCCGACGGACAGGTCTTGCTTTCAATCATTTTGATCTAACTCAAGCCCAACCGTACGCAGCGCGCCGCTTGTTTGCAATCCATCTAGGCAGCAGGGTCATTCCCTTGCCGATAACGGACTGGCTAGCAGTCATGGTTAGGCGGTCGGATCGTCCAAGACGAAAGGAAGTCGACATTTTTGACGGTTTCTCCCGTGCTCTTGAGCGTATAGACTGCCTCGGGATCTGCCGTTTCAAGCTCGCCATCGAAGGGAATTGAAAATTCCTCACCTTTGTCAGACCGTAGAAACCACAGCGTATTCTCGGAGAGCCGTGTGATAGGACCGTATAGCTGGAGTTGACTATCAACGTTTCCGTCATAATCAAGGTACGTAAGCCCAACCAAAATGCGCTTACCGAAGATCGTCTCAGATTCTTCAGTCATCTGTTTTCTAACGTCAAAAGTAACAGGCACTGGAGCGCAGCGGACGGAACCAAGCTGCGCAGCTGTTTGGTGTCAGACTGATTGCACGATCAGGCAAGCTCGACATATGCGACTTCGGCATCAACGCAGGAGAATCGCCCGAACAAACCGTATGCAGAAACGATACTAACCGTCATTACCTTTCCCTGTTCGAAAATTAGTTCATCGACCACGTTTTCATTGCATAGATCATTGAGTTTGAGTTCGGTTACCCCATGGAACCGCAACGCAATATGAGCGCTCTTTCTTTGGCTGGCATCAATGTAGAAGAGTGTCAGCTCAACGCTTCCTGGCAAGGCATAGCTAACAGATTCAATGCGTGCATCACAAAACTCTGGCCAGTAGCCGAAGTGGTTCGTCACTGCGTTTGAGTTTTTCAGCATTTACGGACACCTAACGCCAATTCTCAGTTAAGGCGATGATTGTTGGCCTATTTATCAAAATGACGCCCCCGGCACGCCCCCGCCTAAAAGGGTTTGATGGCCCTTACTGCCGCCATGATGACGAATACCCCTCCCGATAACAAGGCCATCGCCGCATCGGGTCGATCAGGCCCGTAAGCCATCATCCTGTTCCTCGCCCACACCCCCCGCCCTGCCCCCTCCCCCGCTGGGGGAGGGTTGGGGAGAGGGCGTCTCTCATCGCAGCGACAGATCGACCTGCAGCGCGCTGGCGCCGGCCTTGTCCGGCTCGGCGCCGAGTTTGGGCGAGAGCACGAAGAGCTGCTCGGGCGGCACGCCCTTTTCGAGCAGCGCGTTCTTGACGATGGACGCCCGGCCCTGGGCCAACGCGCGCACTTCCGCCTCCTTGACCGGCGCATGCGCAATCAGCAGCCTCTCCATCTCGGCGACCGGCAGGCTCTTCGCGAGGCCGAGCAGATTGCGCGGCTTGCCTTCGAACTTCTCGCCCTTATAGACGCGCTCCAAGAGCTCCGGATACTCGTTGGCCGAGATCGTGATCTCGTCGATGGAGCCGCCCGATTCGCCCTCCTTGGCCATCAGCCTGAGCTTCTCGGTCCGGAGTTTACGCTGCAGGCTTTCGCGGCGCAGGCCGTCCAGATCGACCTTAGGATCAGCGCGGCCGGTCAGTTCGAGCGCCAGCGCCGGTCGGTCGAGCAGTGCCTTCGCGACCGTCTCGACCCGCTTGAGCGCTTCCGGCCCCAGGCGCTGGGTGCCGGCCGCGAAAGGCACGCTGGAGAGCTCGGCATCGCCGTCCTCTCCGGACAGGAAGGAGAAAGGCGCAGTGACGATCTTCGCGAAGAAGTTGCCGATCATCTTCCAGATGATGCCGCCGACCGAGAACTGAGGGTCGTCGAGCGTCCCCGAGACGGGCAGATTGACATCGATCTCGCCGCGGCGGTTCTTCAGCAGCGACAGCGCAAACTTGACCGGCAACTTGGTCGCATCGGGGCTATCCACCTTGTCGCCGAGGGTCAGCTGATCGAGGAAGACCCGGTTCCGGGCCGTCAGCTTGCGATCGACGATCTGGTAGCCCAGATCCATCGAGAGCTTGCCCTTCTCGATGCCGTAGCCGACGTACTTGCCGGAATAGGCGGACAGCGCGCTCATCTCGTAGCCCTTGACGCTCGCCTTCAGATCCAGGTAGCGATCATTGCGGAAGGGGGCGAGTTCACCGTCGATCGCGAGCGGCGCGCTGCCATCGACAGAGCCGGTCAGCTGCAGCTTCGCGATCTCGCGCGTGTCGCTGGCAAGCCCGCTCAGCGTGCCCTGGACGCCGAGCAGATTCGCGTCGAAGTTCGGTTTGACGAAGCGGTCGCTATAGCGGATGTCGGCTCCGGAGAGGCGGATCCGACCGATGCGGATCGGCGGCAGGACCGGGGCCGGAGCGACCGTCACGCCAGGCTTGGCGCTCGCCGACAGCGCGCCGGGCGCAGCCTTGACGGGCGGCGCAACCAGAGCTTCGCCATCCTGCTCGCGCGTGACTTCGCGCAGGTTCAGCCGTCCCTGGGAATCGAGGATCAGCCGGGTCTGCAGGCCGCTGAGAACGACATCGCCGACCGCGAGCGAAGTCGGGTTCAGCTTCGCATCGATACGGCTCAGCGCGAACTGGCGCCAGCGCACGAAGTCGGTGTCGTTGATCAGATCGATCGATGCGAAATCGGACACGCCCAGCTGGCCCTTGTAGCTCACCTTGGGCTTGCCGACGCGGGAGAGGTCGATGGCGAGATCGCCGTGCGCGTCGAGCCGGGCCCGGGTCACCGAAATTTCATCGTAGCGCTCGGTCGCCTGCGCGATCAGCGGCACGATATCGAGGCGTTTGCCATCGACCGCGAAGCGCGCGACGAGCGGCTGGGGCGTCAGCTTGCCTTGCAGCGCGAGCTGGCCGCCCTTGTTCCAGCCCGTCTTCAGCGCGATGTCCATCGGCGCGTGGCCATCGCTGACGAAATCCCTGACTGTCAGGGCCAGCGGATGGAGCGCGAGCTTCAGAGCCGGCTTGCGGCTCTGGTCCTCCATGCGCAGCGAACCCGCCTCGACCGAGGCCTCGCCGAGCGCGAAACGCCAGGGCGCAGCCGATGCCTTCTTCGCCGAAGCCTTGCCCGCCTTGTCCGTTTTGTCTGCCGGCAGCAGCGAGGCGAGGTCGATCTCGCCACGCGCGTTGCGCTTCACCGAAAGGCTGGGCGAGACGAGCTTGAGCGAACCGAGCCTGACGCTTCGCTGCGCCGAATCGGCACTGAGCGAAGCGAGCTCGATGCTGTCCGCAGAGAAGAAGGCTGCCTTGTCGGCGCGGCGCCTGAGTTCGGGCGACTCGATGCTGAGACGCGCATCGTCGAGCGCGAAGTCGAAACCATCCGCGCCCGTCGCGATCTTCAGCGGCAGGCTGGCCGAGACTTTGCCGCCCTCGACGAGCAGCTCGGGCAGGACGCGATTCAGATAGCCCGCGGCACGGGAAGGCTGGATGTCCTTGAGTTCGATCTTGCCCCGCCAGGCGAAGGGGGCCATCGTGAAGCGCGCTTCGGCGCGCGCGGCCTCGCCCTGGTCGCCGCCGAGCGCGAGCTTGAGCGTAGCCGGCTTCGCGGGGTCGCAGGACAGGCCCTTGAGCTCGGCGTCGAGCACCGAGAGCGTCGCCGCGAAGGCCGGGCTGACGCTGCCGTCGGCCAGGTGCAGGCTCACCGCCGCAAGACGGATCTGCTCCACCTTCCAGCTCCAGACGGGATCCTTGTCCTTCTTCTCCGCTTTCGCCGCCGGTTTGCGTTCGCCCGCGAAGCCGGCGAGGCTGGCCTCGATCTCGTCCTGCAAGCGCACGCGCCCCTGGTCGTCGCGCGCGACATCCAGATCCGCCCTCTCAAGCGCAACGCTGTTGATCAAGGCCTTGTGCGCGGCCGGGTCGAACTCCTTCAGATCGAGCGCGAAGCGACCAAAACCCGCCAGGGGCTCGCCATCCCGCCCGACGAGCTTCCAGTCCAGCGCCTCGATTCGCCCCGACAGCTGCAAAGCGGCCGGCTGGCCGGGCGCTCGATGGAAGCGCAGCGCGAGGTCGGTGGCGAGCTTGCCCTCGACCAGCGAAATCGCGGGTTTGAAGGGCAGATAGCCGACGAGCGGCTTCAGATCGACCGGCGCGAGCCGGATCGCCAGCGCCGCTTCCGGCACCGCGAGAAAAGGTCGGGCGTTGCCGCCCAGCGCGAAAGCCGCACCATCGATCCGGGCAGACAGCTCGGGCTGGACGAAGACCGCGATGTCGGTCGGGATGCTCGACAGCACCGGGATGCCGATCCGCAGCGCCTCGACCTTGTGGCTCTGCGCCAGAGGCTTGTCGTCGAAAGCGATGAAGCCGTCGACCAGCTCGAAGTTGTGGAGCGCGAAACGGGTCGACGCCCCCGAAGAGGGCTTGGCTCTGAGCCTGTCGACGATGTCGCTGAAGTTGTAGCGGTTGTCGGCGAGCCTGACGAGATTGAGACGAGGCCTCTCCAGCTTCAAGGCCGGGATGATCACGGCGCGGCGCCACAGCGAGGACAGCGAGAGGCGCACGCGCAGGCTCGCAACTTCGAGCAGCGGCGCCTCCTTGCCCCGTCCGTCGACCCGCAAGCCTTCGAGCGATGCGCTCAAGGTCAGCGGGTTGAAGCCCAGGCGCTCGACATGGACGGTGCGCCCCAGCTCTTCGCCGAGCGAACGTTCGACGGTCCCGCGCAGCGCGGCGGGCAGAATCCAGGCCAGCACCACCAGAGATGCGAAGACCGCCGCGATCGTGGCCAGGCCCCAGCGAACGGGTGGCCTCGCCACGACACGGCGCCAATCAGCTTTTTCGCTCACGATAGACTCCTCTTCCGGACTCGTTCCCGCTACAGGCAGGATCTGAGCCCTTCAGCCAACTGGCGGCCGATCAGCGCCGCCGCATATTTCGCCTCGACCTGAACGCGTCCGGTACGACCGAGCGCGCGGGCGCGGTCGCGATCGCGCAGCAGCGTCACCAGAGCCTCGGCCCAGGCCGCCGGGGTCGCCGCAGCGAGCGCCCCGCCGCCGGCGATCACTTCGGCGTTCATGCCCCATGGGGACGCGACCGCCGGCACCGCGCAGGCGAGATAGGTCAACATCTTGAAACTGCACTTGCCACGCGTCCAGGGCGTATCCGGCATCGGCATCACTCCGACGCAGCCCCCCCGCACCGCGGCAACCTCGCCCTCGGCGGACCAGGGCACGAATTCGAGCTTGTCCGCGGCAAGCTTCGCGAAGCGGGGAGGCGCGTTGCAGACCACACGCAGCCGCGCCTCGGGAACGGCTTCGAAAACGGCGGACAAAGCGTCTTCGAGCTCATACAGATAGGGTAGTCCGCCGGCGCTCCCCGACCAGACGATCACCGGCCTCGCCTCGGACTCGCCGGGCGTCCAGCGCCCGGTATCGACTCCGGTCGGCAGCACGGTGACCGGCGCCAGCGCCGAGAAATGTTCGGCGATATAGGCATTGCCGCACAGCACGAGGCGGCAGCGCGCAGCGAGTTTGTCGACGGCGCCCCGCCTCTGGGTCAGCCAGATCGCATCATCGACATCGAGCACAGCGGGAACCCGGCACAGACGCTCGGGCGCGTAGAGCGTCGAGACCATCTCGCGCTGGAACAGCACCAGGTCGGCCTCATTGCCTTTGAGCGCCGCCAGGCTGCGCTCGGCGAGCGTCGCGGCGAGCCAGGGCAGACGCCCCAGACCGCGTGTCCGCGGATAGCTGCCGAAGCGCGCAGCCGACTCGCTCAGCGCGATGCCCGCCGCTTCGAGCTGGGGCAGGTACTGGCGAACCCGGAAGCGCGCGGACGGAACGCTCGAACCCTGGGTGAAGGCGCGGAGTTTCAAAGCCTTCATGCCCTCCCCTTCCCCAGCCGGCTCAGTACGAGATCGCGCGCGCCGGCGAGATTCGCAAGCAGCGCCACCCCGGCATAGACAAGGGCGCCGACCGCAACGCGAAGCCCAAGGGCCAGCCAGCCGCCTTCGGGCAGCAGCGCCAGCGCCGCGGCCATCGCGGCCAGCGCGAGCGTCAGCGCCAGCACATCGCGCCGCGGCAGGCCGAGCTTGAGCACGCCGCGCCCGGCGGCGAAGCTCATCAGACAGCCCACGCCCTGGACCAGCGCCGCGACGCGGGCCGCGCCGAGGATGCCGTAGCGCGGCGCCGCCCACAGGTTCAGCGCGACCGACAGCAGCGCGCTGGCGCCGACGATCAGACCCAGAGTCTTCATCCTCTGGGTCAGGTTCAACTGCACGTCGATGACATAGCAGCGCAGCCCGGCGAGCAGCGCGGCCAGCGCAAACCACGGCATCACGCTCGCCGCGTCGCGGCGGAAAGCGCCGCCCAGCAGGGCCTGGGACAGATCCGGCGCGACCAGCACGAAGCCGAGCGCGGCGGGCAGCATCACGGCCGCGGTCAGCTGCAGATAGCGCGCGAACATCGGCCCGACTTCGCCGCGATCCCTCTCCCAGGCCGCGATCAGGCGCGGAAACCAGGCGAGGTGAAAGGCGCTGAACAAGAGTCCCATCCCTTGCAGGGCCAGATCGCCGGCCGCGCTGTAGGCGCCCAGCTCGGCGGCCGGGACATGGGCGGCGAGGATCAGCCGGTCACTCCACTGCAGCAGGAAACCGGTCGCCAGCGCAACGCCGGTCGGCAGCGCGTAGTCGCGCACCGCGGCGAGTTCGCGCAGCGAGAAGCGCCCACGCCAGACGCTCTTCCACGCATCGGGCGCGCTGATCGCGCAGGCAGCGAGATAGCTCGCGACCATCGCGCCGACGACGCCCCAGACGCCGCAGCCGAGCTTTAACGCCGCGACGCCCAGGCCCAGCGCCAACACCGACTTGAGGATGTAGAGCCGGCCGTAGCGGCGGGCCTGCAAGGTCGAGGACAGGAACTGCGCCGAGAAGTCGAAAAAGCCCTGGGTCAGACCCAGCAGCAGCGCCGCGAACGCGATCCCGGCCGGCAGCCAGACCGGCGCGATCCATTCGAGCAGCGCGGCCAGAGGCAGAGCAGGCAGCGCCGCGATCAGCATCGCGCGGCCCAGAGTCGCCGGCAGCGACTCGAAACCGGGCCGGGGCAGAAAGCGCGCGAGGCTCGCGTTCAGAGGCTGGATCAGCACGCCGGCGATGAAGGCGCTGACCGTGACCGCCAGAGCCCAGTGGGCATAGGCGGCGGGACCGAGCAGGCGCGCGAACAGCGACACGGTCACGACCGCCAGCGCGCCGGAGGCGCCGCGCGTGACGAAATAGGCGAGGCTCGCGCGAACGCTCATCCGCGCGGAATCCTGCGGAGCCGGTAGGTCAACTCATAGCACGGGATCAGATAACAGAGGTTCTCCTCCCAGAACTCCTGGACGAAGGTGCAGAGGTTCAACGCCCGGCCGATCGCGCGCTTGATCAGCCCGCGCACCGGGAAAGGCGAGTTGAAACCCAGATGGACGGCTTCGAGCGCGAGCGCAGGCTCCCGGCCATAGAGGGGCACTTTGCGGCGCAGCAGGTCGTCGGTCGCGAAATAGCTCATCGAATACAGGCCGAAGAACCGGCTATGGGTTGGATCGGAATAGAAATACGGGTTCGAGAAATGCGGCACGGTCGCGATCATCTCGCCGCCGGGCACCAGCACACGTTCGATCTCGTCGATCAGCCGCCCAAGATCGGCGACGTGTTCGAGAAAGTGCGAGGAGCGACAGCTGCGGACCGAGGCGTCAGGCAGCGCGGCCAGCGCCTCGAAGATGTCGCCGACCAGATCGACGCACGGAAAATCCAGCACATCGACGCCGATCGCCCCGGGATCGAGCTTGCTCGGGCCACAGCCCAGTTCGATCACGATCGGGTTTTCGGGGCAGACCCGGTTCAGGACACCGCTTTTATCGAGAATCGCCATGGGGGATCTTCTGCTCGCAGGGAACACGGGGCGAGTATAACGGGCCGGCCACGAGAGTCCGCCGTCTATTTGAGGCAGGCCCTTCCGGTGATCGCGAGGCCGCCGAGTTCGGGCGCATCGTCGATCCATTCGCGCAGCAAGGTATGGTGCTGAGGGAAACCGCGGCACAGGGTCAGCAGCACGCGATCGAGCGAAGCCTGCTGATTCGTCGCCGCATAGGCGACGGCACAGTCGATCATCACGGTCCAGTCCGGCTTGTGGGTCCAGCGCGCATCGCACTGGCGGGCGAAGCCCTTCACCGTCGCAGCGGAGAGTTCGCCAACGATCATCTGCTGATTGCGCGCTTCGTCAGTGAACAGCGAATAGCGCGTCACCGAACCGAGCCTCTTCTCCAGCTTCGCCCGCTCGGCGGCGGACATGTCCCGCCCCTTCTGGTTCCAGAACGATGAAGTCGTCTGCACCGTCCGCCAATCGACCATGATCCAGGCCTGGGTTGCAAACGCGATCAGCACCAGCGCATGGACCAGGCCGCGGGGAAGACCGATACGGATCTCGGCCGGATCCGCCGCGGCGAGCCCGAAGAAGAGGCCGGCGGGAATGATGAAATAGCTGTACCAGAGCGGGTATTCGACGAGGCTGTGCAGACCGATCACGGCCAGGCCGGCCAGCGCGAACAGGCGCTCGGGCGTCGCAGACCGGAACATCTGGCGCAGGAACCACAGTGCAAAGCCGCCGCAGACCAGCAGCGCGATAACGAAGCCCTGCTCGGCTGCCAGATGCAGGGGCAGATCGTGGGCGTGCTCGGCGAGCATCGGAAAGGGTTTTTCCGGGCCGGCGATCGCCGCCTCGATGGTCAGGCTGTAGAAGGAGCCGATTCCCGTTCCCCACCACGGGTGGGCGCGCGCCGCCTGCCAGGCGATCGCCCAGTCGTGCAGGCGTTGGCCGTTCGACGAAGCGTCGCCAACCCGGTTCAGCGACGAAGTCACATTGAACACGTCGAGGATGTGGCCGTAGCTGACCGCGAGCTGGGCGCCGACCGACGCGACGAGGATCACGAGACCGCCGGCGAAGGCGCGCTGCATCGCCGCTCCGCCCCTGAGCCTCGCCCACAGCGCCAGCGACGCGAACGCGGCCGTGTACAGCCAGACGCCGCGCGAGGCCGAAGCCGCCGAGGCCAGTGCGAGCCAGATCGCGATGACGGCGAAGACCGGGAAAGCCAGGCGCCGGGTCTGGAACAGGTAGAGCGCCGCGCCGAGCCCCAGCCAGATCAGGTTCGCGTAGTGGTTGGCCTGACCGATGTTGCCGAAGGCGAGCCGGAAGAGCTTGGTCATCACGAGCCCGCCCAGCTCCAGGCCCATCAGCTGCAGCAGGCCGGCCAGGGACTGCAGCAGCGCGCAGCCGAGCAGGCCGCTCGCGATGAAGGCGGAGAAACGCCGATCGCAGCCCAAGGGCATCGCCAGCACGAGCAGCAGCAGATAGACTGGCCAGCCCATGCCGCCTCCGTCGGCGGCGAGGCGCAGTGCCACCACGAGGGCCAGCGCGACGAAGGCGAGCCCCGCCAGAGGCAGGTTCATCCCCGCGTCATCGCGGTCGGAAACCCGGATGCCCAGCGCGGCCAGCAGCAGGAAGGGGGCGAACCATTCGCTCCAGAACACCGACTGGGGCGACTGGTGCAGGCTGATCAGGGTCGGAAAGGCCAGCGCCGCGAACAGCAGCAGGCCGGTCAGCAGCACAGAGGGGGCGCGCAGGGATCTCGTTTCTTCAAACACGGCAAGCCAGGCAATGACGGGTCAATTCGACAGGTTACCCGAAAAAGCGAAGCAAACAGAATGCAGCCCCCGGACACGCTTGCTGCCAGCCGCGACGGGGACAGGCGCCGACGACAGCTCACGGATCTCGCGTTGCCCTCCTTCGGCGGAGGTTTCCACCAGCTTGCCGTTCACTGCTTCGACGACCTTGCCGCTCGTGGTCAGCGCCCGAAAGTAGGCCTGCCTGACCGCGCTCACGGCCAACTCGGGAATGCGCGACTCCATCGCCTGCGTCGACTTTTCGGAGAGTTGAACCCTGTTTTTCATGTCTCGTTCCTTCCTGATTCCGACTCAAGCACGATGCCCATGGTCTTCGGGTCGCGGATCGCGCGCTTGAACACCACATCGCGCCCCGCCATGCTCTTGCGAATCATCTCCTCGTGCACAGGCTCGATCAGCTCGCCGAACACGATCTCGCGGATCGCTCCGCGCGCATGCCGATATGCACCGTGTCCAGACCAAGCCTTCTCTTTTGGAGGCAAATAGACAGAAGGAGGAATGACGATTCGGACTTCGCCTTCATGCGCGAAATCGGTCGCCTTCGTCGCATGCATTTTCTGAAACTCTAGCCCCTTTTTCTCAACAACTGAGTCAATCAGGGTATGGATATTCGGAACATCGAGTTCCGAACGATAAGCCACTTCGAGGACATAGCGATTGCGAGGGGTGCATTCTCTATTTCCTTTCTTTAAGGGATCAAGGTCGTCAAAAAGCCGAACGAGGTCATATCCGACTGCAAACCCTTTCAACCCAACTTCGTCTTCGCCCTTGCCATAGTATGACCACATAGCCAGGTTATCCGCGGTACGGCACAGACAGAAAATCCCGGACTCGTCGATCTCGCGGTTGATGATATCGACTGCCTTCTTGGCTTTCTCCTTGTCCAGAGGCCCCCCATCTTCTCGCCACTTTCTGAGCATTTCCTCGATAACCGCCTCGTCCATGAATTTGCTGGACTCGAAGGGGTCGTTGAAAGTCTTGGGTTGGGCGAACCAGATTTGCTCGAGGCACAGGGATTCCAGAGACCGCAAAGAAGGCTGCCGGTATTTGTACAGAATTGGGGGATCTGCCCAGCGACACGAAGTCGTCCCCGTCTGATCGACGAACACGGTGTTCGCAACGAAAACACCTTGATCTTCAGACATCCACAGCCCTCCGTTTGGCGTCCGCCTTGCGGCGATCATGCGTTCGTGAAAACGAAGATCAAAGGGACTTCGTCCCGCCTGGTTCTGAAGCGGCCGCCGGGCGACCGGCTTCGAGCTTCTGCAGCAGAAGGCCCGCGCGGTTCTGCCACGCGAAAGCCTCGCGGACCCAGCGCAGATTGCCGGTCGCGGCAGCGCGGGCGAAAGCGGCGACCGCGTTGCGACGGGCCGTCGCATAGGCGATCAGCGTGGTCCGGCGGGGGTCGCCCACCGGCTGGGCCCGCAGCGAAGCGAGCAGCGCGTCCCAGCGCGGCAGCAGATCCTGCTCGAAGCCCCGCCTCGCCTCGGCGGGCTCGACCGTGCCGTCGAGGAAGGCTTCGACCAGCACCGAGGTGCGCCGGGCCAGAGCCTGATCGGTCATCGCGAGCAGCCGGACGCTGCGCGCGAATTCGATCTGCCTCTGGAGCTGGGCCTGGGCCGGTCGGACTCCGCGCCACATCAAGCCTGTCATGCCCAGGGTCAGCGCAACGCAGAGCAGAGCGCGCAAGCCCGCGCGCAGGTTGAGCCTGGCCCCCAGAGGCCGGGCGAAGCCCAGACCGAGCAGCAATCCTCCGATGAGCCCCCCGACGTGCGCGGCATTGTCGATGCCGGGCATCACGAAGCCGGCGAACAGCGAAAAACCGATGAAGGCCAGGGCGCTCGCGCGCAGCTCGCGCATCAAGGCCAGTGGCATCGCCTCGCGTGCGCCGAGCATATAGCCGAGCAGAGCGCCATAGACGCCAAAGATCGCGCCCGAAGCGCCGACCGATAGCACGGCGGGTTTCCACCACAGACTGGTGATCGCGCCGCAGAGGCCGGCGCCCAGATAGAGGGCGAGGAAGCGCTGGTGGCCGAACAGGCGCTCGACCAGGGAGCCGGCCTGCCACAGCGCAAACATGTTCAGCGCGATGTGCAGCAGGCCTCCGTGCAGGAACATCGCGGAAGCGAGACGCCAGTGCTCGCCCTGCAGAACGGCCGGTCCGTAGAGGGCACCGGCCGAGATCAGACGGGCGCTGTCGAGGCGCAGCGGGTTGCCGCCGGTGAGCACCAGCGCCGCGAAGACCAGAGCGTTGAGCGCGATGATAACGATCGTCAGCCAGGGCTGACGCATCCGCGCGAACAGGCGATCGAGAAAGAGCTTCTCGTCCATTCAGGACTCCCGGGTACTCACAGCCCGCGTCGTTCCAGCAGAGCCTGGGCGAGCGTGCCGATGTCGGTGTGCTCGAGCTCGCCGCCGACCGGCACGCCGCGTGCGATGCGGCTGACCCTGAGGCCGCGCGCGCGCAACATCTCGCCGACGTAATGCGCGGTCGCTTCGCCTTCGTTCGTGAAATTGGTCGCGAGGATCACTTCCTCGACGAGGCCGTCGGTCGCGCGCTCGAGCAGCTTGTCGAGGCGCAACTCGCGCGGCCCTATGCCGTCGAGCGGCGAGATCCGCCCCATCAGCACATAGTAGAGCCCCTTGTAGGCGTGGGACTGCTCCATCACCGCCAGATCCGCCGGCATCTCAAGGATGCAGAGCTGGCTGGGATCGCGGGTGGGACTCGCGCAGCGATCGCAGACTTCGTGTTCGGAGAAATTGTTGCAGCGGCTGCAGGGCTTGAGCCGCGTGATCGCCTCATCGATGGATCGCTGCAGGCGGACCGCGCCTTTGCGGTCGCGCTGCAGCAGGTGATAGGCCATCCGCTGGGCGGACTTAGGCCCCACGCCGGGCAGGCAGCGCAGAGCCTCGATCAGTTCGTCCAGAGTTGAAGCCATCGCCGCCGATCAGAACGGCAGCTTCATGCCCGGAGGCAGGTTGAGGCCGGAGGTGAAGCCAGACATCTTTTCCTCGGTCGTCGCTTCGACCTTGCGCACCGCGTCATTGACGGCGGCGGCGATCAGGTCTTCGAGCATCTCCTTGTCGTCCATCACCGACGGATCGATCGTGACGCGGCGAACGTCGTATTTGCAGGTCATCTGGATCTTGACGACTCCGGCACCGGAAGCCCCTTCGACTTCGATCGAGCCGAGGCTGTCCTGCACCTTCTTCATGTTTTCCTGCATCTGCTGGGCCTGCTTCATCAGCCCGGCGATATTGCCCATTCCACCCTTGAACATCAGATATCTCCCATCAAAGAGCTTTTACCGACGCCTCGATCAGCGTCGCATCGAATCGTTCGATCACTTCGCGGACGAAGGGATCGGCCTGGAGCAAGGCCGTTGCTTCGGCCTTGCGTTGTGTCTTTTCCAGATGCAGACGTTCGGCCGGAGTCTGCGACTCGACGGCTCCGGTCTCTATCGTCAATCTGTGCGGTCGTCCGAAGTACTGGCTCAGCGCGTCCTGAAGCTTCTCCTGGGAGCTGGGCACGGCCAAAAGGTGTTTGTGCTCGCCGGACAGGCGCAGATGGACGCTGGTCTCGTCAAAGGCCAGAAGCTCGCAGTTCAACGCCAGCTCACGGACCATCCCGCCCAGCGCCAGCGCCGCGATCAGATCGTACCAGTCGGGCTTGCCGTCGGCAGGCAGCGGAGCGGACCGGGTCGGAAGCGGGGCCGGGTCGGGTTCAGGTTCGGGCGCCTTGGCGCTTTCTTCAGGCAGCGCAGCGGCGGGGGCCGGCGGGGGCGTCACGATCTGGGGCGCGGCCGGCGCGGAATGCGCAGCAGGCGCAAGCACGGGCGCAGCCGAAGCGGCGGGCGCGGGCATCATCGCCGGACGCGCCGGCACCGGCTGAGCGCGCGGGCGCGGTGCGCCGCCGGACGGCGCAGTCGGTGCGGCAGAGCCTCCGCGCTCGGGCCGGAATGCGTGCAGACGCAGCAGCGTCATCGTGAAACCGGTATACGGGTCGGGCGCCAGAGGCAGATCGTCGCGACCGTGAATCGCAATCTGGTAGGCGAGCTGCAGGAATTCCGGATCGAAGAGGGCGGCGCGCGCCAGCAGCGCTTCGCGTTCGGCCGGATCATCGACGGCGTCGGGCGCGAACTGGACCAGCGCGATCCGGTTCAGCAGGCTCGCAAAGGCCTGCAGCGCCGCGTCAAAGGACAGCGTGCGCGCCTGCATCGCGTCGGCCACCGCGAGCATCGCGGGCAGATCCTGGGCCTGCAGCGCATCAACGAGCTCGAAGAGCTGATCCTCGCCGACCGTGCCGAGCATGTCGCGCACGCCCGCTTCCTCGACCTTGCCCGCACCGTGGGCGATGGCCTGATCGAGCAGCGACAGCGCATCGCGCATCGAACCGTTCGCGCCGCGCGCGAGGTGGCGCAGCGCGCCGGCTTCGAAGGGCACGCCTTCCTGCTGCAGGATGCTGCCGAGGTGATCGACGATCGCGCCGGGCGGCATCTGCTTCAGGTTGAACTGCAGGCAACGCGACAGCACCGTGACCGGGATCTTCTGCGGGTCGGTCGTCGCGAGGATGAATTTCATGTGCTCGGGCGGCTCTTCGAGCGTCTTGAGCATCGCATTGAACGCGTGCCCGGTCAGCTGGTGCACTTCGTCGATCATGTAGACCTTGTAGCGCCCCTGGGTCGGCGCATAGGCCGCCCGATCCAGCAGGGCCGCCATGTCGTCGACGCCGCGGTTGGACGCCGCATCCATCTCGACGTAATCGACGAAACGCCCGGCATCGATCGCTTGGCAGGCGGCGCAGACTCCGCAAGGCGTCGCACTGACACCCTGCTCGCAGTTGAGCGCCTTGGCCAGGATCCGCGAGATCGTCGTCTTGCCGACTCCGCGCGTGCCGGTGAAGAGATAGGCGTGGTGCAGACGGCCAGTCGCCAGCGCGTGGCTCAAGGCCCGCACGACGTGCTCCTGTCCGACCAGGGTAGCGAAGCTTTTCGGGCGCCATTTGCGCGCCAGCACCAAGTAACTCATGCGGAGGATTCTAGCAGAGGCCAACGCTCGCCCCTCGTCCGGACGAGAAGCGAAGTCAATAGGAAGAAACTATCCGGATGCTTAGTTCAGTCAATTGGATTGATGGAACCGGATTCCGGATACTGAATCAAGTTCATCAGCCGGAGTCCGATCATGCAAGCACGAGTCAAGCCCCTTCGCGTCGCGAAAGCCCGCAAGCTGCTCGGCGCACTGATCGTGGCCGGCGGCACCCTGCTCCTGCTCCAGCAGTTCGTCGCCCCGGGCAGTGCCGCGCCCGACGACGGCCAGGCCGGCCCGGCCGATCCGGCGATCAGCCGCACCCACCGCGACGCCCCCGCCCCGGCGCCGGTCAAGCTGCTCAGCGCCTGAACTCAGGCCGGAGTCAGCTTCGCGAGGGAGAGCACCAACCACTTCATGCCGTGGACGCCGCCGAAATTGATCTGGATCCGCGCGTCGCTGCCCGCCCCTTCGGCCGACACGATGACACCCTGACCGAATTTGGGGTGGCTGACCAGCTGACCGATCCGCAGTCCGCCCAGGTCCTTCGCCTGCGACTGGGCTTTGCGCGGGGCCGGATCGAAATAGCGCTCGGCGGCGGGTCTGGCCGCCGGCGTCAGCCATTTGATCAAACCCGCCGGAATCTCGTCGATGAAGCGCGACTTCATCGAGTAGCGGGTCTGGCCGTGCAGCATCCGGCTCTGGGCCAGTGACAGGTAGAGGCGCTTTCTCGCCCGCGTCACCGCGACATAGATCAGCCGCCGCTCCTCCTCCAGCCCGTCCGGCTCGCTGATCGCGTTCTCGTGCGGGCACAGCCCTTCTTCGAGCCCGGACAGGAACACGACGTCGAATTCCAGCCCCTTGGCCGCATGGATGCTCATCAGCTGAACCGCGTCCTGACCGGCGTCGGCCTGGTGCTCGCCCGCTTCGAGCGATGCGTGGGCCAGGAAGCCGGCGAGACCGGGTTCCTCGGCCTCGGCAACGAAGTTCGCCGCGGCGCTGAGCAGCTCGTCGAGGTTGGAAAGCCGCTCCTCACCTTCACGTTCGGCCCGGTAATGGGTGCGCAGTCCGGAAGCGTCGAGGACGTGGTCGATCACCTCGGGCAACGGCAGATCGCGGGTCGCCTGGCGCATGTCCTCGATCAGGCGCACGAACAGCGCCAGCGAAGCACCGGGGCGGCCGGCGAGGTGAGGCACGGTCGCATAGAGGCTCGCGTTGTAGGTGCGGGCCGAATCGGCGAGCGCCTCGATCGAGCGCGCGCCGATGCCGCGGGTCGGAAAATTGACGACGCGCAGGAAGGCCGTGTCGTCGTCGGGATTTGCGAGCAGGCGCAGATAGGCCAGCGCATGCTTGATCTCCTGGCGCTCGAAGAAGCGCAGCCCGCCGTAGACCCGGTAGGGAATCCCGGTCGAGAAGAGCTGGTGCTCGAGCACGCGCGACTGCGCGTTGCTGCGATAGAGCACGGCGATATCCGAGCGCGCCGCGCCATCGCGGATCAAGGCCTGGGTCTCCTCGACGATCCAGCGCGCCTCGTCGATGTCGGTCGGCGCCTCGAAAAGGCGGATCGGCTCGCCGGCCCCCGCCTCGGTCCACAGGTTCTTGCCCAGGCGTTTGCTGTTATTGGCAATGATCGCGTTCGCAGCGTCGAGGATGTTGCCGTGCGAGCGGTAGTTCTGCTCCAGCCGGATCACGCTCTTGACCGCAAACTGGCGCTCGAAGTCGCGCATATTGCCGACGTCGGCGCCGCGGAAGGCGTAGATCGACTGATCGTCGTCGCCGACCGCGAACACCGCCGCCGGAGCCGCTCCACCATAAGCGGCGAGCAGCTTCAGCCATTCGTACTGCAGGTGGTTCGTATCCTGGAACTCGTCGACGAGGATGTGCCGGAAGCGGCTCTGGTAGTGCAGGCGCAGCGGTTCGTTGCGCGAGAGCAGCTCGAAGGCGCGCAGCAGCAGCTCGGCGAAGTCGACGACGCCCTCCTTCTGGCACTGGCGCTCGTATTCCGCGTAGATCTCGACCCGCTTGCGCGTCCATTCGTCCCAGGCTTCGACCTCGGCGGCACGCAGCCCGGCTTCCTTGTTCGCGTTGATGAAGTGCTGCAGCTCGCGCGGCGGGTATTTCTCGTCATCGACGTTGAGCGCCTTGACGAGGCGCTTGATCGCCGCAAGCTGATCGGCCGTATCGAGAATCTGGAAGGTCTCGGGCAGGCCCGCATCGCGCGAATGCGCGCGCAGCAGGCGGTTGCACAGGCCATGGAAAGTGCCTATCCACATGCCGCGCGGATTGATCGGCAGCATCGCGGCGAGCCGTGCGCTCATCTCCTTGGCCGCCTTGTTCGTGAAGGTCACCGCGAGGATCGATGCCTGGCTCGCCTGACCGGTCGAGATCAACCAGGCGATCCGCGTCGTCAGCACCCGGGTCTTGCCCGAACCGGCCCCGGCCAGGATCAGCGCGGGCTGAGGCGGAAGCGTCACCGCGGCGAGTTGTTCGGGATTGAGATTGTCGAGCAGGGCGGACATCGGACGGCACCACGACGAAAACGGTATTGTAAGGGCTTGCTGCAGCATTTCGATCGGACCGGGAAGTGTGGCAGCATCTCGACTGCTGCGCCGCCCGAGCTGCGGGCAGCTGCCCCGGAGAACCTGATGAGCAAGAAATCACTGTGGATCCTGATCGCCTGGCTGATCGCCGCCCAGGCCTTTGCGTTCGATTCGCAGAACCTGTCTTCCCCCCTCTCGCCCCAGCCCCAACAGAGCGAAGCGGCACTGCTATCGGCGCAGATCCTGTCGCGCTACCACTACAAGCCCCAGCCCCTCGACGATGCGATGTCGGCGAAGATCTTCGACCGCTATCTGCAGTCTCTGGACAGGGAGAGGAGCTTCTTCACCCAGGCCGACATCGACAGCTTCGCCGCCGCGCGGACCCGGCTCGACGATGCGATTCTGAGGCAGGATCTGAGGATCCCGTTCGCGATCTTCGCCCGCTACCAGCAGCGCATCACCGAACAGCTCTCCTATGCGCGCGAGCTGCTCAAACAGACTCCGGACTTCACGATCCAGGAGAGCTATTTCTACGCGCGTGAGAAAGCTCCGTGGGCCAAATCCGAAGACGAAATCCGCGATCTGTGGCGCCGCCGCGTCAAGAACGACTGGCTGCGCCTGAAGCTCGCCGGCAAGACCGACGCGGCGATCCGGACGACGCTGGACAAACGCTACGAGAACACGCTGAACCGGGTCGCAAAGTTCAAGAGCGAAGACGTGTTCCAGATCTTCATGAACGCCTACGCGATGACGATGGATCCGCACACCAGCTACATGGATCCGCGTGCCGCCGAGGACTTCGACATCGCGATGCGCCTGTCGCTGGTCGGAATCGGCGCGGTGCTTCAGGAGCGCGACGAGTACACGACGATCCGCGAACTCGTGACCGGAGGCCCGGCTGCGCGATCCGGAAAGCTCAAGGTCGGGGACCGCATCGTCGGCGTGGCCCAGGGCGCGGGAGAACCCTTCACCGACGTGCTGGGCTGGCGCCTCGACGACGTCGTCAAGCTGATCCGCGGCGCCAAGGACTCGGTCGTTGCGCTCGACATCCTGCCGGCCGAAGCGGGTCCCGATGGCAAGCACCGCACGGTCTCGCTGGTGCGCAAGAAGATCAGCATGGAAGAGCAGTCGGCGAAGAAATCGGTCATCGAAGTGCATGACGGCAAGCTCACCCGGCGCATCGGCGTGATCACGCTACCGACTTTCTACGAGGACTTCGAGGCCCGCAGCAAAGGGGACACCAACTTCAAGAGCGCAGCGCGCGATGTCGCACGGCTGCTCGGCGAACTGAAGAAGGATAAAGCCGAGGCCGTGCTGATCGACCTGCGCAACAACGGCGGCGGTTCGCTCTCCGCGGCGATCGAACTGACCGGGCTCTTCATCGACAAGGGGCCGGTCGTTCAGCAGCGCAACTCCCAGGGCGAAGTCAGGGTCGAGAACGACACCCAGGCCGGCTATGCCTGGAGCGGCCCGATGGCGGTGCTGATCAATCGCGCTTCGGCTTCGGCCTCCGAGATCTTCGCCGCGGCGATCCAGGACTACGGTCGCGGCCTGGTTCTCGGCGAGACAAGCTACGGCAAGGGAACGGTCCAGAACGTCGCCCGGCTCAACGAGATCATTCACCAGGAGAAACCCGCGCTCGGCGAACTGAAGATGACGATCGCCCAGTTCTTCCGGATCAACGGCGGGACGACCCAGCTGCGCGGAGTCACTCCGGACATTGCCCTGCCCAGCGCGTCAGACCCCGAAGAGTTTGGCGAATCCAGCGCCGACAACGCGCTGCCCTGGACGCAGATCCCGGCTGCGAAGTATTCGCCGGCCGGCCATCCGGAAGCTCTGCTTCCCGTGCTGCGCGCCCGTCACGACGCCCGTACCGCCCGCGACAAAGACTACCAGTACCTTGTCGAGGACATCGCCCGCTTCAGCGCCGAGCGCAAGAAAAAGCAGATCTCGCTGAACGAAGCCGAGCGCCGCGCCGAGCGCGACGCCCAGGAAGCCCGGATCAAGGCCAGGAAATCCGGCAAGGACAGCGCAGCGCAGCGGACCGCCCACCAGGACGACGGGCTTCAGGCCGACGAGCGCGCGATCACCGCCGACCTGGCCGAGGAGAAGGCACAGAAGAAGGCCCGCGACGTTCTGCTCACCGAGAGCGCCCACATCCTCGGTGACGAGCTTGGGCTGATCAAAGCCGATCCCCGGCTCGCCGTCCTGGCGCTGCCTGCCGCCGCGAAACACTGAACGGGGAACGGGCGCGGCCCCTCGCCCCCGCCTCAGGGCTGAGGGGCGAAGTCGCCCGCCACGACGGGGATTTCCCGGCGCTCGCGCGCGCTCTGCAAACCCAGTTCGAGCAGACCGATCACGCGGATCGCGTCTGCGGCGCTGACCGGGTTGGGCCCAGCCCCATGGATCGCATCGCGCACCGCAGCGTAGTAGGCAGGGTAATCTCCCCTCTCGCAGCGCAGCCAGCGCGACTGCGCCTCGGCTCCCCGCCAGACCGTCAGCTCCGCTTCGCGCGGATCCACACCCCAGTTCGAACGCGGCGGGAAGTGGCCGAGCTTCAACGCCTCTTCCTGAGGATCGAGCCCGAGCTTGACGAAGCTCCCCAGACTCCCGTGCACGGTAAAGCGGGCAGCTGGCACAGGCACCACCGCCCCGCCGTGCAGGATGACGCGGCACCTGCCGTAACGCAGCAGCGCGTGGAACCAGTCGTCGACGCTCGCACCTTCGCGCTGATTCGCGAGATCGAGCGATATCGCATCGGGAAGCCCGAAGAGATGCAGGGCCTGATCGAGGAGATGGGAACCGAGGTCGTACCACAAGCCGCTGCCCGGCCCGGACTCCTCGCGCCAGCGCGCCCTCACCTGCGGCCGGTAGCGGTCGAAGTGGGACTCGAAATGGACGATGCGGCCGAGCTCACCGCTCGCCAGAACGCGCTTGAGCGTCAGGAAGTCGGCATCCCAGCGCCGGTTGTGGAAGACCGACAGCATCCGGCCCGATGAACGGGCCAGCTCGTCGAGCTCACGCGCCTCGGCCAGCGTCACCGTGAAGGGTTTGTCGACAACGACGTGCTTTCCCGCAGCGAGAGCCGCCTGCGCGAGCGGAAAGTGGGTCTCGTTCGGCGTCGGAATCACGACGAGGGCGATGTCAGGACGATCGAACAGAGCCTGCGGGCTGGGTTCGACCGCGAGATCCGGCCAGTCCGCATGAACCTTGGCCGGATCGCTGCTGGCGATCGCCGTCAGTTTGAGGCCGGGCACAGCCGCGATCAGCGGCGCATGAAAAGTCTTGCTGGCATAGCCATAGCCGACGAGGCCCACCCGCAGCGCTTGCGACATGTATTCCCCCTGGGTTCGCGACGGCCGGACACGGCCGACTGTCCAGCTTAGCCGGAACAGGCAGAGATTGCCCGGGCCTGAGACGCCAGAGGCTGACCCGAATCAGTCCTGCGCGGCTTCACTTCATTCCGACAAGTGCCGATTCTGGACACGGATCAGCCCGACCGAGGCCACCGGAAGCGGCAAATCCCGGAGCTTCCAGATGTTCGCCCCCCCTTGGGCTTCGACCAGCACATAGGAACGCTCCAACCATCTCATCGCGCGAGGCATCACCTGGGCCAGCGTAAAACCTCTCTTGACCTCGACAACGATCCGGGGCGGCTTCGCCTGCAGGTCTTCCATGATCTGCTGCTGAACCTGGGGCTTCGCGGTCCACGGCAGCACGAAGTAGTAGCGCGAAGCAGGAGGGTTGGAGGACAAGCAGTAGACGTTCGGAGCAAAAGGCGCGACCCAGATCGGCTCATCCGGCCCAGCGTAGCGTCTGACGCTCTCGACGATTCCGTGAACCCAGGCATAGCTGCCCGTCACCGGCCTCTCCCAGGCGAGCGGCACAGCCAAAGCAGCCAGACAGGCATAGATCAGCCGTGACCTCAGTGCAGGGCCCGCGCAGGACACCGCCACGGTCATCATCATCGCCATCGCGGGCCACAGCCGAAAAGCGTCCGGACGGGCAAAGAAAGTCACTGAGGCCGCAAGCGCCAGAGCCGTGAACCACGCCCTCTCCTTCCAGAAGGAGAAATGGGCACAGGCCATCGTCAGCAAAAGAGTCCAGGCAGGAATGATCGGCAGCCAGTCGACCTGGCCGAGAGAATTCTGATAGGCATGAGCCTGAGCGCTTCCGACGTGGAAGAACAGCGTCGCATCGATCGCCTCGGGCAGGATTCCTGCGAGACCCAGCCACGAAACCCATAACGCGAGTCCCACGCCCGCGCCGAGCACTAAAGGTCTGCGCAAGCCCGAGAGCCACGGCGAGGCAAAGAGAACGACCAGCATCAGGCCCGCGGTAACCCGGAAACCGCAGGCGATGCCGAGCAGCAAGCCTATCGCAAGGGCACGGATACGCTGCGTAGCGGGTGGATCCTGTCCGAAGAGGAGCTGGACGCAAGCCACGAAGATCAGCGCGAGGCTCTCGTCAGCCGTGTTCCGGTACGCGCTCGCCATCACGATGAGCAGAGCCCAGATCGCAGCGACCGGCAGCAGGGTCTCGATGAGCCGGTTCCGTGCGACGCCAACAAAAGCGATCGCCAGAGTCAGAAAAAGCGCGATCTCGGCGGCCAGCCGCGCGCCGGCCAACCCTTGCTCGCCGACAGCCATCACGGCCGCCGTCCACAGGTACTGAAGCGGCGGCTTTTCATTGAAAAAGTCGCGATAGGGAAGCCCGCCATCAAGGATTCCATCGCCTATCGTGCAGAAGGAACCTTCATCGCCGAACTCGCCGAATCCCGTGAAGTAACGGTGAATCGCCACGGTAAGGATGAGCGCGGAAACGATCGCAAGCCCCTGCGACCACCCCGAGCGAAACACACCCTCCTCATTCCTCACTTCTGTTGGAACCATCACCCCCCCGGCGCGGCAGAATCCCCCGGGACCCTGTTCCAGAAAGAGTCAGCTGTTCGCAATCCCCCGCGACCGCTGACGCAGGAAGGCGGGATCAGGGGAAACAGGCTTTCCCCTCCGAGCCTCCTCCGTGATACTTAGCATGCACTATGCCAAAAGAATGAGACCGCAGAATCCCGCGTCAGCACTGGCTTTAGCCCAAAGCAAGCAAGCCACTCCGACGCCAAGTGGAAATTTTTCCGACACACTGTTCAGACAAGCAGGCGAATTCGCCCTTGCCCGCGGACAGGAAGCACGCCAGGAGGCGGGAGCCTCGGTGTCGACCGGTTTTCCGGATAGAACGCAGCGCAAGGCAAAATGAAAACGGGCGCTCAGCCGAATGCTGAGCGCCCGTTTGATGTTCAGGGTGGCGAGCCTGACCCCCGGCACTTGCAGGGAACGGTTATGGCTGCTTCCTTCCGGACCTGACCAGATTCCCGCGCTGCAATGCGGGGAGACCCGCCACGGTTTGAATCATAACATGAGGCGGCGAAAAACCTCAGCGTGGCAGCGCACGCTGGCGTCTGGCCTCGAACAGACAGATCCCGCTCGCGACCGACACGTTCAGGCTCTCGACCGAACCGTACATCGGGATCTTCGCAAGCTCATCGCAGGTCTCGCGCGTGAGCCGGCGCAAACCGTCTCCTTCGGCGCCCAATACCCAGGCCAGAGGGCCACGCTGGTCGATCGAATACAGATCCTTGTCGGTCTCCCCGGCCGCGCCGACGCACCAGATTCCGGCGTCCTGCAGCTCGCGCAGACAGCGGGCGAGGTTAGTCACGGTGATGTAGGGCACCGTGTCTGCAGCGCCGCTCGCGACTTTCATCGCGGTCGCATTGAGGCCTACCGAGCGATCCTTCGGCGCGATCACCGCGTGCGCCCCAGCCCCGTCGGCGACCCGCAGCGCGGCGCCGAGGTTGTGCGGATCGGTCACTCCGTCCAGCACCAGAAGCAGAGCCGGCTCGGTCAGACCTTCGAGCACGTCCTCGACTCTCAAGACCTTCTGCCGGCCGTCGATCCGGGCCACGACTCCCTGATGGCGGTGAGTTCCGGCCATGCCGTCCAGCCTGGGGCCGTCGATGGGGTGCAACTTGACTTCGGCCAGTTCGGCCCGCGCGATCAGATCCTTCGCGCGCGCATCGGCGCGTTTGGCGTCGATGAAGATTTCGAGTACCGCTTCCGGGTCATGGCGCAGCTTCGCTGCGACCGCGTGGAAGCCGTGGATATAGCGTGACTCAGCCACGACTTTCTCCTTTTTTGCGGGCATGGGCCTTGGGCGCCTTGCCCCTGTGTGTAGAGGCCTTTCCCGGCGCACGCTTTCCCGCCGGTTTGGAGGGGCGGGATTCTAACGCAGCTTTGCCGGGCTGGGCTCCACGCTTGCTCCGCGCCGGGGCCGGCCGCGGACCGTCCTTGAGCCCCTGAACCTCACGCCAGCTCAGCGGCTCGTCCGCCTCATCGTGCTCCGGTTTGCGGGCCGCATCCCTGGCCGTCTTGCCGCTGCGCTGCGTTGCCGCGGGCGTTGCGGCGATGAGCCGGAAGTCGATCCGGCGCGATTCGAGATCGACGCGGACGATCTGGACCTTGACCCGGTCGGCAAGGCGGAAGCGCTGGCCGGTCCGCTCGCCGAGCAGCTCGTGGCGCGTGTCGTCGAAGTGGAAATAGTCGGAACCCAGCTCGGAGATATGGACCAGGCCATCGACGAACACCTCGTCCAGAGTCACGAAGATGCCGAAAGGCACGGCAGCCGATACGCTGCCTTCGAACTCTTCTCCGATCCGGTCCTGCATGAAGAAGCACTTGAGCCAGGCTTCGACATCACGCGTCGCTTCGTCGGCGCGCCGTTCGGTCGCGGAACAGTGCGTACCCATTTCGTCCAGATCGATGCCTTCGAGCGCGGCGGCCGCCTTGCCCGGGCGTCCGCTCTGGCGAGCGAGCACAGCCTTGATCGCCCGATGCACGAGCAGATCCGGGTAACGGCGGATCGGCGACGTGAAGTGCGTATAGGCATCATAGGCAAGGCCGAAGTGGCCAACGTTATCCGGGCAGTACATCGCCTGGCGCATCGAACGCAGCATCACGGTCTGCAGCAGCTGTTTGTCGGGTCGCCCCTTGATCTTCTCGATCAGGCGCGCGAAATCCGAAGTCGCCGGGTCATCGCCACCGCCCAGGTCGAGACCGAACTCGCCGAGGAAGACGCGAAGCTTTTCGAGTTTCTCGGCGCTGGGGCCTTCGTGGATCCGGTAGAGCGCGGGCTGCTCGTTGAACTCGAGGAACTCGGACGCACAGACGTTCGCGGCGAGCATGCATTCCTCGATCAGCCGGTGCGCGTCATTGCGCGTCTCCTGCACGATCTTTTCGATCTTGCCCTGATCGTTGAACACCATCTTCGTTTCGGTGGTCTCGAAGTCGATCGCGCCGCGCCGGGCTCTGGCCTTGAGCAGCACGCGAAACACTTCGTTGAGCACTTCGAGCTGGGGCAGAACGGGAGCGAGTTCGCGGCGCACCGCCTCATCCTGCTCGTAGAGCGCGGCCGCGACCTTCGTATAGGTCAGCCTCGCCTTCGAGTGCATCACGGCCGGATAGAAGCGATAGCGCTGGATCTTGCCGGTCGCCGACACGGCCATGTCGCAGACCATGCAGAGCCTGTCGACGTTCGGGTTCAGCGAACAGAGGCCATTCGACAGCTTCTCCGGCAGCATCGGGATGACCCGGCGCGGGAAATAGACCGAATTGCCCCGGTCGTAGGCATCCTTGTCCAGCGCGCTCGCGACCGTCACATAGTGACTGACGTCGGCGATCGCGACGAGGAGGCGCCAGCCTTTGCCGACCCGCTCAGCGAGCACCGCATCGTCGAAGTCGCGCGCGGTCTCGCCATCGATCGTGACCAGAGGCAGAGCGCGAATGTCCTCGCGCCCGCTCAAGTCGTCCGGGCGCACCGCATCGGGGATGCGCTGGGTCTGGGCCTTGGCCTGGCTGGAGAACTCAAAAGGCAGATCGTGCTTGCGCAGCGCGATCTCGATCTCCATGCCGGGGTCGGCATAGGAGCCGAGCACTTCGGTGACCTTGCCGATGGGCTGGGCCGTCCGGCTGGGCTGCTGGATGATCTGAACCGTGACGACCTTGCCCGCTTCAGGCAACTTGGCACGCGCGGGGCGCGCCAGCAGGATCTCCTGGTTGATGCGGCGATTCTCGGGCACGACGTAGGAGATGCCGTGCTCGACGACGACGCGGCCGACCAGGTGATCGTTGGCCCGCTCCAGAACTTCGACGATCCGCGCTTCGCGCCTTCCCTTGAAGTCGGTGCCGCTGATCCGCACCAGGGCGCGGTCACCATGCAGGACCTGCTTCATCTCGCGCGGGCCGAGGAAGAGGTCGGCGCTGCCGTCATCGGGCTTCAGGAAGCCGAAACCGTCGGGGTGGCCTTCAACCTTGCCCGGAATCAGATTGGCGCGGTCGGGAAGGATGTAGGCGTCGCGCCGGTTGCGCATCAGCTGACCATCGCGTTCCATCGCCTTGAGGCGGCGGGAGAAGAACTCCTCCTCGTCCTCGCGGATGTCGAGACTTGCTGCCAGTTCCTCGCCGCTCATCGGCACGCCCCGCTCGGTCAGCACCTGCAGCACATATTCGCGGCTGGGCAGCGGGTATTCGTATTTCGCGAGCTCGCGTTCGATGAAGGGGTCGGCGCGGCGGATCTTCGTGAGCTTGGGAGCCTTGGCCGGCTTCGTGGCCTTCTCAGGCGCGGGTTTCGCAGCGGACTCGGGCTTGGCGGAGGACTTGGGCGGAACGGCTGGCTTGTCGCTCACCACCGCCTGGACGACTTCCTGGCTGGCGGGTTTCGCGGCTGCGCGGCGCTTCGTCGTGGTTTTTTCCGGCACAGTCCCGGCATCGGGAGTGGCTGCACTGGGCTCCCGGGCTTTTTGGGCACGCCCGGGCTTTGCCTGAGTCGAGGGCTTGATCGCGGTTTCGGCCTCGGGCTTGGCCGTCTTCTTGGGCTCTTCGGTGGCCTTGGGCTTGGCTGCTGCCCCAGGCTTGGCCGTAGTCTTGGTCACCGTCTTGGCTTTGGCTGTAGCCTTGGGCTTGGCCGCCGTCCTGGGTTTTTCCGCAGCCTTGGGCTTGTCAGCCGGGGTGGCTTGAGAGGCAAGCGCCGTCTTTTCGCCAGTCTTGGGCTTCGCAGCAGCCCGGGCCTTGGCCGGGCTGCGCTTTGCCGCTGGCGCTGGCGTGGCCGTCGCGGGCGACGTCGCCTTCACTTCGGCGTCGAGCGGTTTGGCCGCTGCGGAGGCCTTGGCTTTCGTTGCCGCCCTGGGTTTCGCTGCCGGCTTGGCGCTGGCTGCGGACGGAGCTTCGATTTTTTTTCTTGGAGCTGTTGACAATTAAAATCCTCTATATATAATTCTACTTCTCGCTGCTGCTGAAGCAGCGGATGCCCAGGTGGCGAAATTGGTAGACGCGCTAGTTTCAGGTACTAGTGCCGCAAGGTGTGGAGGTTCGAGTCCTCTCCTGGGCACCAAGAATTTCGCTAAAAGCCAACTCTTCGGAGTTGGCTTTTTTTATTTGCGCCTGGCTAATTTTGTCTGATTTCACTCGGGAATCCGGGAAGCCAGGACGCGGAGCGCGTCCTGGCGGAATGCTCTGTCAGCCCTTGAACGGATGACGAAGCACGATGGTTTCTTCGCGGTCGGGGCCCGTCGAAATCATGTCGACCGGAACTCCGCACACTTCTTCGATACGCTTCAGATAAGCACGCGCATTCGCGGGCAGCTGATCGTAAGTCTTGATTCCGAAAGTCTTTTCCTTCCAGCCCGGCATCGTCTCATAGACCGGCTCGCAACGGGAAACTCTATCCGCGCCAATCGGCAACAGATCGATCAGCTTGCCGTCCAAACGATAGCCGACACACAGCTGCAGCTCTTCGATTCCGTCGAGCACGTCGAGCTTGGTGATGCACAGCCCCGACACACCGTTGATCTGGATCGAGCGCTTGAGCAGCGCGGCATCAAACCAGCCGCAACGACGCACCCGGCCCGTCACGGTGCCGCGCTCGCAGCCGACCGTGGACAGGTGATGACCGATCGAACCCTCGGTTTCGATATCGAGTTCGCTCGGGAAAGGACCGGCTCCGACTCGGGTCGTATAGGCCTTCGTGATCCCGAGGATGTAGTGCAGCATATTCGGGCCAACACCGGCTCCGGCCGATGCCGCGCCGGCAACGCAGTTGCTCGAAGTCACGAACGGGTAGGTGCCGTGATCGACGTCGAGCAGCGAACCCTGGGCGCCTTCGAAGAGCAGGTTTTCGCCACGGCGATTGACCGCATGCAGCGCCGCGGACACATCTCCGACCAGAGGCAGGACGCGCTGAGCACTGGTCATCGCAGCATCGAAGCTCGCCTGGAAATCCACCGCTTCGCCACCGAAATACCGGGTCAGCACAAAGTTGTGGTAGTCGAGGTTCTCGCGCAGCTTCTCGGCGAACACTTCCGGATAGAACAGGTCGAGGACGCGCAGCGCCCGACGGGCAACCTTGTCTTCATAGGTCGGGCCGATGCCCTTGCCGGTCGTGCCGATCTTCGCGGCGCCGCGCTTGGCTTCGCGCGCGAGATCGAGCTTCTGATGGTAGGGCAGGATCAGCGGGCAGCCTTCGCTGACCATGATCCGCGAGCTCACTTCGAGGCCACCCGCTTCGAGCTTGTCGATCTCGATAAGCAGGTGCTCGGCGTTCAGCACGACGCCATTGCCAATGTAGCAGCGCACGCCCGGGCGCATCACACCGGACGGAATCAGGTTCAGCGCGGTCTTCTTGCCCTTGATGACCAGCGTGTGGCCGGCGTTGTGGCCGCCCTGAAAGCGGACAACACCCTGAGCGTGATCGGTCAGCCAGTCGACGACCTTGCCCTTGCCTTCGTCACCCCACTGGGTGCCGACGACGACGACGTTTCTTGCCATGTTCAATCTCCCTGGAGCGAAACGGTCACCCAACGGCCGTCCCGCAAAATCAGTTTCCGGTCGCAACCGGCTTCCTGCCACGTCCCCGGATGGCCGGGCAGTTCCTGGATCACCACTTCGCCCGCGGAACGCAGGGCCATGATCACGCTGGCGAGATCGGCATCACCGTGGACCGGCGCGAGAATTGCCCGCATTCCGGTCGCTTCATGATCCCGAGCCAGCAGATCGCGCAGATCGTTGACGCTAAAACCGGTCGCCGGTCGAGCGCGACCGAAGGCCCGCCCCACTTCGTCATAGCGACCGCCGTAGGCGACCGCCGCGGGCGACGTGCCGCAGAAAGCGGCGAATACCAGCCCGCTGTGATAGTCGTAACCGCGCAGATCCGCCAGATCGAAGGAAAGCGGCAAATCGGGGAAAGCGGCGGCAACCGCATCGAGCTCGTCGAGCGCGGCGAGGATGGTCGGATCCGCAGGCAGAAGCTTGCGCGCCCGAGCCAGTACTTCGGCGCCCCCGTAGAGCAGGGGCAGTGCGCGCAGCGCGCTGCGCGCCGGCTCTTCGACGTTCGCCGCGATCTGCTCGAGGTCCGGGACCGCCTTGTTCTGCAGCACCGCGAACAGTTCCCGCTCGGCGTCCCCGGTGACGCCGGCGAGGCGCGCGATCGCATGGAACAGGCCGACGTGACCGATGTCGATCCGGCTCGCGCCAACTCCGGCCACTTCGAGCGTGCGCGCAAGCAGGCGGATCACTTCGATATCCGCCTCGACACCGGCGTGACCGAAGATCTCGGCGCCGACCTGCAGAGGCTGGCGGCTTGCAAGCAGCGAACGCGGCTTCGTGCGCACGACGCTCGCGCCATAGCAGAGCCGGGTCACCCCCTTGCGATTCAAGAGGTGAGCATCGATCCGCGTCACCTGCGGCGTGATGTCGGCGCGCAACCCCAGCACCCGGCCCGAATACGGATCGGCCATCCGGAAAGTGTGCTCGCTCATCTCCTTGCCGGACCCCGACAGCAGGGATTCGACATATTCGATCAAGGGCGGCATCACGAGCTGAAAGCCATGACGACGGAACTCGTCGAGGATGCGGTGACGCAGTGTCTCTAGCCGGATCGCTTCCTCGGGAAGCGCGTCTTCAAAGTGGTCAGGCAAAACCCAGCGTGGCGAAGCCATTGGCAGACTCAGAAAAAGAAAACAAGCAAAATCAGCCCGACCAGTATCGAGCTCAGGCCGATGAAGCGGATCTGGCCTTCAGCCAGTTCCGCGACTCTCAGCATCGTTTTGCGCCACGCGGCGGGCGCGGCAAAGGGAAGCAGGCCTTCGAGCACCAACATCAGCGCGAAGGCCGAAATCAACAGCTTCCCCATTTACTTATGCCTGCCGCCCTTGGCGGGAGCGCCTGCCCCGCCGTGGAAATAGCGGAAGAACTCGGTATTGGGATCGACGACCAATACGTCGCTGCGGCTCTTGAAACTCTGCCGATACGCTTCGAGGCTGCGATAGAAGGAATAGAACTCGGGGTTGCGGCTGAAGGCATCCGAATAAATCGCAGTCGCCTTGGCGTCGCCTTCACCCTTGGTCTTCTGGGCATCGCGATAGGCTTCGGCAACGATCACTTCGCGCTGGCGATCGGCGTCGGCGCGAATCTTCTCGGCATCGGCCGCGCCCTGCGAGCGCAGTTCATTGGCGACCCGCTTGCGCTCGGCTTCCATCCGGCGATAGACCGCTTCACTGACCTCACTGGTCAGCTCGACCCGTTTGACGCGGACATCGACGATATGGACGCCAATCTTGCGCGAATCCAGATCCGCCTTGTCGCGCATCTTCGCCATGATCTTCTCGCGTTCGCCGGAGACGACTTCATGAACGGTCCGCTTGCCGAACTCCTCGCGCAGTCCCGCATTGACCGTCTGTTCGAGGCGAGTCTTCGCCCTCGCCTCATCACCCTGAACGGACATGTAGTAGAGGCGCGAGTCGACGATCCGCCATTTGACGAACCAGTCGACGAGCACGTTCTTCTTTTCGCTGGTGATGAAGCGCTCAGGCTCGGTCGTCTCGAAGGTCAGGATGCGCTTGTCGAAATAGCGCACGTTCTGCAGCATCGGAACCTTCACATAGAGCCCCGGAGAATCAACCTCGCGGACCATTTCACCGAGCTGGAAAACAATCGCGCTCTGACGCTGATCGACCGTGAACATCGTCATCGAAAGCGCCGCGATGATGACCAGCACGATCCCCGCAAAAAATGGCAGACGTTCACGCATCAGCGATCTCCCCGTTCACGCGAGCGCATCGCTTCGCGGCTGCGATAATCCGCCGTCCCGGGAACATCCACTTTCGGCGGAGACTGCGTCTCGACCGCGGCGGCCGGAGTGCTGGGGCGCGCCGGAGGGACTTCCGCCTGGGCCGGGCTGTTCTGAGCGGCGGTCTGCTGCATCAGCTTGTCCAGCGGCAGATAGAGCAGATTTCCGTTACCCTTCGCATCGACCATGACCTTGGTCGTGCTGGAGAAGATCTGCTGCATCGTATCGATATACATGCGCTGGCGCGTCACTTCCGGCGCCTTCGCGTATTCGGTGACGACGCTCTTGAAGCGCGAGGCGTCACCTTCGGCATTCGCGACGACGCGAGCCGCATAGCCGTTGGATTCCTCGATCAGCCGTGCCGCCGTTCCCCGGGCTTTCGGGATCACGTCGTTCGCATAGGCCTGACCTTCGCTCTTCTGCCTTTCCCTGTCCTGCCCCGCCTTGACCGCATCATCGAAGGCGGCCTGAACCTGTTCGGGAGGCTGCGCGTTCTGCATCGTGACCTTGCTGATCAGCACGCCAGTATCGTAGCGATCGAGGATCTGCTGCATCAACTGAGCGGCGCTGACGGCGATCTGCTCGCGCCCTTCGTAGAGCACGAAGTCCATCCGGCTCTTGCCGACGATCTCGCGGATCGCCGATTCAGCCGCCTGGACCACGCTGGTGTCCGGGTCGCGGTTGTTGAACAGGAACTGCTGCGGATCCTTCAGGACGTACTGAACCGCGAACTGGATGTTCACGATGTTCTCGTCGTCGGTCAACATCAGCGCTTCGTTGGGAACCTTGTTCTTTTCGCTGCCGCGATAACCGATCTCGACGGTACGCACCCCGGAGAGGTTCACCAGTTCGTGCGTCTCGATCGGATACGGCAGGCGCCAGCGCAGACCCGCTTCGGTCGTCTGCAGGAACTTGCCGAAACGCAGCACGACGCCGCGTTGGCTCGCATCGACGATGTAGAAACCGCTCGCCAGCCACAGCGCGACTATGACGCCGACGATCAGGCCGAGGCCGCCGCCGATCTGCCGCGGACTCTTCGCCCCTCCGTCCGGGCCGCCGCCGTCGCCCTTGCCGAACAGGCCGGCGAGGCGGCGATTGACGTCGCGCCAGAGTTCTTCGAGATCGGGAGGCCCTTGCTTGTCGCCTCTATCGTCGTCGCCGGACTTGTTTCCCCAGCGAGGATCATTGATGGACATGAGAATTCCCGGAATGAGCATGCGAATGACCGTTCGGGCTATTGATCGGATGGCTCTTGGACCTTGCTGGCAAGCAAGGTCTCGGCGAGTAGTTCACGCAACTGGGCCAGACCGGCCCCGGTTCGCGCGCTGACAAAAACACGGTCGATGTTATCACAGCCGCCCCGCTCCACTTTCGGCTCGGCATCGGTCGCGTCGATCTTGTTCATGACGAGGATCTGCGGCACATCGGCGGCGCCGATCTCGGCAAGCACCCGATTGACGACATCGATCTGGCTTTCGCGGTCTTCGCTCGCCGCATCGACAACGTGCAGCAGCAGATCCGCACTGGCCGTCTCTTCGAGCGTCGCATGGAAGGCAGCAACCAGCGAGTGCGGCAGATCGCGGATGAAGCCGACCGTATCGGACAGCACGACCGTCCCCGAACCGAGGAAGACGCGGCGCGAAGTCGTATCGAGCGTCGCGAAAAGCTGATCCGCGGCATAGGCGCCGGCCTTGGTCAGCGCATTGAACAGCGTGGACTTGCCGGCATTCGTATAGCCGACCAGCGAGACGGTCGGCACGTCGCGGCGCTCACGCGCGCGGCGCCGCGTCTTGCGCTGTTTCTCGAACTGCTTGAGCCGCTCCTTGAGCAGCTTGACGCGCACGCCGAGCAGGCGGCGGTCGGTTTCGAGCTGCTTCTCGCCAGGGCCGCGCAGACCGATGCCGCCCTTCTGGCGTTCGAGGTGGGTCCAGCCGCGCACGAGGCGGGTTGCGAGGTGTTCGAGCTGTGCGAGTTCGACCTGCAGCTTGCCTTCGTGGCTGCGCGCGCGCTGGGCGAAGATGTCGAGGATCAGGCTGTTGCGGTCGACGACGCGGCAGTGCAGCGCCTTCTCAAGATTGCGCTGCTGGCCGGCGGACAATTCGTGGTTGAAGAGGATCAGGTCGGCATCGAGCGCGTTGCGCAGCGAAGCGATCTCTTCGGCTTTACCACTGCCGATGAACAGCGCGGGATCGGGGGCCCGCCTTCTGGCCTGCACGCAGGAGAGCACTTGGGCCCCCGCGCTCTGCGCCAGCAGCGTGATTTCGGCGAGCCGCTCATCCTGCCCGGCTTCGCCGAAATCGATCTGGACGATGATCGCCCGGTCGCCGGATTCGGGTCTCTCAAGCATGGAGACCCCGGCCCATGCGGCCGCTGCAATAGTCCATCAATCCTGCTTTTCTCCCTGATCCACCGCAATGGTGACGGGGCGAGCAGGAACGACGGTTGAAATGGCGTGCTTATAGACCATCTGGGTCACCGTATTCTTGAGCAGAACGACGTATTGATCGAAGGATTCGACCTGCCCCTGGAGCTTGATGCCGTTGACCAGATAGATCGAGACCGGCACATGCTCACGGCGCAGCGTGTTCAGGAACGGGTCTTGTAGTAGTTGCCCTTTATTGCTCATCGTGAAAATCCTTCTGTTTTATGGTTTGCCCCGGTGAGGCTCCGGGGGGTGCTGCGTCGCCGGGTCATCAGTTCCCGGAAAAGGGGTTGCGCGTGCTCTTGAATTGTATCCGCAATGGAGTGCCTTGCAGCTTGAACGCCTCAACGAAGGCGTGCTCCAGATAACGCTGGTAGGAACTCGGGATGTACTCGAGCGCATTGCCGTGAATCACGACGACCGGAGGGTTGGTGCCCCCCTGGTGCGCGTAGCGCATCTTGGGACGAATGCTGGCATGGCGGGGAGGCGCCTGCTTGAGCACCGCGGCGCCCAGCACGCGAGTCAGCTTGGGCGTCGGCAGATTCGTCATCGCCGCGGAGTAAGCGCCGTCAACCGAAGTCATCAGCGCGCTGATCCCCTGCCCGGCCTTGGCCGAGATGTAGTGGAACCTGGCCCAAGACAGGAAATTGAGCTTGCGCCCCAGATCCATCTTGAGCATGTCGCGACGGTAGTCGTCGACGGCGTCCCACTTGTTGATCGCGACGACCATTGCCCGACCGTTTTCGAGCGCGAAGCCGGCGATATGGGCGTCCTGCTCCGAGATGTCCTGACTCGCATCGAGCACCAGGATCACGACATTGGCCTGCTCGATCGCCTGCAGCGTCTTGATGACCGAGAACTTCTCGATCGCCTCAAAGACCTTGCCGCGCCGCCGCAGACCAGCGGTATCGATCATCGTGTAGTGCTTGCCGTCGCGTTCGAACGGGATCGAAATCGCATCCCGGGTCGTTCCGGGCATGTCGAAGGCGATAACCCGATCCTCGCCGAGCAGCGCGTTGATCAGCGTCGACTTGCCGACGTTGGGGCGGCCGATGATCGCAACCCGCGGCCCTTGCTCATCAGCCCCCTCGCCTTCCGCTTCGAGCGGAAAGGCACCGAGAACCTCATCGAGCAGATCGCCGACACCATCGCCGTGAGAAGCAGAGATCACGCTCCCCTGGCCGAAACCCAGCTCGTGGAAATCGGCGGAAGCGATCACCTGATTGATCCCCTCGCCCTTGTTGATGACGAGGTGTACGGGTCGCCCGGTCCGCCTCAGGCGATTGGCGATCTCCTTGTCCTGGGGCGTGATGCCGGACCTGCCATCGACGAGAAAGAGCAGAGCGTCCGCCTCGGCGATCGCCTGATCGGCCTGGCGCGCCATATGGGCGAGGATGCCGACCTTGGCCGCGGGCTCGAGGCCCCCGGTGTCGACGACGAAGTAGGGGCGCGGGCCCAGCCGCCCGATCCCGTAGTGACGGTCGCGGGTCAGACCGGGCATGTCGGCCACCAGGGCGTCCCGGGTTCGAGTCAGACGGTTGAAGAGCGTCGACTTGCCGACATTGGGGCGACCGACCAGAACGAGCGTTGGATTCAAATCAGACCCTCAGCGTAATTTCAACGAAAACAAACCACCGTCGCGGGTCAGGGCGATCAGCCCGTCCCCGGTGCGCTCCAGCGGCGCCTGGATGGCCGAACCGTCGGTCTTGATCCGCCCGACGATGCGCCCATCCTTCTTGTCCAGTACATGTATCCAGCCCTCGGCATCGCCGACCACGATGTGGTCTTCGAGCACCAGAGGACGTCCCGTCCCGCGCAGCACCAAGCCCTCCTGTTTCCACAGGCTGGCTCCGGTTTCGATATCCAGAGCATGAACCACACCGCGCTCGTCGGTCGCGAAGACCTGCGAGGAATCCGCGTCTATCCCGACCGAAGTCGAAAGATCGCGCCCCCAGACCGCCGCACCGCGTGTCACGTCGAAGCAGGTCACCCGCCCCTGAAACGAAGCGGCGCAGAGCAGCTTGCCCTGGGCCACCGGAGCGCCGACAACGTCAGCCATGCGCTCGAGTTCGGTCGCGCCGCGCGGCAGCGCCACCGAGCCTTCCCAGACCAGCTGACCACTGTTGGTCGAAATGGCGACCAGACGCCCGCCCGAGAAGCCGCCGAACAGATAGGCATCCATCCGGCGCAGCTCGTTGAAGGTGCGCAGCGACAGCGGCGGTGTCGTGCGCTGGTAGCTCCAGCGCTGCCGACCGTCGGACGAGGCGAGCGAGACGATCCGCGAATCCCCGACCCGAAGATAAACCTGGTCGCCATCGACGAGCGGACGGGCCGAAACCTCGCCGACAAGGTCGGTCTTCCACAGCGCAGCGCCGGTCTTCACATCGAAGGCAAGCACGGTATTGCGGGCCGCAACCACGACCAGGTTGTCGCCGGCGCCAATTCCCGCCGTCAGATTCTTGCGGGCATCGACGCGCCAGACGCGCTTGCCATCCTCGAAACGTGTAATTTCGCCGTCCGCCCCGGCCGCGATCACCGAGTCGCCGACGATCGCTGCTTGCAGCAGGCGATCCTGATTCTTGCCGACGCTTCCGTGCCAGGCAAATTCCAGGTTCAGCGGACTGACCAGGGGTTTGAGTTCCGCCATCCCTTCGGGAGTCGATTTCCCCCAGAACTTCAGCGACGAACAGGCGCCCAGCGCCAGGGGCAGAGCAAAGATCAGGGCCAGACGACGAAATCCCATCATGCGTCCCCAAGCGCGTCGATCTTCAGCTCGAGCAGACCGCGCATGGCCGGCGAAGAATTCTTGTCGGCGATGACCGCATCGAGCGCTTCCTTGTAGGCCGCCCGGGCTTCGACTTTCTTGCCTTGCAGGCTGAGCACATCGCCGCGCATATCCGCATAACGGACTGCGAACGAGGGCGCCGGCTTCACCGACAGCTGCTTGAGCGCTTCATCGAAGGCCTTTTCATCGAGCAGCAGCGCGGCAAGGCGCAGGCGGGCGAGATCGCGCATCAGCGGATCATTTGCCTTCTCGGCGGCCCACTTGAGCTTGGTCTTCGCGCTCGCCTTGTCACCGGCTTCGGACTGGATCTGGGCAGCCATAAGCGCCGAGAGGTCCGCATAGCTGGTACCGGAGTACTTCTCGGCCAGGATGCCGGAAGCCTCACGCACCTTCTGAATGTCGTTCTTCTCCGCCGCGACCAGCAGCATCGAATAGATGTTGCTGGCTTCGTCAGCCTTGCGTGCCGAGTACCAGGTCCAGCCGCGCCACCCCAGCACCACCAGAGCGATCGCGACGACAATCGCAGTGATCGGGTTGCCCCACTTTTCCCACCAAGCCTTCATCGAGGCCAATTGTTCCTGTTCTTCGAGGTCAAACGCTGCCATCTTCTTCTTCCACGTTGTAGAGCTGAGCGGCGAGAATCTCGCCGATTTGTGCGGCGGGAACGCGGCGCTGCTCGCCCCCTTCCCGCAGGAGTTTGAAAGTCACTTCTTCGGCGGCCACTTCGTCATCGCCGATCACGACCGCGACCGTCGCACCGGAAGCATCCGCCTTCTTCATCTGAGCCTTGAAACTGCCACCACCGCAGTGCAGCACGACCGAGAAACCGTAGTCGCGCAGCTGTTCGGCCAGGCGGAAGGCATAGCTTCCGGCCTTCTCGCCCTGGTGGACGATATAGAGGTCGGGGCCAGCCACTTCCGCCTCACCCTGGACTTCATCCCACAGCAGCATCAGACGCTCGATGCCCATACCGAAACCGCAGGCGGGCGTCGGTTTGCCGCCCAGCTGCTCGACGAGGCCGTCGTAACGGCCTCCGCCGCAGACCGTCGCCTGGGCTCCGAGCTTGTCGGTCACCCATTCGAACACGGTCCGGTTGTAATAGTCCAGTCCCCGCACGAGGCGCGGGTTGATACTGAACGGGATCGCCGCGTCGCGCAACAGACTCTGAACTCCTTCAAAATGTGCTCGCGACTCCTCGCCAAGGTAGTCGAGCATTTTTGGTGCCGCTTCGACGATCGCCTGAAGATCGGGATTCTTCGTGTCGAGAATGCGCAGCGGATTCGTATAGAGGCGCCTTTTCGCATCCTCATCGAGCTGTTCGGCATTCGCCTCGAAATAGGCGATCAACGCCTGGCGGTGAGCAGCCCGCTCGTCACTGGAACCGAGCGAGTTCAGCTCCAGGCGAATGTCCTCTTCGAGCCCGAGATCGCACCAGAGCCGGTGCAGCATCACGATGTGCTCGGCGTCGATATCCGGACCGCTGTAGCCGAAAGCTTCGATGCCGAACTGGTGAAACTGGCGCTGCCTGCCCTTCTGCGGCCGCTCATGGCGGAACATCGGCCCGTGGTAGTAGAGCCGCTGCGGTCCGTGCGCGTTGAGCAGATTGTGTTCGAGCACCGCGCGCACGCACGAAGCCGTCCCTTCCGGGCGCAGCACCAGCGCATCGCCGTTGAGCTTGTCCTCGAACGCGTACATTTCCTTCTCGACGATGTCGGTGTGCTCACCAACCCCGCGCACGAAGAGCGGCGTGAACTCGAGGATCGGGGTACGAATCGGGCGATAGCCGTAATCGTGCAGCCAACCGCGCACCAGTTCTTCGAACACTTCCCAGCGCTCGGCCTCGTCGGGCAGGATGTCGTGCATCCCGCGCACACCTTGTATCAGTTTCTGAGCCATATCTTTTCTGAGATGCGCCCGGAATCGACTTCCCCGGGCTTGAATCCTGCGCGTCAGAGCTTGCGCAGATACTTGCGGGCGACGTAATCGTCGACCAGTGCCACGAATTCCTCGGCGATGCGCTCGCCGCGCAGCGTCACCGCCTTTTCCCCGTCGATGAAGACTGGCGCGGCCGGGCTCTCGCCATTGCCAGGCAGAGAAATACCGATGTTCGCATGCCGGCTCTCGCCAGGGCCATTGACGACGCAGCCCATCACCGCGAGCGTCATGTTCTCGACCCCGTCGTAATTGAGCTTCCAGTCGGGCATTTTCTCCCGGATGTGCTGCTGGACGCTCTGCGCGAGTTCCTGGAAGAAACTGCTGCTCGTACGGCCGCAGCCCGGGCAGGCCGTCACCATCGGCGAGAAAGCGCGCAGCCCCATGCTCTGCAGTATCTGCTGGGCAACGATGACTTCCTGGGCGCGCGAACCGCCCGGCTCGGGCGTCAGCGAGACGCGAATCGTGTCGCCAATGCCTTCCTGCAGCAGCACAGCCAGAGCCGCCGTCGAGGCAACGATTCCCTTGCTGCCCATTCCGGCCTCGGTCAGGCCCAGATGCAGCGGGTAATCGCTGCGCGCGGCGAGCATCCGGTAAACCGCGATCAGATCCTGGACGCTGGAAACTTTCGCGGAGAGGATGATCTTGTCCCGCCCCAGGCCGACTTCCTCGGCTTTTGCGGCCGACTCCAGCGCCGAGACCACCAGAGCCTCGCGCATCACGGCGCCGGCATCGAGAGGAGCATGGCTCTTCGCGTTCTGGTCCATGATCCTGGCCAGCACGCTCTGGTCGAGCGACCCCCAGTTCACGCCGATCCGCACCGGCTTGTCATGGCGACAGGCCAGCTCGACGATCTCGGCGAACTGCGCATCTTTTTTCTGCCCGGCACCGACATTCCCGGGATTGATCCGGTACTTGTCGAGCAGACGGGCGCATTCGGGAAACTGCGCGAGCAAGCGGTGACCGTTGTAGTGGAAGTCGCCGACCAGGGGCACATCGACCGACATCCTCGCCAACTGTTCGCGGATCGCCGGCACGGCAGCCGCCGCATCTTCATTGTTGACGGTGATGCGGACGAGTTCGGAACCCGCCCTCGCCAGCTCAGCGATCTGAATCGCGGTCGCGATCGCATCGGCGGTATCGGTGTTGGTCATCGACTGAACGACGATGGGCGCTCCGCCCCCGACGGCGACAGAACCAACGCGAACCTGGCGGGAGGGATGGCGCCGCGCGGCACCGCTTGCAACGAAATCAGCACTCATGGCGTTTTACTTGAGCGTCAGACGAGCGACGCTGCCCTTGGTATGGGGGGCGAAATCGACGGGACGTCCGTTGAATTCGAGCTTGACGCTCTGAACGTTGCCAACCACCAGCGAAAACGGCGGCTGGCCGAGCACATCCTGGCTGCTGCCTGCCTTGCCCAGCTGGGAAAACACCGCCTTCCCGCTCGCATCGCGCACTTCGACCCAGGAGTCCCGCTCAAAGCTGAAGTGCAGCCCGGATCCCGAACTCGCCTTCGCGACGCTGGCCGCGCTGGCGGCAACGAGCGGAGCGCTCTGCGCGGCGGGAGCCGAAGCCTCGGACGCGGCGGGAAGCCCTGACTGCTCGACGACCGGCGCCGAAGCTTCGGTCTGCGCGGTCACGACCGCGGTCTCCTCGGTATGGGGCGGGAAGAGCGGTTCGGACGCAGCAAGCTGGGGTTCGGACTGTTCGGCCGGTTGTTCGACCAGCCTCGGTTTGATCAGCTTGCCAAGATCGAAATACCAGGCCGCGAGTCCAACGAGCACGATCAGTGCGACCGCCAGCAAGGCGGGCATGGCCGACTGCGAACGATAGCCAGCGGGCTCGCACGGAACCGAACCTTCCGCGTTCGATTCGGGCGCCAGCCTCAAGTCCTTGACCTGGGCAGGCAGCTCCAGCCGCTCGAGCAAGGGCGCGGGATCCAGACCCAGCAGGCGCGCGTAATTGCGGATGAAACCGCGCGCAAACGCGATGCCGGGCAACTGTTCGAAGGTCTCGCTCTCGATCGCCCCGACCTGCTTGGCGGTCAGTTTCAGCGTACCCGCGACCTCGGAGAGCGAAAGCCCCCGCGCTTCACGCGCCTGACGCAGCGCCTCGCCGGAAGCTGCAACACCGAGTTCCGGCCGACTGGATTCGTTTTCCAATTCAGTGCTCACTCGAATCGCCCCGCCTGATAGTCCTGATACTGCTGCGAAGATTCAAAGCCCTTGCGAAGCTGGGCGATATAGGTCGCCTCGGCCTCCTTGTTGCCCAGTTTGTGCTCAACCCTGATCCCCAGCCATACCGCTTCCGCGGTCGGCTTCTCGCTGCGGATCAGCTCAGTGATCAGCGCGCGCGCCTGGATCAGATCGCCTTTGCGATACGCGATCGCTGCCAGATTGAAGGCCGCGGTCGCATTGTTGCCATCGAGCGCCAGGGCCCGCGCGAAGCTCGCCGCCGCCGCCGTATCGTTCTTCAGGCGCAGATGGCAGAGACCGGAATTCGTATAGGGCCGGCTCAGCGACGTGTTGAAGGGATTGGCCGCCGACTTGGCCAGCCATTCCAGCCCTTCCTTCTCGCGCCCTATCGTGCACAGGAACCAGCCGTAGGTGTTGCTCAGATCGGGATCTCCAGGCGCCAGCGACAGCGCTTTCTCGAAGGAAGCCAGGGCCTGGGGTTTCTCGTCGAGGCGAGAATGCACCTCCGCCAGCAGCTGGTGAGCGGGTGCATAGGCCGGGTCGACCAGAACCGCCAGCCTCGCCTCCTCCATCGCGGTCCCCAGCCGATTGATCTCCAGGTAGGCGACCCCCAGCTCGACATGGGCGCGCGCGATCTTGCGCGCTTCCGTCGTGGCCGGCTGATCCGCAGCCGGACGCTCCGCATCGCCGCTGCGAAACGCCCCCCCCGCGCATCCACTCAGCAGCAGCACCCCAAGTAAAGCGATTCCCAGGCGTCTCAAGATTTGATCTCCGTGACAGGAATGGTTCGAGCAAGAGTCCGTCGGGTCTTGTCGACGACCTGACCGGCCAGCTGGCCGCAAGCCGCATCGACGTCGTCACCGCGCGTCTTGCGTACAGTCGTAACGATACCGGCATCCATCAGGATCTGCGCGAAGCGTTTGATCCTGGGGAGCGAAGAACGGCGGAAATCCGAGTTCGGAAAAGGATTGAAGGGGATCAGGTTGAACTTGCACGGAACATCGCGCACCAGGCGCAGCAGCTCACGGGCGTGCTCGACTTCGTCATTGACCCCATCGATCATGATGTATTCGAAAGTGATGAAATCGCGCGGGGCCGCCTCCAGATAGCGACGACAGGCAGCCATCAGCTCGACCAGAGGATACTTCTGGTTGATCGGCACCAGAACATCGCGCAGCGCGTCGTTCGGCGCATGCAGCGAAACCGCCAGCGCGACGGGGCAGGCTTCGCGGAGCCTGTCGATGACCGGCACAAGACCCGAAGTCGAAACCGTGACCCGGCGACGCGACAGGCCATAGGCGTTGTCGTCGAGCATCAGATTCAGCGCCGCGACGACGTTGTCGAAGTTGGCCAGCGGCTCGCCCATCCCCATCATCACGACATTGCTGATGATGCGCTCCCCATCCGCAGAGGCGCCAAGCAGGCGATTGGCCATCCACAGCTGACCGATGATCTCCGAAGCCTTCAGGTTGCGGCTGAAACCCTGTTTTCCGGTCGAGCAGAACGCGCAGTCGAGCGCACATCCGGCCTGGGACGAGACGCACAGGGTTCCGCGGTTTGTCTCGGGAATAAATACCGATTCGACCGCGTTGCCGTTACCGACATCAAAAAGCCACTTGCGCGTTCCGTCCGCCGAGATGCTGTCGCGGATCGGCGTCGGCGGCACGACCTCGGCGATCTGCTTGAGCTTCGCGCGCAAGGACTTGGCGACATCGGTCATCTCGTCAAAGTCGGTGACGCCGAAGCGGTGAATCCAGCGCAAAACCTGACGCGCGCGAAAAGGCTTCTCGCCCTGCGCGGCGAACCATTCGGTCAGCCCCCGGGCATCGAAGTCGAGCAGATTGACGAGGGGAGCGCGATCAGATTCCATAAACCTTATGCCTGCGTGCCAAAGCGGGGCACCCGCCTCGGCTTTCAAACCGCTCAGCGGCTGTAGATGTTCATGCCAGGAAAGAAGAATGCCACCTCAACGGCTGCGGTCTCCGGAGCATCGGAGCCGTGCACGGCGTTGGCATCGATCGAGTCGGCAAAATCGGCGCGAATCGTTCCCGGGGCCGCTTTCTTGGGATCGGTCGCCCCCATCAACTCGCGGTTCTTCGCGATTGCGCCCTCGCCTTCGAGCACCTGGATCATCACCGGCCCCGAAGTCATGAACTCGACCAGCTCGGAGAAGAAGGGGCGATCCTTGTGCACCGCATAGAACTGCCCCGCCTCGCGTGCGGACAGATGAACCATGCGGGCGGCGACGATCTTGAGACCGGCGTCTTCAAAACGCTGATAGATCTTGCCGATGACGTTTTTTGCAACGGCGTCGGGCTTGACGATCGAAAGGGTGCGCTCAATGGCCATGGCGTTCTCCGTATCCCGCTGTTGAAGGCAATATGCAACGCTCGATTATAACAGCACGTTTTCGCAAGCGCCCCAGTATCGGGCGCAGAGACCCAGCCGCCCCCGGGCTTCCCGCACACACGGATCGCCGGCATCGCCCGGGCACACCCTGCAGGGCGACAAGCCCCCCCATTGCCAAGCCGGAGGTGAGGGTTTATTTTATAAACCCATAAGGGTTAACGATTATAGATTGACCCGCTGGAGACAAAATGACTGCACCCATCTCAAAGTCCTTCCTCCGTCGCGCACCCGACCTTCCTGGCTCCCGCCGGGCGCCCTGACCCGATCCGATTTCCATTGCCGACCCCGTGCCGCCGTGCGCCCATCACCCGGGTGCAGGGCGGAGCTTTGCTCATCGCCAGGAGAAGACCTTGCCAGACCCCCTCACTCGACGCCGTCATCGCGGCCTATGCTCTCTCGCAGCCAGCGCGCTGCTCTCGCTCCCCGTCGTCGCCCGCAGCGCCGACATCGAAGTGCTGCACTGGTGGACGGCCGGAGGAGAAGCGCGCGCACTGGCCGAAGTCGTCAAGAAAATGGAAGCCTCGGGCCAGCGCTGGCGCAATTTCCCCGTTGCGGGAGGCGGGGGTGACAACGCCGCGATCGTTCTGAAGACCCGCGTCGTCTCGGGCTACCCGCCGACAGCTGCGCAGATCAAAGGGCCGGAAATACAGGAGTGGGCAGCAGAGGGCTACCTGGCCGACCTCAGCGATATCGCCCGGGCAGGCGGCTGGGATGCCAACCTCCCCCCCGTTGTTGCGAATGCAATGAAGTTTGGCGGCCACTACGTCGCCGCCCCGGTCAACATCCACCGCGTCAACTGGATGTGGGCCAATCCGGCCGTGCTGAAGAAGGCCGGGGTCGAAGCCCCGAAGAGCTGGGACGAACTGATCCGCACGGCCGACAAGATTCAGAAAGCGGGCCTGATTCCGATCGCCCACGGTGGCCAACCCTGGCAGGACTTCACGCTTCTCGAATCGGTCGTGCTCGGCAATGCCGGTGCGGCCTTCTACCGGAAAGTCTTCGTCGAGCTCGATCCCGCCGCGATCCAGAGTCCGACCATGAGCAAGTCACTCGAAACCTTCCGCACGCTGCACAAATACATCGACAGCGGCGCCCCCAAGCGCGAGTGGAACACCGCGACGGCTCTGGTCATCAACGGTCGCGCGGCCTTTCAGTTCATGGGCGACTGGGCCAAGGGCGAGTTCACCCGCGCCGGCAAGCAGCCCGGCCGCGATTTCCTGTGCCTGGCGGCCCCCGGCACGGACAAGGCTTTCTCGTACAACATCGACAGCTTCGTCTTCTTCCGCCGGCACCATGAAGACGCCCGCAAGGCCCAGACCGATCTCGCCAACGCGCTGATGGGCACAAGCTTCCAGGAGAGCTTCAACCTGGCAAAGGGATCGATCCCCGCACGCAGCAATGTCCGCCTGGATCATTTCGACGACTGCGCCAGACACTCCGCCGAAGCGTTCCGAGCCAGCTCCCAGGGCAACAGTCTGGTGCCCTCGATCGCCCACAACATGGCCGTCGCTCCGTCGGTTCAGGCGGCGATGGAGACCATCGTCTCGACCTATTTCAACGGAAGCCAACCGACCCGCGAAGCCCAGGCCTTGCTCGCCGACGCCGCCCGCAACCGCAAGGCACGCAACTGACCGCCCCCGAAGAGGAATCCACGATGTCCTATCTGACTTTCATCCGCGCACTCGGTGGCGTCGCGGCGGCGCTGGCCGTCAGCATCAGCCACGCCGAGCTCACCATCCTTCAGGTCACTCCGCTCAATGGCCCTTACGGCGGAGTCGGCTGGCACACCGAGGTCGGCACCCAGATCGGTCTGGCCGAAGCTAACGCCCGAGGCGGCGTTGCCGGACAGAAGCTGCGCCTCGTCAGCGTCAACCAGGAACTCGGCGACATCGCCCGCCAGGTCAAGACGCTCTCCGAACAGAACAAGGCCATCGCGCTGACCGGCTTCATCGGTGACGATGCGGTGCGCAGGCTGGCCGACAGCCATGTGCTCGACGAGAACGATCTGGTTCTGGTCGGAGCCCGGTCCGGCACCGCGCAACTGGGCGCTTCACACCGGATCTTCCTGACCCGTGCCAGCTTCGAGTTCGAAACGGCGCAGATCCTCAAACAACTGGCGACCACCGGGGTAACTTCGATCGGCCTCGTCCATGAGAACGACGCCTACGGCCGCGAAGTGCTCGCCAACGCGCAAAAGCATGCGGCGGCAAACAAACTCCGCCTGATCCCGGCCGGCTATCTCGCCGGCTCGGCTCAGGTCGACAGCGCGGTCAGCGCGATGCTCAGATCCTCCCCGCAGGCGATCGTACTGGCTTCGCAGACGGCGGGAGCCGCCGCCTTCATTCAACGCTACCGGGCCCAGAACGGCAGCGCCCAACTGGTTGCGCTCTCTCTCGTCGAGGGCGGGCATCTCGCGAAGATCATCGGCAAACAGGCCGCACACGGAGTCGGCGTCGTCGAAGTCGCACCGAACACGCTCAACGAATCCGTCCCCCTCGTCCGGGAATTCCGCGCCGCCTATCGCAAGTTCGGCCCATCCGATGTCGAGCCGAGCCAGGCGATGATGGAAGCCTATGTAGCCAGCCGGGTGCTGATCGAAGGCCTGCGCCGCGCCAATGGCAACAAGGCCAAACTCCCGGCCGCCCTGGCGGGGATCGACAAGCTCGACCTGGGAGGACTCCGCGTCAGCTTCGCCGGCAACCGGCGCAGCGGAGTCGAAATGGGCGAACTCGCGGTCATCGACCGCAACGGCAAGTTGCTACGCTGATGTCGCAGCAAAGGAACCGGGGGCTCACCCCGGTTCCTTGCGTTCAGACGGGAGAGCCGATTCCAGGCTCAACGGGAGTCCGTCCGCGCGCCCTCAGCACGATCTTCGTCTGCTTCACTTATCATCGCCCCGGGCTTGCACAATGATGCGCCGATCCGGGAGAACCGATAAGCTGATCGCGCACAGCCAGGACAAGGAGATAAAGATGCCGATGGAACACCAGCCGATACGCCGGGGAGGCCTGCGCTCGGCGGGCTACGACCGGGATCGCCGCATCCTCGAAGTCGAGTTCGATACCGGTCGCCTGATCCAGCACGGCGGAGTCGGCGAGGAGATCGCCCGCCGCTTCCTCACCAGCGGCTCGCCGGCGAGCTATTACCGGGACAACATCGAGGAAGAGTTTCCGCTCAAGCGGATCCGCTGAGCCTGCCCCTGCGGGCGCAAAGGCAAGCCCGCGGGAATCCGCTCAACCGTAATGGCAGACGTAGTGCAAGGCTTCCAGAGTCACGATGTGGAAACGACTCTCGGCTGGCACCGAAAAGCTCTGCCCCGCGCCGTATTCGGTCACGACTTCGCTGCCCGCGAGCTGAACCGTGCAACGGCCGGCCAGCACTTCCATGATCTCGGGCGAGCCGGTGTTGAAGTCGAGTTCGGAAGGCAGGATCACCCCCAGGGTCTTGCGCGTGCCGTCCGGGAAGACGACGGCATGGCTGACGCACTTGCCGTCAAAATAAACGTTGGCTTTCTTGATGACGGAAACGCCGTCGAACTGCTCGTTTGCGGACATAAGGGCTCCTGGTTCGAACAAGAAAAAAGGCCACGGATTATAGCCGTGGCCTTTCCCACTCCGTTCAACGCGATCAGAACAGCGTCGAACAGAGCTTGAACATCTCCGTATTGAACGGGCGACGCATGTTTTCGATGCAGTCGATGATGTCGTGGTGGACCAGCTGGTTGTTGAGCAGACCGATGCAGCGGCCGCCCTGACCTTCAATCAACAGCTGAACAGCGAAAGCGCCCATACGGCTGGCGAGAATGCGGTCGCGCCCGGTCGGTGAACCGCCGCGCTGGATGTGGCCCAGAATGGTCGCGCGAGTTTCAAGCTGGGTACGCGTTTCGACTTCCTTGGCCAGCGCATTGACGTCGGTGATGTGCTCGCAGATCACGACCAGCGCGTGGCGCTTGCCACGCTCGATACCCGATTCGATCTGGCTGATCAAGGACTCCTTGTCGAAGCCCTGTTCGGGCACAACGACGAATTCCGCTCCGCCGGCAACCGCGGCCGACAAGGCCAGATCACCACAGTGACGACCCATCACTTCGACGATCGAAATGCGCTTGTGCGACGAGGACGTGTCGCGCAGCCGGTCGACCGCATCGAGGATCACGTTCAGCGCGGTATCGAAACCGATCGTGAAATCGGTTCCGGCGATGTCGTTATCGATCGTTCCGGGCAGGCCGATACAGGGATAGCCCATCTCGGTCAGCTTCTTCGCGCCCATGTAGGAGCCGTCACCGCCGATCACGACCAGAGCCTCGATGCCATGTTCCTTCAGATTCTCGATCGCCTGACGACGAACGGACTCTTCCTTGAACTCGGGAAAGCGCGCCGATCCCAGGAAAGTGCCACCGCGGTTGATGACGTCGGAAACGCTGTAGCGTTCGAGTTTCTTGATGCGGTTCTGGTGCAGCCCGAGATAGCCGTCACGAATACCATAGACTTCTACGTCGTTGGACAAGCCCGCACGCACCACGGCGCGAATCGCCGCGTTCATTCCGGGAGAATCACCACCGCTGGTCAGGACTCCGATTTTCTTGATCATTCTGTGCCTCAATTCATTCAGACTAGGGGAATCTGGACGGCGCTGGCCTGCCATCAAACAAAAGGGCCGCTAGGCGGCCCTTTGCTGAAAACCTGGTTCAGGCACCACGCTTGTGGCGTGCATTCTCCGCTATTCGCAAGCGCAAAGCATTGAGCTTGATGAAACCTCCTGCATCGGCCTGATTGTAGGCGCCGCCATCGTCATCGAAAGTCGCGATGGTCTGATCGAACAAGGTGTCCTTCGAATCGCGCGCCACGACCACGACGCTCCCCTTGTAGAGCTTGACCTTGACCCAGCCGTTGACCTTCGCCTGGGTGTGGTCGATCAGGGTCTGCAGCGCAACGCGCTCGGGCGCCCACCAGAAACCGTTGTAGACCAGGCTCGCGTAACGCGGCATCAGGTCGTCCTTCAGATGGGCGACTTCCCGATCCAGCGTGATCGATTCGATGCCGCGGTGGGCCTTCAACAGGATCGTGCCCCCCGGAGTTTCGTAGCAGCCGCGCGACTTCATGCCGACAAAGCGGTTCTCGACCAGATCCAGGCGACCGACGCCGTGCTTGCCGCCCAATTCGTTCAGCCGGGTCAGCACCGCCGCCGGCGACAGGCGTTCGCCATTGATCGCGACGACATCGCCGCGCTCGAACTCGAGCTCGACGTATTCCGGTGCATCGGGCGCCGCTTCCGGCGACACGGTCCAGCGCCACATCGATTCCTCGGCTTCGTTCTTCGGGTCTTCGAGGTGGCGACCTTCGTAGGAGATGTGCAGCAGGTTGGCATCCATCGAGTAGGGCGCGCCACCGGTCTTGTGCTTCATCTCGACCGGGATGCCGTTCGCTTCAGCGTAGGCGAGCAGCTTCTCGCGCGAGAGCAAATCCCATTCGCGCCACGGAGCGATGACCTTGACGTTCGGCATCAGCGCATAGGCGCCGAGTTCGAAGCGGACCTGGTCGTTGCCCTTGCCGGTCGCACCGTGCGAGATCGCTTCGGCTCCGGTCGAACGGGCGATCTCGACCAGACGCTTGGCGATCAGCGGCCGGGCGATCGAGGTGCCGAGCAGGTACTCACCCTCATAGAGCGCGTTGCAGCGGAACATCGGAAAGACGAAATCGCGAACAAACTCCTCGCGCAGATCCTCGATGAAGATGTTTTCGGGCTTGATACCGAACTTCAGCGCCTTCGCGCGTGCGGGTTCCAGCTCTTCACCCTGACCGAGGTCGGCAGTGAAGGTCACGACCTCGCACTGATAGGTATCCTGAAGCCACTTCAGGATCACCGACGTGTCCAGACCTCCGGAGTAAGCCAGAACCACTTTCTTCACATCACTCATTTCTATCCTCGATGTTCGACGCTGCGCCTACCTGGGTCTCAAGGCGAGCATTCAAGCCGGGAAGGTCACTGCTGGCGCTGAGCGAACCGGGCACGCGAGCAGGATCTGGCGCAGCTTCCGCCGGCGTTCGGAAGCCAATTTTGCGAATTCTATTCCGTTTAGGCGAGAGCGGCATCCGCATCGGTGCGACAAACGTGCCCGCAGCGAACGCCGGAGCCACTCACTTCGAATCGATACGGCCACAGACCAGGTATTCGAGCAGGGCTTTCTGGGCATGCAGGCGGTTCTCCGCCTCCTCCCAGACCACACTGTGCGGGCCGTCGATCACTTCGGCGGTCACCTCCTCGCCACGGTGCGCAGGCAGGCAGTGCATGAACAGAGCCCCCTTATCGGCCACGCGCATCATCTCGGCATCGACCTGAAAATCGGCGAAATCGCGCATCCGGGCTTCGTTCTCAGCCTCGAAACCCATCGAGGTCCAGACATCGGTCGTGATGATGTCGGCGCCACGCGCCGCCTCCATCGGATCGGCGAACTGCTCGAAGTGCGCACTCCCCTTTTTCAGATTGGCCTTGGCCGGTTCGACCTCATAGCCCTTGGGCGAGCTGACGTTGACCTTGAAATCGAGCAGCTCGGCGGCCTGAAGCCAGGTGTTGCACATGTTGTTCGTGTCGCCAATCCAGGTCACCGTCTTGCCAGCAATCGAACCGCGCCGCTCTATCCATGTGTAGATGTCGGTCAGGATCTGGCAGGGGTGATACTCGTTGGTCAGCCCGTTGATGACCGGAACCCGGGAGTTGGCCGCGAAGCGTTCGATGATGCTCTGCTCGAAGGTGCGGATCATCACGACGTCAGACATCCGCGACATGACCTGGGCCGCGTCTTCGACCGGCTCACCTCGCCCGAGCTGGGAATCGCGGGTATTCAGATAGATCGCCGCGCCGCCGAGCTGGAACATGCCCGCCTCGAAGGAGAGCCGGGTCCGGGTGCTGGCTTTCTCGAAGATCATCACCAAGGTGCGATCGAAGAGCGGGTGGTAAGGCTCGTAACGCTTGAACTTGCCCTTGATCCAGCTCGCCCGCTCAAAAAGATATTCGAACTCTTCGCGAGTGAAATCGTTGAACTGCAGAAAGTGTTTCGGCGCGGTCATGATCATAGCGGTGGCCACAGGCCCAGAGATCGGACGCAGAAACTGCGCCCTGAATAGACGGGCGCGAGAGCTGTTCAGCCTCGCGGACTAAAAGCGGATTTTACGGCAGCATGAATGAAGACACACGCATCGCGCACAAACAAAAACAGCTTCCCGAAGGAAGCTGTTCTGATTCACCCCGAGAAAACTCAGGCAGCGACGCCGAGAGCCTTGATCGCTGCGGAAAGACGCGATTTATGGCGGGCAGCCTTGTTCTTGTGAATGATCTTCTTGTCGGCGATCGAGTCGATCACGCTGACCGATTGCTGAAACACCTGTTGTGCAGCAGCCTTGTCGCCAGCTTCCACTGCCTTGCGCACAGCCTTGATCGCAGTGCGCAGGCGGGAACGCAGGCTGGCGTTGTGTGCACGCGCATCGAGCGCCTGACGCGCACGCTTGCGAGCTTGTACCGTGTTGGCCATTTGGAACGTCCAGTCCGTATTCGTACAGAAAGTTGGCGATTCTAATCACTCTGACGCAACAAAGCAAGTCCAGCCACCCTCCCGTCGTTTGCCGGCAGGGCGGGCGCCCGATATGATTCCGCCTCCCCTTCTGAACCCCCATCCCCGTGAACCTGCTCAAGGCGCTCGCCACCATCAGCGGCATGACGCTGCTCTCCCGCATTCTCGGCTTCGTCCGCGACTTCGTGATCGCCCGCTCCTTCGGCGCAGGAATGGCGACCGACGCCTTCTTCGTCGCCTTCCGTCTCCCCAACCTGCTGCGCCGCCTGTTTGCTGAAGGCGCTTTCTCCCAGGCCTTCGTCCCGATTCTGTCCGAATACAAGAACCGGCGCAGCGTTGAGGAAACCCGAGCACTGGTCGATCACGTCGCAACCTTTCTGGGTCTTGCGGTTGCCCTCGTCGCCCTCATCGGAATCATCTTCTCGCCAGCCGTGATCCTCGCGACCGCCCCCGGCTTTTCGGACAACGCCGACAAGTTCGCGCTGACCGTCGCTCTGACCCGAATCACCTTTCCCTACATTTTCTTCATGGCCCTGGTCGCGCTGGCCGGAGGAATCCTGAACAGCTGGAGCCGCTTCTCGGTTCCCGCCTTCACGCCCGTGCTGCTGAACCTCAGCTTCATCGTCATGGCGCTGTTCGCCGCCCCCTACTTCCACCCCCCCGTCCTGGCACTCGCCTGGGCGGTGTTCATCGGCGGAGTGCTGCAGCTGGCGCTGCAGATTCCGTCGCTGAAGAAGATCGGCATGCTTCCGCGCCCGCGCCTGAACACCCGCGACCCCGGCGTGCGCCGCATCCTCAAACTGATGGGGCCCGCCACTCTAGGCGTATCGGTCGCCCAGATCAGCCTGCTGATCAACACGATCTTCGCGTCCTTCCTGCCCACAGGCAGCGTCTCCTGGCTCTATTACGCCGATCGCCTGATGGAGTTCCCGTCCGGCCTGCTCGGCGCCGCGCTGGGCACGATTTTGCTACCCAGCCTGTCCCGGCTGCATGCTGAGGACAAGCCCGCCGAATTCTCGGCCCTGCTCGACTGGGGGCTGCGCCTCGCACTGCTGCTGAGCCTGCCCGCCGTGCTCGGCATCGCAATCCTCGCCGTTCCTCTGGTCACGACGCTGTTCCACCACGGCGCTTTCGACGCAAACTCTGTCGCCCAGACCCGCAACGCGCTCGTCGCCTACTCGGTCGGGCTGACAGGCATCATCCTGGTCAAGATCCTCGCCCCGGCTTTCTATTCGCGCCAGGACATCCGGACTCCGGTCAAGATCGCACTGATCACGCTGCTGGCGACCCAGGCGATGAATCTCGCTTTCATCGTCCCGTTCCGCCACGCCGGCCTCGCGCTGTCCATCGGGCTCGCCGCCAGCCTGAACAGCCTGCTGCTGTTCTACGGCCTGCGCCGCCGCGGCATATTCCAGCCTCAACCGGGCTGGCGCGTCTTCGCTCTGCGCACAGCAGGGGCTCTGAGCGCGATGGGGCTTGTGCTGTGGTTCGGAATGGGGACGGAGGCGAGCTGGCTGAGCCTGCACGGCATCCACCGCGTCCTGCGCCTGGCCCTGCTCGTCTGCGGGGGGGGCGCGGTCTATTTCGCCGCGCTGTTCGCGCTGGGTTTCCGCCTGCGCGACTTCCGCCGCACCGCATAGCTCCTGCAGGGTTTCGAGGAGCACAGCTCCGAGCTGCAGGAGCCGGTCGGCTGTGCAAAGCCGACCGCAGCGCTCAATAGATTCATGTGAGCACTGCTTCAGCCGCTGGAACCGGCTGGCAGTGCAAAGCCAGCCGCTGCACTAACTGAGCCTTGCGAGGAGCACCGCTCCGAGCTGCAGGAGCCGGTCGGCTGTGCAAAGCCGACCGCAGCGCTCAATAGATTCATGTGAGCACTGCTTCAGCCGCTGGAACCGGCTGGCAGTGCAAAGCCAGCCGCTGCACTGGTCAAGCTTTTCGCGGAGCACGGCTCCGCACGGCAGGCGCCGGTCGGCCGTGCGGAGCCGTGCGCAGCGCTGACCGCGGTTTTCGCGAAACACCGCCTCACGCCATCCGGGCCGGTTCGGCGCACAAACCAAAGCCTTGACATCGCATTTCAGGGAGGGTCAGCGAACACAAAAAAGGGCGCCGAAGCGCCCTTTTTACTGGAACAGCGTCGATCAGAAGCGGTGACGCAGACCCAGGTTCAGGCCGCGGCGATAGCCCAGACCGTTGTTCGAACCGTCGCCGACCGTGTAGGCGTACTTGGTCGAATCGGTCACCTTCGCAGCAGCCGCATCGACGCCATCGCTGGTCACTTCTTGAGCGTAGGCGACATAGATGTCGGTGCGCTTCGAGAACGCATAGGCGCCACCCAGAGCGTACTGGGCGACCTTTTCGTTCAGACCGTTCTTGTCCTTCGAATAGTTGAACGAGACAAGTCCGGTCAGGTTGCCGTAAGGAACCTTGGCGCCGACCAGGAAGCGATCCCACTTCTTGTCTTCGCCATTGACCTGGCTGGTGCCATCCTGAACGCGAGCGTAGGCGAGGCTCAGAGTCGCAACATCCAGATCGAGGCTACCCATCACGTCGAAGTACTGCTTCTTGTGCTCGGCGTTCTTGATCTTGTCCTGGGTGTAACCGGCAAAGACGGTGCTCTTGCCGAAGCTGTACTTCGGGAAAATCGAGAAGTAGCGGTCGTCGCCGGTGTTCGCCAGCGCTTCGTCGCTTCCGACGGCCTTGTTGGTCGAATAGATCGTATCGACCGCGAAGCCCTTCGCGAAGACCGGAGTGCTGATCGTCACCGCGTTGCTGGCACGCGCATCGATGTGCTTGAAGACGTTGCTGCTCTGACCAACCATGCCCAGGCCAAACGGATCGACGATGGAGTAGTTGTTGTAGATCGGGGTCAGCTGACGACCGACGGCCAACTTGTAGCCCTGGGTATCCAGGCCCACCAGGGTCTGCCGGCTCCAGGCCAGGCCATCCTTGCTCGCACCGGTATCACCGTTGATGCCGCCTTCGATCACGAAGAAGGCCTTGACGCCCGGTTCGATCTGTTCAAATCCGCGAACACCGATGCGGGAACCGTTGGCGATACCGGAGTCGATGGACTTGCGACCGGAAACGCTGGCATTGTAATTATCCCAACGAGCCGAGTAGCCAGCATCGAGCAGGCCGTACAGGGTCACCGAAGTATCGGCAGCAAAAACAGGGGCGGTCAGCAGGCCGCTGATCACGGCCGCCATCAATTTCTTTTGCATCAAAATCTCCTTGTGGTCGGTCTCTACAGCGCCGCATTATTGCCCCGCAGCGCCGCCTCTATGAACCGAGGACAGCGAATTCTGACAAAAGCGCGTTACGGTTTTGTTTCATTTACAACAGTCTGTAGGGTTGACGCAAACGCAATGCCAAACCGATCACGGATGCCGTTACAGGATCAGGCTCAGCGTGAAGTGAAGCCGCAAGCGCCTGTCCGAATGCCCGTAGGCTAGATCCAGACCCAGGGGGCCGGCCGGGCTTCTCCAGCGCCCCCCCATCCCGTACCCGAGTTTGAGCGTGTTATCGCGCCAGCGATCGGCGGCGTTGCCCGCATCGAGGAAGAACGCCGGCCCCCAGTTTCCGCCCGCCCACCAGATGTACTCGGCGCTCGTGACCAGCAGGGTTCGGCCACCGACGACCGCGCTGCCCTGTCTCACGCCCAGGCTCTGGTAGTCGTAACCGCGAACCGACTGGGATCCTCCGGTCCGGAACAAAAAGTCCTGGGGAATACCGTCGCGCGAAGGCGCCAGCGTATAGCCGCCCTCCCCCCGCAGCAGGAAAGTCCCGCTTCGGCCTGCGGGCTGGTAGTACTGCGCTCTCGCATACAGCCTCAGGAAGTTCTGATCGGACATCAGGTTCCGAGCTCCGCCTCCGATCTGAAAGCCGGTTGCCGCGCCTTCACGGGGGTCGGCCGGGTTGTCGGTCGTGCGCAGATCGACGCCAAAATTGAGCGTCAGTGCTTCGCTGGTCTGGGCCTGGGCGCCAGTCGCTTCGGTCGTTTCATGCTGATAGTTCAGACTGGTGCGCGTCTCCATGCGCTGCAGCGTGCGCGAGCGGACCACTCCGGTCGAATAGCGCCGGGTACGCAGGTCGGAGATATCCTCGTTCAGGACCCCCAGACCAAAGCTGTCGCGAAAACCGCTTGACCGCTGGGGAAGAAAGAAATCGGAGAAAGCCGATTGGCGTTTCTGCTCGAGGCGCAGCGAACTGTTCAACTCCAGGGCCTGAGCAAAAATGTTCGCATTGCGATAGTTGGCTTCGCTGCGCAACCCAGTGTTGGAACTGTAGCCCAAGCCCAGACCGAAACGTTTGGGCAAAGCCTCCTCGATCGTGACCCGCACCGGCGCTGCGGCCGCCTTGGCCGGATCCCGGTCGATCTCGACAATCGCACCGCTGAAATAGCTGGTGCCCTGCAACGCGCTCTGCAACCGGAGAAGACGTTCATAGTCGTAGGCTTCTCCGACCCTCAGCGGACTGTAGCGCTCGACCAGCGCCCGCGAGTAGAGAGACAGGCCACGGATGTCGAGCTCGCCGAGCACGAAAGCCGGCCCGGAATCGATCTTCACGCGCAGCCTGGCCTGGGCCGACACGGGGTCGACATCGGCAACGGACTCGACGATCCTGGCCGCCGCGAAATCGCGGCTGGAGACTTCGGTCAGGAGCTGACTCTTGGCGGCGGCCCAGTCGGCCTGGCGAAACGCAGCTCCCGGCGCAAGAAGCCACGAACGGCGCAAACTCTCGCGGCGTTCGGCATAGGCCTCCGCCTCGCCGGCCAGAACGCCCGAGAACTCAAGCTGAACTTCGCGAACCACCGCCCGGACTCCGGGAGAAACTTTGACCCAGGCGCTGCCGTCCTCATTGACCTTCGACTCGATCTGCGGCGAGAAATAACCCTCGGTTTCAAGCAAGGGAGGGATTTCGCGGCGCAGACGACGCAGCCTTGCCCGCCGGTCATCCTGATCGCTCGTCACTTCTCCGGGCGGCACCTCCTCATCCTCGCCGCGGCCCTTTTCTCCATCGAAATCCAGGTGGCGAGCAAGCAAGGCCCTGACGCTGTCAGGGGCATCGAGTTCGATCCTTGAAGCCAGAGCGACCGAAGGCCACAGCCCTGTCGCGGCGAGGACGAAGACACAGAAGCGGCATGACGGGAAATAGCGGAAGACAGTGGCAATCATGACGCGATTGTAGAGCCTGCCACCCCGGTCTCCGCCACACCGAATCACATCGTCGCCAGCACGGGGATAAAATACCTCCCCCTGCACTTCGAAACAAACCATGCGGATCCTCATCATTGGCGCAGGCCTGGAAGGCAGCTGTGCGGCCTGGTATCTGGCTCGCGCCGGCCACCAGATCACCCTGATCGAGCGCCGGGAAGGCCCGGCACTGGAGACCAGCCATGCGAATGGAGGCCAGATCTCGGTCAGCCACCCCGAACCCTGGGCCAACCCGCGTGCTCCAGGCCAGATCCTGCGCTGGCTGGGCAGGGAAGATGCCCCGCTGCTCTTCCGCCTACCCGCCGAGTGGGCGCGCTGGCGCTGGGGGATGGCCTTCCTGCGCGAATGCACGCCGTGGCGCACCCGCCACAACACCGAGGCGATCGCCAGACTGGCGGCTTTCAGCCTCCAGCAGCTCAAGGCGCTCAGAGCCGAGACCGGCATCGACTATGACCTTGAGCAGCGCGGCATCCTGCACCTCTTTTTCGACGCAGCCGAACAGAGCCGGGGACCGGAACGCGCAGCCCAGCTCAAGCGCTGCGGTCTGCGCGCCGATGCGGTAAGCCGCGAGCGCTGCATCGAACTCGAACCCGCGCTCGCCGGATGCATGGACAAGCTGCAGGGGGGCTTGTATGGCATCGACGACGAGTCGGGCGACGCGTGCCGCTTCGCTGAGGCGCTGAACGACCGGCTCGCCGTGCAGGGCGTCGAACACCTTTATTCGACCGAAGTACTCGGAATCGAAGCGTCCAAGGGTCGCTTCAAAGGGCTGCACATCCTCGACAAAGAGGGACGCAGTGGCTTTCTCGGCGCCGACGCCTGCGTTCTGGCCGCCGGCCCGTGGAGCACGCCGCTCGCCGCGACCGCGGGCATCCGCCTGCCGATCTATCCGGTCAAGGGCTATTCGGTGACGCTTCCGGTCATCGACGCCGCGCGCGCGCCGCATGTGAGCCTGACCGACGAGACCCGCCGCATCGTCTGCTCGCGGCTGGGCGACCGACTGCGCATCGCCGGCACGGCGGAGCTCAATGGCTATGACCAGGGGCCCAATCCCGCACGCACCCGTGCACTGCTCGACTGGGTCGAAAAACACCTGCCGGGCGCCAGCGACACATCCCGCGCCGAGCTGTGGAACGGGCTGCGCCCGACGACACCGGACAACATCCCGCTGATCGGACAGAGCCGCGTGGAAGGCCTGTGGCTCAACACCGGTCATGGCACGCTGGGCTGGACGCTCGCCTGCGGCTCCGCCTGCGCACTGGCTTCGCTGATCGACGGCAAAGAAACAGGCCTGGCCGCCTTCCCCTTCCTCCGCTAGCCGATCGCGGACAAACCGCCGCGGATCGCCGCAGATTCCGCCCGAGACTCCGGGCGCATCCGCTCGATCCGCGCAATGAGCGGCAGAGTCCCGGCTCAGCGCCCCATGCCGGGCATCATGCCCTTCATGCCCCGCATCATCTTCGCGAGGCCGCCCTTGGAGAACTGCTTCATCACTTTCTGCGTCTGCTCGAACTGGTTGAGCAGGCGGTTGACTTCCTGAACCTGGACCCCCGCTCCTGTCGCGATCCGCCGCTTGCGGCTGGCCTTGATCAGCTCGGGTTTCGCGCGCTCGAGCGGCGTCATCGAGTTGATGATGCCTTCGATTCGCCCAATCGCCTTCTCCTCGGCGCCGCCCTGAAGCTGGGAAGCAGCCTGCGCGAACTGGGCCGGCATCTTGTCCATCAGCGAAGACAGCCCGCCCATCTTGCGCATCTGGACGATCTGCTCCTTGAAGTCGTTCAGGTCGAAGCCCTTGCCGCTCTTGAGCTTCTGCGCAAACGCTTTGGCCTTCTCTTCGTCGACGGCGACGCGCGCGTCCTCGACCAGGGACAGGATGTCGCCCATGCCGAGGATACGGCTGGCCATCCGCTCGGGAAAGAATTCGTCGAGCCCCGTGAGCTTCTCGCCGACACCGGTGAACTTGATCGGCTTGCCGGTCACATGGCGGACCGAAAGCGCCGCGCCACCACGCGCATCGCCATCGAGCTTGGTCAGCACGATGCCGGTCAGCGGCAGCGCTTCATTGAAAGCCCGCGCGGTATTGACCGCGTCCTGACCCAGCATCGCATCGACGACAAACAGGGTTTCGACCGGCTTCACGGCTGCGTGAAGCGCCTGGATCTCCGCCATCATCGCTTCGTCGATCGCCAGCCGACCGGCCGTATCGACGAGCAGCACGTCGAAGTAGTGGCGACGGGCGTAATCGATCGCCGCAGTCGCGATGTCGACCGGTTTCTGATCCGGTGTCGAAGGGAAGAACTCTGCCCCGACCTGGGCCGTCACCGCCTTGAGCTGGTCGATCGCGGCCGGGCGATAGACGTCGCAGGAGACCGTCAGCACTTTCTTTTTCTGCTTATCGATCAGCAGCTTGGCGAGCTTGCCGACCGTCGTCGTCTTGCCCGCCCCCTGCAGACCGGCCATCAGGATGATCGCCGGAGGTTGGGTCGCCAGATCGAGGCCCGCCTGCTCCCCGCCCATCAAAGCGGTCAGTTCGCAATGGACGACTCCGACCAGAGCCTGACCCGGAGTCAGCGAACCGATCACTTCCTGGCCGACCGCCTTCTCGCGGACCCGGGAAATGAACTCCTTGATGACCGGCAAGGCGACGTCCGCCTCGAGCAGCGCGAGGCGTACTTCGCGCAGCATCTCGGCGATGTTGTCTTCGGTGAGGCGCGCCTGGCCTCGCATCGTCTTGACGACGCGGGCAAGCCTTTGAGTCAGATTGTCGAGCATGTCGGTCCTTCCATGCGCGGCGCATGGCGGTCAGGTAAACTGCGAAAATGCGTGCGATTCTACTGCATCTCGTTCCCGCGGCGATCTACCTTGCCCTCGCCCTGTCCTGGCGCCTGCGCCCAGCGGCCCGGTCGGGTGCGCTACTGCGCACGGTTCTGCCCTTCGCACTGTTGCTGCACGGGGCGGGCCTCACCCTGGCCTTGGTGGCGGACGGAGCGGCTCCCCGCTTTGGTTTTTCGCTGGCCTTTTCGCTGAGCCTGTGGCTCGCGCTGAGTTTTTACTGGGTCGAGAGTTTCTTCGCGCGAATAGAGGGTCTTCAAGCGCTGGCCTTGCCGCTCGCAGCGCTCGGCGCGCTGCTGCCCCTGATCTTCCCGCCCCTGCAGCCGCTCGCCAATGCGGGGTCCAGGGTGTTCCAGCTGCACCTTCTGGTCGCAATGCTCGCCTACAGCCTGCTGACGCTGGCCGCACTGCACGCGCTGATGATGGTGGCCGTTCAGCGCCAGCTGCACCGCGCCCAGCCGTCGAAGATCCTCGCCGCGCTGCCCCCTCTGCTGACCCTGGAAAGTCTGCTCTTCCGGCTCATCGAAGCGGGTTTTCTGCTGCTGACTTTGACCGTCGGGTCGGGCATCTTCTTCTCCGAAGAGATCTTCGGGAAAGCGATGGTCTTCTCGCACAAAACCGTCTTCGCGCTTGCCGCCTGGCTCACTTTTGCGGTTCTGCTCGCCGGTCGCCGGATCCGCGGCTGGCGCGGCAAGAAAGCGCTGCGCCTGGCTCTGGCCGGCTTCGTCTTCCTGCTTCTCGCCTACGTCGGCACCCGCTTCGTACTCGAAGTGCTTCTCGGTCGCTCCGGCTGAACCCGAATCAGCGATGAAAGCCAAGCCTTGCCTGGCTTTACAAGCGCTTTGGCGCTAGCGCATGATCCGCTTCTGATTCCAAATCGAATATTTTTCTCATGGTCGCCAATCCTCAACAGATTCCGCTCAGTGGCCTCGCCCGCGCGCTGATCCAGAATCAACGCATCAGCGAACAGCAAGCCCTCGAACTGACCGAAAAGGCCAAGTCCGCCGACCTGCCGTTCGCCGCCGCGCTGACTCAAAACGGCGCGATGAAGGCACGGGATCTGGCGCGCTTCTGCGCCGAGATGTTCGGCTTTCCGATGCTGGACCTGGCCGCCTTCGACGAGAGCCAGATTCCCCGCGATGCGATCGACAAGAAGGTGGTCAGCTCCCACCTGATCGTGCCGCTGGCCCGCAAAGAGAAAAAGATCACGGTCGGACTGGCTGATCCGACCAATCTGCGTGCCCTCGACGAAATCCGCTTTCAAACCGGGCTGGCGGTCGAACCGGTAATCGTCGAAATCGACAAGCTGCTGTCCCTGACCAAAAAGCTCGGCGAAAGCACCAGTGATGCGCTGAACAATCTGACCGGAAACATCGACGAGGAGCTCGGCGAAGTCGCGGGCGTCGAAACAGCCAGCGAGGACGAGAACACCAGCGACGTCGATGACGCGCCGGTCGTCCGCTTCATCCAGAAGATGCTCGTCGACGCGATCAACGAAGGCGCTTCCGACATCCACTTCGAGCCCTACGAGAAGTACTACCGGATCCGCTTCCGCACCGACGGCATCCTGCGCGAGATTTCCCAGCCACCTCTGGCCCTGAGGGAGAAGATCGCGGCGCGGATCAAGGTGATCTCCCGGCTGGACATCTCGGAGAAGCGGGTTCCTCAGGATGGCCGGATGAAGCTGAAGCTGTCGGCGACCAAGGCGATCGATTTCCGGGTCAGCACGCTGCCAACCCTGCACGGCGAGAAGATCGTGATGCGTATCCTGGACCCGAGCTCGGCAACGCTGGGCATCGAGGCACTGGGCTATGAGCCGGAACAGCAGGCGGCACTGCTTGAAGCGGTCGAACGCCCTTACGGCATGGTTCTGGTCACCGGCCCGACCGGCTCGGGCAAGACCGTCTCGCTCTACACCTGCCTGAACATCCTGAACAAGGCCGGGGTCAATATTTCGACCGCCGAGGATCCGGCCGAAATCAACCTGCCCGGCATCAACCAGGTCAACGTCAATGAAAAGGCGGGCCTGACCTTTTCGGCCGCACTCAAATCCTTCCTCCGCCAAGATCCGGATGTGATCATGGTCGGCGAAATCCGCGACCTGGAGACCGCCGAAATCGCGATCAAAGCGGCCCAGACCGGTCACATGGTGCTCTCGACGCTGCACACGAACGATGCACCGACGACGCTGGAGCGGCTCAAGAACATGGGGGTCGCGCCCTTCAACATCGCCTCCAGCGTCATCATGATCACCGCCCAGCGCCTCGCCCGACGCCTGTGCACCTGCAAAAAACCGGTCGATATCCCGATCGAGGCGCTGATCTCGGCGGGCTTCACCGACGAGGATCTCGACGGCAGCTGGCAGCCTTACGGCCCGGTCGGCTGCGACCGCTGCAAGGGTTCAGGCTACAAGGGGCGGGTCGGCATTTATCAAGTAATGCCTATCGGCGAGGAAATTGCTCATATAATAATGACAAACGGGAATTCCCTCGATATCGCGGCGGAAGCTCAGCGCCAGGGCATCAAGGATCTGCGGCAGTCCGGTCTGCGGAAAGTCAAACAGGGAGTCACGTCGCTAGCCGAAGTGCTGGCATGCACCAACGATTGAGTTGTCGCAACATCCAACCGCAGCACAGGACAACAGGCAGATGGCCACAGCGCGCAGAACGATAAAAAAACCCGCCTCCAGCGAAGAGACCGTCTTCACCTGGGAAGGCAAGGACAAGAACGGCAAGCTGATCCGGGGCGAAATGCGCGCCGGCAGCGCCTCCCTGGTTCAGGCGACCTTGCGGCGTCAAGGCGTCCACGTCCTCAAGGTCAAGAAGCGCAGCTTTGGCAAGGGGGGCAAGGTCACCGACAAGGACATCTCGCTCTTCACGCGCCAGCTCTCGACGATGCTCAAGTCCGGCGTTCCCTTGCTCCAGGCCTTCGATATCGCGATCAAGGGCTCGTCCAAGCCGGCGATGGCCCGCCTGCTCAACGACATCCGCACCGATGTCGAGTCGGGCAGCGGCCTCGCGGCGGCCTTCCGCAAGCATCCGGTCCAGTTCGATGCGCTGTACTCGAACCTGGTCGGGGCCGGTGAGCAGTCCGGTGCGCTCGACGCACTGCTCGACCGGCTGGCGACCTACAAGGAAAAAATTCTCGCGATCAAGAGCAAGATCAAGGGGGCTCTTTTTTATCCGGTCGCGGTCGTCTCGGTCGCCTTTGGCGTCGTCGCGGTGATGATGCTGTTCGTGATCCCGCAGTTCAAATCGGTGTTCACGAGCTTTGGCGCGGAACTGCCCGCACCAACCCTGTTCGTGATGGGGATGTCGGACCTCTTCCTCGCCTACTGGTGGGCGATCTTCGGCGTGATCATCGGCACGATTGTCGGCTTGAGTTATGCATACAAGCGATCCCCACAGATGCAGTTCACGATGGACCGCCTGATCCTGCAGTTCCCGGTGATCGGCGACATCATGCGCAAGTCGGCGATCGCGCGCTGGACGCGAACCCTGTCCACGATGTTCGCCGCCGGCGTGCCCCTGGTCGAAGCGCTCGATTCGGTCGGCGGAGCCGCCGGTAACCGGGTCTATCAACTCGCGACGAAACAGATCCAGAACGAAGTGAGCACCGGCACCAATCTGACGATCTCGATGCAGAACGCTAACGTTTTCCCGATGATGGTTCTGCAGATGGTGTCGATCGGTGAAGAGTCCGGCCAGCTCGACTCGATGCTGGGCAAGGTCGCCGATTTCTTCGAGCGGGAAGTTGACGATTCGGTCGAAGCACTCTCTCAGCTGCTCGAACCCTTGATCATCGTCTTCCTCGGCACGATCATCGGCGGCCTCGTCGTCGCGATGTATCTGCCGATCTTCAAACTCGGGCAGGTCGTCTGAGCTCTTCTCTCTCCACCCAAAGGGCGCGCTTGCGCCCTTTTTGCGTCTCCTGCCATGACTGAACTCCTGACCCAGCCCCTGCTCTTCGTCGTCGCCTCCAGCCTGCTCGGGCTGTGCATCGGCAGCTTCCTGAATGTCGTGATTCACCGCCTGCCCAAGATCATGGAACTCGAATGGCAGGCCCAGGCCGCCGAGATCCGCGGCGAAGCGGCGCCCGAGCACGAGGCGATCAGCCTCTCCCGCCCCCGCTCGCGCTGCCCGCACTGTGGCAGCCCAATTGCAAGCTGGCAGAACATCCCGCTGATCTCCTATCTCGCGCTGCGCGGCCGCTGCGCCCATTGCAAGGCGCCGATCAGCATTCGCTACCCGATCGTCGAACTCGCCGGAGGGATCCTGGCCGGCTATTCGGCCTGGCACTTCGGCCCCGGAATCCAGGCCGGAGCCGCAATGGTCTTCTGCTGGGCGATGCTGGCCCTGACCTTCATCGATCTGGACACCCAACTGCTGCCCGACACGATCACCCAGCCCCTGCTGTGGCTGGGTCTGCTGCTGAACCTGTCGGCGAACTTCACGGATCTGCCTTCGGCGATCATCGGTGCGACCGCCGGATATCTCGCTCTGTGGACCGTGTATTGGGTTTTCAAACTGGCGACCGGCAAGGAAGGCATGGGTTTTGGCGACTTCAAGCTGCTCGCCGCGATCGGCGGATGGTTGGGCTGGAAGTTGCTGCCCTTCGTGGTCCTCGCCTCGTCGGCGATCGGCGCGCTGGTCGGCATCGCACTGATCCTCTTCGCCCGCCACGGACGCAACACCCCCATCCCCTTCGGCCCCTACCTCGCCGGAGCGGGAATCGCCGCGCTGTTCTGGGGACAGACCCTGACCGAAGCCTATCTTTCGGGCTTCTAAGCCCTTGATTTTTCGTCGGCTGAGCCACATCTGCATGGGCAGAGGCGGGGCTAGCCGCCGCAATGCGTTAGACTTCGATCCTGGTTTTGGAGGAATCAAGCATGCCGATCTATGAATACCACTGTAGCGAGTGCGGCTTTCAGAAGGATGTCCTGCAGAAAGTGTCCGATACCCCACTGAGCTCCTGCCCGTCCTGCGGCAAGAAGGCTTTCCACAAGGCGTTGACCGCCGCCGGCTTCCAGCTCAAGGGAAGCGGCTGGTACGAAACCGACTTCAAGAGTCCGAAACCCAAGAGCGAAGCGCCCGCGCACGCCTGCGGCGGCCACTGTTCCTGCCACTGAGCCCTCTTGCCCGCATGAAGAAATACTTCATCACCGGCCTTCTGGTCTGGGTTCCGCTGACGATCACGGTCTGGGTGCTCCAGCTGATCGTAGGGACTCTGGATCAGTCTCTGCTGCTGCTGCCCGAACCCTGGCGGCCCGAGAAACTGATCGGTTTCTCGATCCCCGGAATCGGCGCAATCATCACGCTGCTCGTCGTGCTGCTGACCGGAATCGTCGCGGCAAACTATTTCGGTCTGCGCCTGCTGCGCCTCTGGGAAAAGCTGCTCACGCAGATCCCTTTCGTCAAATCGATCTACCTGAGCGTCAAGCAGGTTTCAGACACGCTCTTCGCTCCGAACGGACAGGCTTTCCGCAAAGCCATCCTGGTGCAATATCCCCACCCGGGCAGCTGGACGATCGCATTCCAGACCGGCGTTCCGAGTCAGGAAGTCGCCGCCCACCTCGAAGGCGAGCACATCAGCGTCTATGTCCCGACGACGCCAAATCCGACTTCAGGCTTTTTCCTGATGATGTCCAGGTCTTCGGTCGTCGAACTCGAGATGAGCGTCGATGAAGCGCTCAAATACATCATTTCAATGGGCGTCGTCGTTCCAGAAAAACCCGCCCCGGTGATCAAGCGTTGACCGGACGCGTCCATTCTGGACAATGGCAAGCCATGATTTCTTCCCGCGCGCTCAGCATCCTGATTCCCGAGACCTTATCGCCCCCTGACGGTCGATCGGGCGATCTCGCCGGAAGAACTTCAGCTCTTCGAAATCAGACGGGCTGAGCGCCAGGCGAGCGCTCAGCCCTGAGCGGACACCGCCCCACGCAAACACACGGCCCTGGCCGTAACCTAATCCAAGCAATCCGGAGTCTTTGATGCGTACCTGTTACAGCGGTCTGGTCAGCACCGCTCACCTTGACCAAGTCGTCACCCTGACCGGCTGGGCCCACCGCCGCCGCGACCACGGCGGAGTCATCTTCATCGACCTGCGCGACCGCGAAGGCCTCGTGCAGATCGTCTGCGACCCCGACCGTGCCGAGACCTTCAAGACCGCCGAATCGGTCCGCAACGAGTTCTGCCTGAAAGTGGTCGGTAAGGTTCGCCGTCGCCCCGAAGGCACGATCAATCCCGACCTCGTCTCGGGCGAAGTCGAAGTGCTGTGCCACGAGCTCGAAGTGCTGAACGCCTCGGTCACGCCGCCCTTCCCGCTCGACGACGAAAACCTGTCCGAAACCGTGCGTCTGACCAACCGCGTGATCGATCTGCGCCGCCCCTACATGCAGAAGATCATGCAGCTGCGCTACCGCACCGCGCGGGCCTTCCGCCGCTTCCTCGACGATCACGGCTTCATCGACATCGAGACGCCGATGCTGACCAAGAGCACACCGGAAGGCGCACGCGACTATCTGGTCCCGAGCCGCGTCCATGACGGTCAGTTCTTCGCCCTGCCCCAGTCGCCCCAGCTCTTCAAGCAGATGCTGATGGTTGCCGGCTTTGACCGCTACTACCAGCTGACCAAGTGCTTCCGCGATGAAGATCTGCGCGCCGACCGCCAGCCCGAGTTCACCCAGGTCGATATCGAAACCTCCTTCCTCGACGAAACCGAGATCACCGCGATCACGGAAGATCTTTTCCGTCATGTGTTCAAGGAAGCTGCCGGCATCGAGCTGCCCAATCCCTTCCCGCGCATCACCTACGCCGATGCGATGGCGAAGTACGGTTCGGACAAACCCGATCTGCGCGTGACTCTGGAGCTGACCGAGCTGACCGACATCATGAAGACGGTCGAATTCAAGGTCTTCGCCGGCGTCGCGAACAGCGAAGGGGGTCGGGTCGCCGGTCTGAAAGTGCCGGGTGGCGCTTCGCTGACCCGCGGCGAAATCGACGCCTATACGCAGTTCGTCGCGATCTACGGCGCCAAGGGCCTCGCCTACATCAAGGTCAATGAGGTCGCGAAGGGCCGCGAAGGCCTGCAGTCCCCGATCGTCAAGAACCTGTCTGACGAAGTGCTCCAGGCGATCATCGCCCGCACCGGCGCCACCGACGGCGACCTGATCTTCTTCGGCGCCGACAAGGCCCGCATCGTCAATGACGCGCTGGGCGCACTGCGCGTCAAGGTCGGTCACGACAAGGGCCATCTCGACGGTCGCGCCTGGGCTCCGGCCTGGATCGTCGATTTCCCGATGTTCGAGTACGACGAGGACGAGAAGCGCTGGAACGCCTGCCACCACCCCTTCACGAGCCCCAAGGACGAGCACGTCGATCTGCTTGCGACCGATCCGGGCAAATGCCTCGCCAAGGCCTATGACCTGGCGCTGAACGGCTACGAAGTCGGCGGCGGTTCGATCCGCATCCACCGCGAAGAAGTGCAGAAGAAGGTCTTCGCCGCGATCGGCCTGTCGAATGAAGAGGCCGAGCTCAAGTTCGGCTTCCTGCTCGATGCGCTCAAGTACGGTGCGCCTCCGCACGGCGGCCTCGCTTTCGGTCTGGACCGCGTCGTGATGCTGCTGGCGGGCACCGACTCGATCCGCGACGTGATCGCCTTCCCGAAGACCCAGCGCGCCCAGTGCCTGCTGACCCAGGCGCCCAGCCCCGTCGACGAGAAGCAGCTGCGCGAGCTGCACATCAAACTGCGCAACACCGCCGCCAAGGAAGCGTAAGCCTCGCTCCCCGGGAAAAAGCCGCCTCCGGGCGGCTTTTTTCTGGACTGCCGAGTCAAGCCCCGGTCCGTCCGGCCGTTATTGCAGAAGACACCCAGGCCTTCGAGGAAGCCACGATGCCTAGCAAGGTCGAAGATCTCTCCGTACTCGTCGTGGAAAGCCACGACACGATGCGCAACCAGCTGCGAGGCATACTCGCGCAAAGCGGGATCACCCGGATGAGTGCGGCCTCCTCGGCCGCGATGGCCGTGCGCCGGCTGCGCGAGACCCGCTTCGACATCATCCTCTGCGAATATCACCTCGGCGAAGGCCAGAATGGCCAGCATTTCCTCGAAGACATCCGCCTGCATCAGCTGATCCCGCTGTCGACGATCTTCATCATGGTCACCGGCGAGCGCAGCTACGAGCGGGTCATGGGTGCAGCCGAGCTGGCACCGAACGACTACCTGCTCAAACCTTTCGCGGCGGAGAATCTGCGCGAACGCCTCGAGCGTGCGCTGAACAAGCGCGAAGCCTTTCTGCCCGTCTACAAGCTGATCGAAGCCGGAAATACCGCCCGCGCAGCCAGCGAGTGCGAAGCCTGCGAAGCGAAATACGCGGCCTATGCGATCGACTTCCTGCGCCTCCGGGCCCAGCTTCTGATCGGCCTGGGCAGACCCGAGGAAGCTCTGGCGCTCTACCAGCAGATCCTGGCTCGGCGCAGCGTTCCGTGGGCCAAGCTGGGGCTCGCCAAGACTCATTTCATGATCGGCGAACTCGAGCAGGCGAGGGACGAGCTCACCGAGCTGATCACGCAGAACGCGCAGTTCGTGGACGCCTATGACTGGCTGGCCAAAACCCAGGAGGCGCTCGGCTCCATCGAGGAAGCGCACGAAGCGCTGGCGAAGGCCGCCACGCTGTCTCCTCATGCGCTGCAGCGTCAGCGTCGGATCGGTGAGATCGAGCTGGATCTGGGTCAGAACGAGGCTGCCGAAAAACGCCTCGCAACCGTGCTGCGCCAGTCGAAGTACTCGGATTTTCGCGATCCCGAGGATCACGTCAGACTGGTCAAGGCCCAGCTGGGCAGCGGCTCGGCTGAGCGCGCACGGGAAACCTTGCGCGACCTGGAGCGCAGCATGAAAGGCCAGCCCAAGGCCGATCTGTGCCAGGCCGTCTGTGCAGCGATGGTCTTCACCCGCGAGGGGGATACGCGTCAGGCCAGGGCCGCGGCCGAGCGCGCCGCAGCGCTGATGGGCCCGGAAACAAAACCATCGCTGCAGCTCAAGAAGGAAATCACCCAAGTCTGTCTGGAGCAGGGGCTGGAGAGTGAGGCCGCGGAGGTCGCGATGGATATCATGCGCAACTCTGCGGACGAGCGCGAAGTCGATGCGGTCCGCGGCATGCTGACCCGGATGGGACGCGCCGAACTCGGCGAAGCGCTCGCCAGCCGGCTGCGCTCGGATGTGCGCGACACGATGAGCGAAGGCGCAGCCCTGGCCCGCAGTGGCGACCATGCCGGATCGGTGAGGCATTTCATGGATGCGGTGCAGAAGATGCCGGGGAACGCGCTGGTGCTCTACAACGCATCGCTCGCGCTGCTCAAATATGTCGAGCACAGTGGCTGGCGGGACGATTACGCGGAAGAAGCCCGAAACCTGATCGAGCGACTGCACGTCCAGGATCCCGGCAACGCCAAGCTCGGCGCGCTCTACACCTACTATGAGGGTCTGCAGCAGATGCATCAGACCGCGGCGAAGCGGGCCTGAGCGGAGCGATGCGCTACAAGCAACCGGTCTCGGCCCTGATCGTGATCCACAGCCCCGAAATGGAGTTCCTGCTGATCGAGCGCGCCCGTCACCCCGGCTTCTGGCAGTCGGTCACCGGTAGTCGTGAAGGCGAGGAATCCCTGCTCGAAACCGCCTACCGGGAGGTCGAGGAGGAAACCGGAATCCGCGCCGCCCCCGGAGCCATCGTCGATCATCACCGGCAGCAGGTCTTCGAAATCTATCCGATGTGGCGGCAGCGCTACGCGCCCGGCATCACCCGCAACACCGAGCATCTGTTCAGCCTCTGCGTGCCGCGCGACACCGCGATCCGGCTCGCCCCTGCCGAGCACCGTGCGCTGCGCTGGGCGCGTGCCCAGGAAGCCGCCGCCGCCTGCTTCTCGCCGTCCAACCGCGAAGCGATCCTCGCGCTCGAACGCGGAGACTTCGAAAGAGCTTGAAACCCGACAGGACGGCCCTAGATTGAGGGCAAGGGCGGCGCGTCCGGCTTCCGACAGAAAGCCCCGCCGCCTTTTCCAACAGGAGGCCATCATGAACTCTCTGATTCGCAAAGATCCGTTTGACGATCTGTTCCGCGGCTTCTTTGTCCGTCCGGTCGAATTCGATGAGACCGCGGACATCCCCGCGATGAAGCTGGAAGTGCGCGAAGCGGCTGACGCCTACACGCTGCACGCCGAGCTCCCCGGCATCAGGAAGGAAGACATCCATGTCCATGTGGACGGCGCACAGGTTTCGATCGCGGCCGAACGCAAGCAGGAGAAGGAAGTCAAGGAAGGCGAGAGGCTGCTGCGCAGCGAACGCTCGTACGGTAAGGTCTCGCGCAGCATCCAGCTCGGTCACGACGTCGATGAGGCCAAGGCGAGCGCCCGTTTCGTCGACGGAGTCCTCGAACTGACCCTGCCCAAGAAAGCCGCATCGCAGGCCCACAAACTGTCCATCGAATAAGCGGGCAGGCCCGTTCCTGGCACACGGCGAAAGGCTCAGGCCTTTCGCCGTTTTCGTTTGCGCTAGAATCTCGGGATTCAACGCTTTGCGGGAAACTCGCATGACCACCTCCGACCCCATCGCCCCAGCCCGCAAGGCCGGCGTTCTGGCTGAAGCGCTGCCCTACATCAAGCGCTTCTTCGGCAAGACCATCGTGATCAAGTACGGCGGCAACGCGATGACCGATCCGATGCTCAAGGACTGCTTCGCACGCGACGTCGTGCTGCTCAAGCTGGTCGGCATGAACCCGGTCGTCGTGCACGGCGGAGGCCCGCAGATCGACAGTCTGCTCAAGCGGATCGGCAAGCAGGGGCAGTTCATCCAGGGCATGCGCGTCACCGACGAAGAGACGATGGATGTCGTCGAGATGGTGCTCGGTGGACATGTGAACAAGGAGATCGTCAACCTGATCAACCGCCACGGCGGCAAGGCCGTCGGCTTGACCGGCCAGGATGGTCAGTTCATCCGTGCCCGCAAGCTCCTGATGCCCAACAAGGACAAACCGGACGAGATGATCGACATCGGTCTGGTCGGCGAGATCACGTCGATCGACCCGAGCCTGATCTCCTTCCTCGACAAGGGTGACTTCATTCCGGTCATCGCGCCGATCGGCGTCGGCGAAGACGGCGAGACCTACAACATCAATGCCGATGTCGTTGCCGGCAAGCTCGCCGAGATCCTCAATGCCGAAAAACTGGTGCTGCTGACCAACACCCCCGGAGTGCTGGATCAGAACGGCGAACTGCTGACCGGCATCACGCCGCGTCAGATCGACGACATGGTTGCCGACGGCACGCTCTCGGGCGGCATGCTGCCCAAGATCCACTCGGCGCTCGATGCAGCCCGCAGCGGCGTACAGGCCGTGCACATCATCGACGGCCGGGTCGAACACTGTCTGCTTCTGGAAATCCTGACCGACCACGGCGTCGGCACGATGATCAAGAGCCGCTGAACGGCAGCTTTCCAGCCCCCCCGCACTCCAGAATCAGGGCGGGGGGAATGTCCTTGTCCGACCAGTCACGGGCTTCGACGCCCCTCTCCCAGGCACGTCGAGCCAGAAACGATCGCGTCACGCGGTACAGCTCATCCGGGTTGTCTTTTCCCCACCCCCGGATCAATTCAGAAACGGTTTCGGGTACCTCCTCCGGCGCCCGTTTCTGTCGGGCCAAGTGATCGCGCAGAGCGCGGTTCTCAAACACCCCCTGATACTGGCGCAGCCTACGCTGGTATTGCCCCCTCAGCACCGACAGGCGCCACCAGGGCCGGGAATCCACATCCCAGCTCGCATCCGGATCGATATAGACCTGATGGTCATCCCACTCATAGCGAGCGGGATCGAGCCTGAACTTCAACACGGCAGCGAGAGCAGGATCGGTACGATAGAGGCCTAAGGGCAGGCGAAACCCCCGATCGCGAAGGGTATTGAGCGCCCGGGCTCTGAGCGCATAGAAATTGCCGTGTATGCCCCCCTCGCTGAGCATCTGTGCCCGCATTTTCGCCGCCCCCCACCCCGAGCTGGGCGTCCCCGATGCGGCAGGAATCTCCGGCCTCATCTGCAGCGCCTGCGCAAGGATGGAGCAGGAGTTGGGCCTCAGGCGCGCATAACCGTCGACAAAGAAAGCCAGCTCGCTCCCTGGCCAAATCTGGTGGAGATAGGTATTCCAGGCATGGGCCTTGTCCGCACAGGCGATGAACCACAGGCGCAAATCGACACCGGCAGGCATTGCCTTCAGCGCCGAAGGAAAAACCTGCGAACACTCTTCGGCGAGTTCCCGGTTGCCATTGACGATGACATCCAGCACGCTGCCCGGGACGGCAGCAAGCCAGGCCGCCTCTACGCTTCGCAGCAAAACGTCGGGGGACTCCCTGGACGAGAACACCGCAATGGAACTGGCACAGGGGCCTCTCATTGCGCCGGATCTCCCTGCTTCAACCCATCACTGACGGGTTCCGAAGACGCTGCAGCGGGGGAGGCTTCCTGCCAGTGCCCGGCCTTCTTCAGCATCTGACGCAAGCCAGGCAGCGGATAGTTCAGCGCATAGGCCTTGTGCGCATAGAACTGTGCCCGGTCGTAATCGCCGAGCTGGTAGAGGGCCAGCCCCAAGTTGTACAGCACATTGGGGCCGACCGCATAGACCTCTTTTCCGGCGATCAGCTTGTCGGCCGCATCGAGTTTGCCCCTCGCCTCCCCGCGCCGCCCGGTCCTGAGCAGATGGGTGCCGAAAAGAATCTTCACGACCTCGTCATCGGGACGCCAGCGCTCGCCGCGTTCCATCCAGCAGTCGATAGAGTAGTTGGAGCCAAGCGGCCGGCTCTTCTTCTCCTTCAGACTAAGGTTCATCATTGCCAGCAGGGCCCGGTGATGATTCGGAAACACCCGCAGCGTGTAGTCGATGTCCGGACCGGGGGTCGTCGATGTCTTGCCCCTCTTCAAGCTCTCGACCGGGAACGTGAAATGAGCCCCTTCGACCAACCCGTGCTGCTCCTGGGTCGCCGTGCGGTAATCGAAAGGCCCGAAAGCATTGTTCAATGAACCGCAGGTCGCAGGGCCGAGCTCCTCGATTCCGGCCCAGGCACTCGCCGACAGGGACATCGCCAACAGCCCCAGCGCTAACGTCTTCATCATCACTCCCTCGCAAGTGAGGCCAGCCAGGCGTCCGCCACGGCTCTCTGCCCGGTTTCGTTGAAATGGCATCCATCCCGTCGAAACTCTCCGCCGAAACGGTCGAGATCCGGTCCGGGGCGCGCGTAATCCAGAGTGCTCGCGACTTCGCCCTGGGCCGCGCGCAGAGCCGGCGACCCGTCGTTGCGGCAACGGCTCACCTTCGCAATCCATATCTTCGCCGCCGGCGCTTCGCCGTGCACGCGCGCCAGAATCCGGCGCAGACCCTGCGCATAGAGCGGGGCGGGTGTCGCATCGCGCAGGTCCGCCTCCCCCTGAAGCCAGAACACGAGTTCGGGCGACAGACCATCGCGCTTGAGCCCTTTGAGCGTTGCGCCAAGCTCGCCAGGCAAGGCATTGTGCGGGTCGAGCCAATGGCGCACCGCGGTTCCGTCGACGGCCAGCACCGCCAGAACGACTTTCCGATCGTGGCGCCGGGCCAGCTCCTCGGCGAGAGGAATCCAGACGCTCCCCCCTTTGCCACTGCCGCCAGGGAGCGGATCGCTCGCCCGCCGGCATACCCCATCCGACCAGACCAGAACCCTGTCATCACGGGCAGCGAAGCGCCGGGATCCGGAATTGGCCGCGTTCGACTGACCCAGCGCGAGCAGCACGAGCGGCTTTGCGCTCATCTCCGGATGGCAAGCCAGAGCTGCGGGAGCGGGAGCGGGAGCGGGAGCGGGTGCGGGTGCGGGTGCGGGTGCGGGTGCGGGTGCGGGGGCACGGAACTGCACTTTTTCGACCGACGCCAGACGCCAGCCGAGCCCGGACAGAGCCAACACAGCCACCGCCAGCAACAGAATCGTCCGGAGTTTCAAGTTGCCACCTCGACAAAACGGGCGCGCCAGGCGCGCCGGATTGCCATCATGGCCGGAGCCTCCACCGCGTAGTGCAGCATTGATGCCAACCCCAGCGCGAGCAACAGCGCTGCCAGCACCGCCAGATCACTGCCGACGCCCAGCGCCTCCAAGGTCCGGATCGCGCACCAGCCAATGTTCTCGTGAAGCAGATAGAGGGGATAGGAAATTGTTCCCAACCAGACCAGCGGCGCCCGGCGCAATACGGCGAGACGCCCGCCGACGGCCAGAGCAAATACGGCGAAGAGCGCGGCCGAGACCAGCGCGGCGGAAACCGATTCGACCAGAGCCACGGTGAGCAGGCTGGCCGCGATCACGATGGCATCCTCGACCGCGCCCCGTCCTCTTTGATGACAGCGGAACAACGCAACGCCGAGGCCAAAATACGGGATGAAACCGAGCAACAGAAAGCGAAAGGCTAGAAAGGGCAAAGCCACCCCCCAGAGCCTTTCGGCCAGAAAATAACCCAGCCTCAACGCGAGCAAGGCCAGGATCAGCAACGGGAATCGACGGATCTGCCCCGTCACGAACAGCGTGAAGGCCTGCACATAGAAGATCATCTCGACGCCCAGGGTCCAGTACACGTTGTCGACCAGAGGGCGGTCGAACCAGGTGTGCACCATCGTCAGGTTCAGCAGCGCATCCCCCAGACCGACGGTCTTCCCGGGCAAGCCGGCCAGACTCGTCACCGCGAAAGCCAGAAGCACGGCGACCCAGTAGGCGGGGAAAAGCCGCGAGAAGCGCGAGACGACGAAATCCATCGGCCGGCGAGTCCGCGCCAGCGTCATCAGGATCACAAAACCGCTGATCATGAAAAAGAGATTGACCCCGTAAAACCCATGGGGAAACGACCAGGACAGCTCCGAGCTGTGTCCAAAGAGGCTCTCGAAGCGGGTGCTGTAATGGAACAGCATCACGGCCAGCGCGGCGAGTCCGCGCAGAGCATCGACTTCGAGAAGCCGTCCCTCAGCGCGGCTCACTGGCGCGCTCCAGCCAGTCTATCGTCAGCGCCTCGACTTCGGCGCGCCAGCGCGCCGAAGAAAAGGTGTGATTGGCCTCGCTGATCTCGTACTGGCTTACGGGAAGAGCGGCCAGAGCCGACGCCAGCGGTTCGCGCTGAGCCGCGTCGCGGAACTCGGCCGCGGTCAGATCACGCCCCGACAGAATCAACAGCACGGGTTTTCCCGCCCTCCGCAACGCCGCCGCGAAACGCGACGGCAGATCCGCGGCACAGGGCGCTGCGCTGCGCGAGGAGCGCCAGTTCGCGAAGAACTCCCTGATCCGGGCACGCGGGTTCAGCCCTCCGCGGATCAGCTTGAGCCAGAAAGAGCGCGAGAGCAGTCTGCCCCGATAGTAATGGGACAGCAGCGCCGCAGCTTCCCCCTGCTCGGTCCGCACCCAGGGGTTCAGCAGGATCAGTCCCGCCAGACCGGGATCCCCGCCTGCATGAAAAAGCGCAGCCGTCGCACCATCGCAGAGCCCCCACAGATAGCAGGGCGTCGCCTCAGGCAGCCGGGCTCTGAGCGTGGCGAGCGCGGCAGCGATATCCTCGCCAACCGCGTCAAAACTGCGCGCCACCCCTCCGGAATCGCCCATCCCCCGGTAATCGAAGCGCAGACAGGCGATGCCGGCACTCGCCAGCGCCCGCGCGAGCAGAACGAACTGGCGATGGGAGCCGACCCGGGTCTGGGGGCCGCCGACAACGACGAGCACGGCGGCACGGGGAGGACCGTCGGGAAGGCTCAGAACACCGATCAGACTCTGCCCCCGACATGCGAAGTTCAAGGCCTGCTCGGCGATCGTCATCTGAGCGCCTCTCCGAGGAATTCAACGCACAGCGCGGGCAGAGTCGGCAGCATCTCTATCTCCTGGGTCTGCCAGAAGGCGGGGCCGGGAAGAAGCCTCGAAAAATCCGCACAGCCGCGCGTGGCGCGCTTCTCGAGCAGCCGGGACGCGGCTGCAGACAGAGTCTCGCCGGTGCCGATCTCGACCCAGCCGAGACGAAGCGAATCGGAGGGCTCCAGAGTCGCCGCCTCGAGCGCGGTCGCCAGCGCCGCGGACAGCGAATAGCCGGCCACCTCGACCGGCTCTCCGACATCGAGACTGGCACGCAAGGCCCGGGTATCCAGCCGCGCACCGGGATTCTCGCCGAGTTCGGCCGCCGCGGCGAGGCGCAGAAACCAGGTCAGCGCGAGCTTGCCGCTCGCGACCGGAGCGAGCGCGAGCAGCGCGTCGGCCGTCAGCCCCTCGGCGAGCGCGGAACTGGCGAGCAGAGCGCCCTGGCGCAGACCGATCAGCGCGAGCGGCCCGTCGCTTCGCTCGACCAGCCAGGCGGCGAAACGCTTCAGATCATCGATCCACCCCGCCCAGCGCGCCTCCGCGAAATCCCCTTCGCTATCTCCGGTTCCACCGACGTCGCCGATCAGCGCGAGATAGCCGGCCTCGGCACAGGCGCGCGCAACCGCCGCCAAATTGCTCCGCGACTTGTTGGCTTCCTCGGCAAACGCCTGGATCAGCAACACCGCCGCACAGGGCCTAGCTTCAGGGTGATACGCGACGCAAAAACGAGCGCCCTGATCCCCGGAAAGAAAGAAGGCCTCGGTGCGGACCATGGTTCAGTCGTTCAGCTTGCTTTCGATCAAAGCCTTGAGGCTGCCGAAGGACGCGAACGACGTGCCATCGATTTCATCGTCTCCGAAGATCAGCCCGAACCTCTCCTCGATCGCGCCAATCACACCCACGACAGCCATCGAATCGAGCTCGGGCAGGGCGCCGAGCAGCGCCGTGTCATCGGTGAATGAGGCCGCACGGCCATTCAGGCTGAGCAGCTCATCGAGAATGGCCACGAGTTCCTTGCGAGTTTCCGACATCCAGTCCTCTCTGAAAATGAGACAGGCGCGAACCACTTAACAGCCGCGCCTTAAAGCGGCACCTATTATAGGGCTCCCTCCGGACCGGCTCGTGACAAACTGCCGGAGGAGCTCCAGAAGCCCTCCCGGGACCGTCAAGAAGAGAACATCCGATGTCCACTCACTCTCTCGTCCTGCCCCGCCTTCCTGTGCTGTCCTGGGCCTATCTGCTCGAAAGACGCAAGAGTCCACTACCTTCCATCATGGAGGCAAAGTATCGCCTGCCGACGACCAGCGGTCGCGCCGCGATCGCTCTGGCCTTGCGCGCAACAGGCTGTCAGGCGGGAGACCGCATCCTGGTGCCGACCTATCACTGCCCGACCATGGTCGCGCCTATCGTCGCGCTGGGCGGCAAACCGGTCTTCTACCCGACTGGCCCCCATGGCGAAGCGCTTCTCGATCAGCTCCCCGCAGAGCTGCTCGATGGCGCCCGTGCCGCGATCGTTCCGCACTACTTCGGCCTGCCTCAACCCCTGTCGCGGATCCGCGCGCTCTGCGATGCGCAGGGGATCGCGCTGATCGAGGACTGCGCTCACGCCTTCTTCGGCCTCTGCGAAGGGCAACCAGTCGGCTCATGGGGCGACTACGCGATCGCCAGCCTGACCAAATTTTTCCCGGTCACCGAAGGCGGGTGCCTGGTCTCGCACCGCCATCCGCTGACGAGCCCGGCTCTGAGCCTGGCCAGACGCCCCTCATCGGCCAGCCTGCGCGTGCTCGCCGACGCACTCGAACTGAGCGTACAGCACGGACGTCTCGCAGGACTGAACTCGCTGCTCAACCCGCTCTTCGACGCCAAGCGCCGTTTGAACCGGGCAGTTTCGACCCACACTCCGAGCATCCCGGAGGATCCGCTTGCTGCGGCGATACTCCGCGCCCACGCGGATTTCTCCCCCGAAGCCCTGCCTTTCTCGCGTATCGCCGCGGCCGCCCGCATGCTCGTGCGCGCCGGCGGCAGCGCGCGCACGGTGCGCCTGCGCCAGACCAACTACGCGGGCCTGGCCGAGCGCCTGGCGGGCCTCAGGGGCGCCCGCCCGCTGCAGAGAAGCTGCGGCGGAAACGCCGCGCCTTACGTCTTCCCGCTCTGGGTCGATAGTCCGGACGAGGTCTACCAGAAGCTGCGCCAAAGCGGGGTTCCGGTCTTCCGCTGGGACGAGCGCTGGCCCGCAACGCCCGATCTGCCTGGCGACTCGGGAAAAAAATGGTCCCATCATGTGTTCCAGATCGGCTGTCACCAGGATCTGTCGGCGACGAATCTGGACTGGATCGCCGAGACGCTGAAGACGCTGATCGACGGGACGGTGTGATGAAGCGACTCCTGATGATCGCCTATCACTTCCCGCCGCACAGCGGGAGCAGCGGCATCCAGCGCACGCTGAACCTGGCCCGCGCGCTGCCGGCCTTTGGCTGGCAGCCCGAGATCCTGACGGCAAACCGTCAGGCCTATGAGAGCGCCCGGCCGATCGGCGCAGGCGACCTGCCGGACGGGCTGATCGTGCACCGCGCGCTGGCCCTCGATGCGAAACGCCATCTGGCGATCATGGGGCACTACCCGGGCTTTCTCGCCCGCCCCGACCGCTGGCGCAGCTGGTGGCTGCCGGCAACCATGCTCGGTCTGCGCCTGATCGCAAGCGGGCGATTCGATGCGCTCTGGAGCACTTTCCCGATCGCGACGGCGCACCGGATTGGCGCAAGCCTCGCCCGCCTGAGCGGCCTGCCCTGGGTCGCCGACCTGCGCGACCCGATGGCCCACGACGGCTATCCACGCGACCCCGCCCAGTGGAAGGCTTACGAGAAGGTCGAACGCCGCGTGTTCGAGCGTGCCTCGGCGATCGTCACGGTCACGCCCGGCTGTGCCGAGTACTACCGCCGCCGCTATCCGCAAGCCGCGGCGCACATTCATCTGATCCGCAACGGCGCCGATCCCTGGCCCGAGGACTCCCCTCCCGCCGCACCGGGAGCGCATTTCGTACTGCTGCACAGCGGCTTGATCTATCCGTGGGAGCGGGATCCGAGCGCACTCTTCGACGCGTTGGCGCTACTGCGCGTCCGCCGCCCCGATCTCGCCAGTCGCCTGCGCCTCGTGCTGCGCGCACCGGGCGCCAGCGACTGGCTCGTCGCGCTCGCGCGCAGCCGCTCGATCGAGACGCTCGTCGAAATCCTGCCGCCGCTGGACAGCACCGCCGCGCGCCGGGAGATGAGGCAGGCCAGTGCCCTGCTGGTGCTCCAGGCGGAAAACTGTGCGTTGCAGATCCCCGCAAAACTCTACGAATACGCGCGCACCGCGCTTCCGATCATCAGCCTGAGCTCGCCGGGCAGCGACACCTGGAGCGAAACCCTGAAGCTGGGCGGAGCGTGTACGGCGCTCGATGATCCCGAAGCGATCAGCACCCTTCTCACCCGGCTGATCGAAGATCCCGCCTCCTTCGCCCGTCAGGCCGACACCTCTGCGGGGACCTCCGAACGGGGAGAGGCGCTCGCCCGTCTGCTCGACTCGCTCGCCCCCGGGCTCGGCATTAGTTCCTCGAAGCCAGCCGCCCGCGAGGGCTAAGATTTGTCGATTCCCTTCAAATTCAGAGAATTCGAAATGAGTTTCGTGTGGAATTTTCTCCCCGCTTCAGCGCTCGGCCAGCACGCACCGGACTGGGACTCGCTGTGCAGGAAGACTTGTGCCCTGCCCTTTCTCGAAACCGACTTCCTGATCCCTCTGCTCGAAACCTTCGGCGGAGGCGAAGAAAAGCTGGCCGTCGCATGCAGCGGCAACGAAGTCGTCGCTGCCGCGCTGCTCGCACCGGTCGGCCTGGGCCGCTGGCAGACCTTTCAGCCCTCCCAGCTGCCTCTGGGGCCGTGGCTCCAGCGCCCCAACCTGGACATCGCCGCTCTGCTCGATGCACTGATCCAGCAATTGCCCGGCTTCACGTTCAGCGCCAGCCTGACCCAGATCGACCCACGCTTCCTGCCCCGCCCCTACGGTCAGAGCAAACTGCAGACCCTCGACTACATCGACACAGCCTGGGTGGATCTCGACAGCGACTTCGCGACCTATTGGGAAGCTCGCGGCAAGAACCTGAAGACGAATGTGCGCAAACAGCGTCACAAGCTCGAATCCGAAGGCATCGCGCTGACGCTGGACCGGATCACCGCAGCCTCCGAAGTCGAGCGCGCGATCGCCGAGTACGCAGGCCTGGAGCAGAGCAGCTGGAAAGCCGCCGGCGGAACGGCCATAGGGAGCAGCAATGCGCAGGGGCGCTTCTATCAGGAAATGATGAACCGCTTCTGCCGATCCGGACGGGGCGAGATCTGGCGCTACCGCTTCGATGACGAGATCGTTGCGATGGATCTGTCGATATACGGTGGCGACTGCCTGGTCGTGCTCAAAACCACCTTTTCATCGCAGCACAAGAGCACTTCGCCAGCGACCCTGATGCACCATGAAGCTTTCCGCGCCCTGTTTGAAGAGCGGCGCATCAAGAGGATAGAGTTCTATGGCCGGGTCATGGAGTGGCACACGCGCTGGACCGAGCAGCAGAGCCGGCTCTTTCACCTGAACGCCTATCGCTGGAATTTCCTGCCCACGCTGCATGCCCGCCTGCAGGCGGCGCACCGCGCGGTCATGAGCGAAGCCTGAGGCCGTTTATGCAGCCCTCGCCAGGAACTCTGCTGCGCTGGGCGGCCTTCCGGACGATCACAATGGTCGCGGCAAACGGCGAGAAAGCCCCCGAGCCCGAGCTGACTCCGCCCGTAGAGCAGCCCGCGGTCTGGATCTTCCTCTCCACGATTGGCGAACTCCACGCAATAGAGCCCTTCCTGATCGAGCTCGCGGCGCGGACAGCGGGACTCAAATGGGTTCTGCTGAGCGATCGGAACATCTACCGTGAAGCCTACTGCAAGCGCTTTCCGGAGGCGGACGTGATCGAGATCGGAGAAGGGCTCGATGAAGCGCGCCGCCTGGCCCGCCTGCGCCCGCCCAAACTCTTCGTGATCGCCGAGATCCCGCTGCAGCCCTCCGATGCGCCCTGCCGGCTCGCCTTTGCCTGGCTTCTTGAAGCCGCCCGGCGCGGAGCTTCGCTCGTCGCGGTCAATGGCTGGCTCTACGGCTATCCACCGTCCTGCCGCAGCGATGCACTCGAGCGCCGGCTGTTCGGCCGGGCCTGGCTTTCGCTGTTCGACCGGATCTGCGTCCAGAATCAGGACATCGCCGACCGCCTGATCGCATCCGGCGCCGCCTCTGAACGGATCACGGTGACCGGCAACATCAAGTTCGACGCGCTCGACCGCAGCCAGTGGCAGCCGGAGCAGAGCCACAGCCCCCGGATGCTCGCCGACCTGGTCGGCGCCAATCGCCCCCTGGTCGTCGCCGGCTGCGTCACCGACGCCGACGAACAGGAGCTGATCCTGTCGGCTTTCGCGCAGCTGAAGGCCGGAGGGACGGCAGCCCGCCTCGTCATCGCGCCCCGCCATCCCGAGAATCCGGAGGTGATGGCCTCTCTCGCGAGCGCCTGTGCCAAGCAAAAGATCCACTCCCGGCTGCGCTCGGAACTCGCCGACGCCGCTCTGGATCCGGACGTCGAATGCCTGATCCTGGACACGATGGGCGACCTGAGACACTTCTATGGCGCGGCAAGCATCGCCCACGTCGGGCGCAACCACAACGTGCTCGAACCGCTGGCCTTCTCTGTTCCGGTCACGGTCTGCAGCCCCTGGGAAACGACTTATCCGAGCTATCCGGTCTATCTCGGTCTGAAAACCGCCGCCGCGCTGATCGAGAGCAACGACAGCGCCAGCCTCGCTTCGGCCTGGCGAGCCGGAATGGGCACATGGGCCGAGCGGCAAGCGCGCGGCAAACGACTCACCGAGACGCTGAACCGGATGGCCGGAGCTTCTGCGCGAACCCTGGCGGCGATCGATACGCCAGCCGGGATCTGAACCGACGAACGGACCCCGATGAATTCGATACGAAAAGCCACCCTCCTGTCGCTGGCTCAGCGCTATGTCTCCTTCGTGATCCAGCTGGCAAGCTCGATCGTTCTCGCCCGTCTGCTGAGCCCCTCCGAAACCGGCGTGTTCTCGCTGGCCGCGGCCATCGTCTCGATCGCGCAGCTGCTGCGTGACTTCGGGATTGGCGAATACGTCGTTCAGGAGAAAAACCTGACCCAGGACAGGCTGCGTTCGGTGTTCGGAGTCTCGCTGGCGATCGCGTGGTCGCTCGCGGCTCTGATCTTCCTTTCGGCTGACCTCATCGCCGCCCACTACCATGAAGCCGGGCTCAGGACTGTCGTCCGCGTCCTGGCGCTGAACTTCGTGCTGCTGCCGATAGGCACGACGACTTTCGCCTTGCTGACCCGACAGATGGCGTTCAAGGAGATCTTCTGGATCCAGACTGCCAGCATCGTGATCGGGGCGGCTCTGGCAGTCTTTCTCGCCTGGAATGGCCACAGCTACATGAGCCTCGCCTGGTCCTCGGTTGCCAGCTCGCTGACGACGGTGCTCGCGCTGACGATTCTGCGCCCCGCCGAGACCTTGATCCTGCCCCGCTTCAGCGGACTGCGGGAGATCGGACTTTTCGGCGGAACGGTCACGACCGGACGTTTTCTGGATCAACTCAGCCGCCGCGCCCCGGACATCCTGATCGCCCAGGGGCTGGGGTTTCATGCAGTCGGCATCAACAGCAAATCGACATCGCTGCTGGACACCTTCCAGGACTTCTTCGTCTCGGGAATCAGCCGGGTCGCAACGCCGGCTTTCGCCCAGACCCACCACGCGGACGGTGACACGATCAGCGCCTACCTCAAGGCAATCCATACCCTGGCCGTTTTCCCTCTGGTCTTCTTCCTGCTGCTCGCGTTGCTCGCCGAGCCTCTCGTATTGACCCTGTTCGGCCGGGCCTGGCTGGGAGCCGTGCCGCTGCTGCAGATAGGTTCGATCGGCGGAATGCTGGCCGCGCCCTACTTCCTCGCCCCTTCGCTGTTGACCGCCCATGGCCGCGTCAGAGAAATTCTTCAGATCCAGGTCGTCGGAGGAGTCCTCTATCTGGTCGCGCTCTTTTTCGCTGCACAGCAGAGCCTGATCGCGGTCGCGCTGGCGGGTGTGTTCGGCAGCGCGATCCGCATTGGTATGCTTCAGCGCACGCTGCAAAAGAGCTTTGGCCTCGGCCTGGCCAGGCTGCTGGCCGCCTGTCGCAACAACCTGGTGATCGCAGCCATCACCACGCTGCTCACCACCCCCGTTCTTTTCGCCTACGACGGAACGACCGCGCGTGCGCTGCTCACGCTCGCCGCCGCCGCCGCGGTATCGCTCACGGCTTTCGCGACCTGCATAGTCTGTTTCAATCACCCACTGGTCGACGAGATCAGGGGGCTCAGACAGAAGAAACTCCGACTCTCCTGAGTACGCCCATCATGCGCGCCTCCTGGTATGTTCCCAACGTCAACGAGCGTCGAGCCGGATTGCGCTATCGCTGCCTCTATCCAATCTCGGCGCTGAAGCGCCGCGGCATGATCGCGGAGCTTTTCGATGAGACCCGCGATTACGACGCGGTCGTCTTCGACGCTTGGACTCTTTTCCCGACCGTGACCAGCGAAAAGGTGGCCGAGAAAACGCTCGCGCTCGCGCAGAGGCTCAAGCAGCGCGGCACCCGCATCCTGCTCGACAACTGTGACAACCAGTTTTCGGGCTCTCCCGACTGCGCCTGGGATCGGGCGTGCGAACGGCTGCGCACGCTTGCCGCACAGAGCGACACCGTCACGGTCTGCTCGGACGAACTGGCCAGCGTGATGCGCAGCGAATGCGGTCTCGAGAAAATTCCGCGGGTGATCGGAGACCCGATCGAGAAACGGATCAACTATACGAGTGACAGGCTGCTGCGTTCGGTGCTGAGCCCGCAGCGCAAGCTCAGCTGGCTTCGCTATCTGGAACACTGCGGCCGTATCGCCCTTGAAAAATCGCGAGGGATCACGCCGCTGATCTGGTTTGGCGGACACGGAAACGCGTTCTCGGAAGGCGGGATGCTAGATCTCGCGCGCATCACCCCCGTGCTCGCCGAGCTCGACGCGCACCACCGTCTATCTCTGACCGTCATCAGCAACAAGCGGGCAAAATTCGAACAGAACTTCGCCCGCCTTCCCTTCGCGACGCACTATGTCGAATGGGACAGGGTGAACTTTCTGGCGATGCTGCGTCTGCACGCGATCTCGCTGATCCCGGTCACCCGGAACAGCTTCACCCGCTGCAAGAGCGCCAACCGCGTCACGCTCTCCCTTTATCACGGCCTGAACGTCGTCGCCGACGAAATCCCCAGCTACCAGGGCTTCGCGAAAGTCTGCGCACTGAACGACTGGCGCGAGGGCTTGAATGCCTACCTCGAAAACCCCGGCCTGCGCCGCCAGCACCGTCAACAGGGAAAAGCTCTCGCGCTTCATGGCTACGACCTCGAAAGGATCGCCGATGCCTGGCAGCAGGCACTGGATCCGCGATCGTCGGAGGGCAGAACATGAAGAGAAAGAGCGCGATCGCGGTGTTCACCGAGCACTACAACGCGACCTATTTCATCAATTTCGCTGCCCCTCTGGCGCACAGTCCGACGCAGCTGCTGGCCCGGTCGGGCGACGAGATCGATGCGATCAGCCGCGACGCGCTGATCGACGCGCTGGAGCTCGATACCGACGGGCACGAGGTGCGCGCGGCGGTATTGAGCCGCTACCTGGGCCCCCACGCCGAATCGATTCTCTCGTTCTACCGCACGCAATCCATTCCGGTCTTCTTTCACCTCGACGACTGGCTCTTCGGCCTCCCCGACGACATGGAGGAACGCTATCGCGTCCGTTACGACGCCCGGCACACAGCAAGACTGGACGAATTCCTCGGTCGCGTCGACGCGATTCTCTGCTCGACGCCTTATCTTGCCGGACAGATGCTCTCCCGCAGTCCCCAACACACCGTCCGCACCCTGAGCGGAGTCTGCTTCCAACCCCAGCCGGGAATGAGCACGGCATTCAAGGCGAGAGCCTGCCGGATCAAACGCAGGCTGCAGCACCTCAACCAGGTAACCATAGGCTACGCCGGATCGAGTTCCCACTCGCGTGACATGCAGCTGATTGAGCCCGCTCTGGCAAGGCTGATGGCGGAGCGGGAGAACCTGCACTTCCACTGCTTCGGCCTTCCCGCACCGGAAGCGCTCCGCCGGCGCTGGGCAAACCGGGTTCAGACCATCGGCTATACGCGCGATTACCCTGGCTATCTGCAGTCACTCTACGAATTGGGTTGGGACATCGGTCTGGGCCCGCTCATCGACGATGAGTTCAACCGCTGCAAGACCGCAACCAAGCTGGTTGAATATGCGAGCTGCGCGGTCCCCGCGCTCTGCTCGGATGTCGAACCCTACCGCCGCGTCTTCGGCCAGGACTCGAACTCGCTCGTCGCCCCCTCCGACTGGTACGACGCACTGCGACTCTGGCTCGATCGGCCCGCCCTGCGCCGCGAATCTCTTGCCCGGGCCCGTCAGCGGCTGCGCGGCCGAAGCCCCTACGCCGCCGCGGAAGAGCTGCTCACTGCGCTATCCCCCGTTCTCCCTCGGGAATCGAACTGACTCGCACAAGGAAGAGCCATGGCCCTCGTCAGTCTCTGCATTCCAACTTTCAACGGCGCCCGCTTCATCGAAGAAAGTCTGCAAAGCGCGCTCGCGCAGAGCTTTCGCGACATGGAGATCCTGGTCGTCGACGACGGCTCGTCCGACGACACGCTCAGGCGTGTGCAAAGCCTTGCCACTCTCGACCCCCGGATCCGTGTCGTTCGCAACGAAAAGAACCTGGGCCTGGTCGGCAACTGGAATCGCTGCCTGGAAATCGCGCACGGCGAATGGATCAAATTCCTGTTCCAGGACGATCTGCTTCACCCGCAGTGTGTCGAGAAACTCCTCGCCGAGGCGAGAAGACAGAGCGCCCCCTTCCTCGCCTGCGACCGGAACTTCCTCTTCGCCGAATCGACCACCGAAGAACTCCGCGCAATCTATGCGCGCAACCGGGCGACCATCAATGCCTTTCTCGGGCCGGGACGGGGAGTCTCTGCAGACGAATTCGCCCAAAGAATTCCCCGGCGCTTGAACAACAATTACGTCGGCGAGCCGACCAGCACCTTGATCCACCGCTCGGTCTTCGAGCGCATTGGCCGATTCAACCCGGAGTTCACGCAGCTGTGCGACCTGGAATACTGGACGCGGGCGGCCAGCCACTACGGAATCGCCTTTGTCCCGGAAGCACTCACCACCTTCCGGGTTCATTCTTCGGCGACCTCGGCGATCAACCGCAACGCCCATTCCTTCCGCTCCACCGGACTCGAAGGTCTGATTCTCGTCGATGCCTTTCTCGAACAGGACGCTCACGCCCGTCTGCGGGAGCGGTGGGCTGCACTCGGAGTTCTGGGAGCAATTCAAAACGAGAGGTGGGATCGCGCGAACGAGATCTTCGAGTTCGTCCGCAAAAACCGCGCCTCGCCCGCACAGAGGGAGAGCATTTCCAGCGAATACGCGGCCTTCCTCTCCCGCCACCCAAGCTGCCGCATCTCCCGGATCGAACACCTGAGATGGCTCTCGATCACGCTTCCGCTGCGCTACAAATTCCGCCTTGGCCAAGCGCTCAACCCGATCCTGCCCAAGCCACTCAAGCGTGGCAGCTTTCGACCCCTGTGAACGGACCCAGCCGCCCAAGGAACTCTCCGACCGCGAATTGCACCCCTCGGGCTCCGTGATATAACCCACGCAAGCCCTATCCGGCTGCGCCTAGAATCACCCGAAACTCCCCTTCTCCCGCAGAACATGACGAGCACCTCATTCCTCCTCCCGCATCTGATCACGAAATCGGCCGAGAAGACGCCTTCAGCGATCGCACTGTCCGCCAAGGGACAGAGCCTCGATTACGCCGAGCTGGCAAACCGCGTCGAGCGCTTCGCCGCGGGCCTGCTCGCCCTTGGTCTCGCGCGCGGCGAACGGGTCGCGATCTGGCTGGACAAACGGATCGAGACCGTCGTCGCGAGCTTTGGCGCGCCCGCCGCCGGTTGCGCCTTCGTGCCGATCAACCCTCAGCTCAAACCCGAACAGCTCGCCTACATCCTGCGCGACTGCGCGGTCAGAGTGCTGATTACCTCGCCCGAGCGCCTGCCGCTGCTCGCGCCGGTTCTGACCGAATGCCACGACCTGCGCCACCTCGTCGTAACCGGGGAAGTGCCCGACGGCCCCGCTCTGGCGCATCCGGTCCACCGCTGGTCCGATCTGCTCGACGCGCCGCCGGGGCCCGGGCATAGGGTCATCGACCGCGACCTCGCGGCAATCCTCTACACGTCGGGCAGCACGGGGCGCCCGAAGGGCGTCGTGCTCTCGCACCAGAATATGGTCGCGGGCGCAAAGAGCGTCGCGAGCTATCTGGGCAATAGCCCGGAGGACACGCTGCTCGCCGCGCTGCCGCTATCCTTCGACGCCGGCTTCTCGCAGCTGACGACCGCCTTCCACTCCGGCGCGCGAGTCGTGCTGCTGAACTACCTGATGCCACGCGACGTGATCCGGGCCCTGGAGCGCGAACAGGTGACCGGCCTCACCGCCGTGCCACCGCTGTGGATACAGCTAACCCAGCTCGAATGGCCGGAAGCGATCGCCGACCATCTGCGCTACATCGCGAACACCGGCGGCCGGATGCCGCTCGCGACGCTCAAGGCCTTGCGCGAGCGCCTGCCCAGAACCCGCCCCTTCCTGATGTACGGGCTGACCGAAGCCTTCCGCGCCACCTATCTCGATCCGGACGAGGTCGACCGCCGCCCCGACTCGATAGGCAAGGCGATCCCGAACTCGGAAATCCTGGTTCTACGCGAGGACGGCAGCGTCTGCGCGCCGAACGAGCCGGGCGAGCTGGTGCAGCGTGGCGCGCTGGTCGCCCAGGGCTATTGGAACGATCCCGAGAAGACCGCCGAGCGCTTTCGCCCGCTGCCCGCTGGCTGCCGCCAGGCGGGGCTGGTCATGCCCGAGATCGCGGTATTCTCGGGCGACACGGTCAGGCGGGACGAGGAAGGTTTCCTCTACTTCATCGGTCGCCGCGACGAGATGATCAAGACTTCCGGCTACCGGGTCAGCCCGACCGAAGTCGAGGAAGTGATCTACAGCCTGCAGAGGGTCGGCGAATGCGCCGCCTTTGGTGTCCCTCATCCGACGCTGGGCCAGGCGATCGTGCTGGTCGCCACGCCTTCACCCGGTCAGGCCTTCGATCAGGAGGGCCTGCTCGCCGACTGCCGAGCCCGGCTTCCCGCCTGGCAGATCCCGGCCCATGTCGCCGTTCACGACGGCGCGCTGCCGCGCAATCCGAACGGCAAGATCGACCGTAAGGAACTCGCGAGCCGGTTCCAGGATCTTTTCGACGAGACATCCGGATGAACGGGGCTCCTCCCCAGATCCCCGACTCCGGCCCCTCTCTGGCCGACGAGCGCGCGGTCCCCGGGGAGAAAGCGGATCTGGACGCGGAACGCCTGTCCATGCTCGCCCTGCTGGCCCTGGCGGCGCTCGCCGTCGGCCTTCGCCTCTTCACGATGCACGAGCCCGTGGAACGGGATCTGGCCATCCACGCCCTGATCGCCAACGAATGGCTGCATGGCCGGGAACTGTACGGGGATCTCTGGAACCACAAGCCGCCGGCTTCGTTCTTCGTCCACGCCCTGTTCATTCGCTTCTTCGGCATGGGCGAGGTCCAGCTGCTCGCCCTCAACATCTGCTTTGGTCTGTGGTCTCTGGGGGCGCTGTACTTCGTCGCCCGCCAGATGCTTCACAACCGCTGGGCGATGCTGACCGCCTGCCTCTGGGGAATCGTTCTCGGTTTCTGCCTCCCGCTCCAGGCCAATCAGCCCAACACCGAATCCCTGGTCCGCCCGATGCTGCTGACCGCGCTGGGTCTCTGGCTCGGCGTCGAGCGGCGGCGCATCCCGCAGCCGGGCATGTTCATCGCCGCTCTGCTCTTCTTCCTCACGACCCTTTTCAAGCAGCACTACGCGGTCATTCCGGCCACCCTGGGAGCATTCCTGCTGCTCGCGGACTGGCGGGAGCAAGGTCGCGTCACGCGCCGCACGCTCGGCCAGATCGCAATCATCGGTTTGACCGGGCTGCTGGGCTGGGCTGCTTATGCGCAATTCCTCAACAGCGAAAACCTCTGGGCGAAGTTCTACGAAGCCGCGTTCACCTACAACAGGATCTACGCGAAAGGGCTGGGCAGCACGCTGATCGAAGCGCTCAATCTGGCCCGCCCCTTTCTGCTCGACCTGCTGCCGCTGCTGCTCTTCTCGGCGGCCGGGCTGCTCTGGCGGATGGCCCGCGCGCCAGAGCGCCGACTGTTCTGGCTTTCCGGCTGGATGCTCGGCTGTTTTCTCGCAATGGCGATACCCGGCCAGTTCTTCCCGCATTACTACCAGTTGCTGATCGCCCCCGCGATCGTCTCCAGCCTGTTCCTGCTCGAAAACCTCTATCAAACCCCACTTTCCCGGCACCGCCGCATCGTCACCTGGGCCATCGCGGTTCTGTCGCTCACAATGGTGCTGAGGCTGGTCTGGATGCTCAGCATGCCCAGCCTCATGCTCCCCATACTGAAGTACGGGCATAGCGAGGGCATGCGTTTCATTGCCGCCCAGCAGTTTGGAAAGATGCTGGCTGCGCGCATTCCGGATGGCGCACCGGTGTTCTACGTCGGATCCGATCCGCAGGTGGTCTTCTATGCGGGTGGCCGGATAGCGCCCAGCAAGTTCTATGCAAGGTGGCTAGATCCCGCACAGAGCGGCAAATTCGCTCCCGTTTTCCTGGCCGAGACCCGGCAGCAGTTCCTCGCCGGCAATTTCGATCTCGTTATGACGACCGGATCGCCGGCTTTCTTCTCCGATCCGCTCGTCGCCCAACGGCTGGGCCGCGATTTCATTCAATTGCCACGCTGTATCCATACCCAGCGCCTGTGGGTCAGGCGTACTGCAACCGAAGCTGCGATCCAGGCCTTGATCCACCGCCCCTGGTCGGGTTGCGACCCAAGCTACGAATCGTTCAGGAAATGGCGCGCCTATCCCTGGCGTCCCTGAGACCGACGCCAAGCGAAGCAGTCCTCTTCAGCCTATCGCGGAAAACGTCGCAGCCGACATAGCCGCATCGTAGCTAAAATGGCGAGCAATATCTTTATTGGCGGCAAGCCGCTGCTCTGGCGCATCAGAACCAGAAGCCGGTTATTTCTGCCAACCCGTTCCCGGATCTTTTGACGAAAGCGCCTGATGAGCGAAATCCGTCCCCCGCTCCGCCACGCCGATTTCTCCTTCTCCGCCCGACAGGGAAACGAGCTCGTCCTCGGCGGGCTGCCGCTCTCGCGCCTCGCCGCTCGCATCGGTCAGACCCCTTTCTACGCCTATGAACGCGCGGCGCTCGATCGCCGGATCCAGGAGCTGCGCGCGGCGCTGCCCGGCGAGGTCGCGCTGCACTATGCGATCAAGGCCAACCCGATGCCGGCCCTCGTCGATCACCTCGCCCGTCAGCTCGACGGCTTCGATCTGGCCTCCGGCGGCGAACTCGCGGTCGCGCTGGACAGCGGCATGGCGCCCGAACACATCAGCTTCGCGGGACCGGGCAAGACCCGGACCGAACTCGAACAGGCGGTCGCGGCCGGAGTGCTGCTGAACGTCGAGTCGCTCCGCGAAGTGCGCCTGCTCGCCGACATCTCGCAAGCGAGGGGCTGGACGGCCCGCGTCGCAGTGCGCATCAATCCCGACTTCGAGCTCAAGAGCTCGGGCATGAAGATGGGCGGAGGCGCGAAACCTTTCGGCGTCGACGCCGAACAGGTTCCCGATCTGCTCAGGGAAATCGCCCGGCAGGGTCTCGCCTTTGAAGGCTTTCACCTCTATGCCGGATCGCAAAACCTGCGCGCGGACGCGATCGTCGAAGCGCAGCAGAAGAGCTTTGAACTGTGCCTTCGCCTCGCCGAAGCGGCCCCCTCCCCGGTCCGCACTTTCAACCTGGGCGGCGGTTTCGGCATCCCCTATTTCCCCGGTGAGCAGCGTCTCGCGCTCGAGCCGATCGGCGAGAACCTCGCCGCCCTGGCCGGGCGCTGCGCGCGCGAGCAGCCCGAAGCCCGTCTGGAACTCGAACTGGGCCGCTACCTGGTCGGAGAGGCCGGCATCTACGTCTGCCGTATCCTCGACCGCAAGATCTCGCGCGGCCAGGTCTTTCTGGTCACCGATGGCGGCCTGCATCACCACCTCGCCGCGTCGGGCAATTTCGGCCAGGTGATACGCAAGAACTACCCGGTCGCGATCGGCACGAAGATGGGCAGCGCCGAGCGCGAGATCGCATCGGTCGTCGGTCCGCTGTGCACCCCGCTCGACCTGCTGGCCGAACGGATGGAACTCGCCGCCGCCGAACCGGGCGACCTCGTCGTCGTGTTCCAGTCGGGGGCCTATGGCCGCACCGCCAGCCCCGCCGATTTCCTGTCCCATCCTCATGTCCGCGAGGTTCTGGTATGAGCGAGCGCATCAACATTCTTCGGGGCAGTTTCGACCCCGGAATCCTCGATATCCGGACCGGCTTCGCCGCGACCGCGAGTGCCTCGCTGCGGATAGACCGTCCCGGCCTCGATCTCGAGGCAGAAGGGCCGGATCAGCGTTTCGTCGTGACCGAACGCGCGCTTCTGGTGCTGACCGGAAGACCGCACAGCGCCGACCCCACCCTTTCCCCGGCGCTCGCGAGCGAAGCGCCGCGCGCTCTGCTCGAGCGCCTGCGCGCCGAGCCCGACGCGACGCTGGCGATGCTCGACGGCCGATTCTCGGCGCTCTGGATCGATCTCGATCGCGCCAGCCTGAACCTTGCCTGCGACCGTTTCTCGACGCACAGCCTGTGCTGGGCCAGGGTCGGCCAGCTCACGGCCTTTGCGAACCGGGCCGACGCAGTTCCGCTCGCACGCCGCTCGATCGATCCTCAGGCGATCTTCGACTACCTGTATTTCCATGTGATTCCAGCCCCGCGCACGATCTTCCGCGGCGTCGAACGCCTGGCGCCGGGCCTCAGGCTCTGCGCGACGGCGACTGACGCGCACACGAGTTCATGGTGGCGGGCCACTTTCGCGCCGCGCCCGGTCGAGGACCTTGAAGAGCTCAAGAGCCGCTTCCGCACCGCGGTCCGCGCCGCGGTCGCCCGCGAAGCGGAGGAGCCGGGAGTGGCCGCATTTCTGTCCGGAGGCACCGACAGCTCGACCGTGGTCGGAATGCTGCGCGAAGTCACCGAAAGCCGCCCCCGCTGCTATTCGATGGGTTTCGATGCGGACGGCTACGACGAGATTGCCTATGCGCGGATCGCCGCGCGCGCCTTCGACGCCGACCACCGCGAGTACTACGTCAGCGCCCAGGATCTCGTCGCGAATATCCCGCTGGTGGCCGCCCATTACGACCAGCCCTTCGGCAACTCCTCGGCGCTGCCGGCCTTCTGTCTCGCGCGGCTCGCCCACGACGACGGCTATGGCAAGCTGCTGGCCGGCGATGGTGGCGATGAGCTGTTCGGCGGCAACACCCGCTACGCGAAACAGAAGATATTCTCGGCCTACCAGAGCATTCCGGCGCCGCTGCGCCATCTCGTCCTCGACCCGCTCTCAAGGAGTGCGGCAGCGGCCAGAACCCCCGGTCTCAGCAAAATCCGCTCCTACGTCGAACAAGCCAACATCCCGCTTCCCGACCGCACCGAACAGTACAACCTGCTCTTCCGGCTGGGCCTGGAAGAGGTGCTGAGCCCGACTCTGCGCGCGAAGAGCGATGCCGCAGCGCCGATGCGGCTGCAACGCGCGGTCTGGGATGCGGTCATCGCCGACAACGATATCGACCGCCACCTCGGTTTCGACTGGCGTTTCACGCTGGCCGACAACGACCTTCCCAAGGTGACGGGCACGACCGAACTGGCCGGACTCTCGGTCGGCTTCCCGCTGCTCGCCAACTCGCTGCAGGACATCGCGACCAGCCTGCCCTCATCGCTGAAAGTGCGCGGCCAGTCGCTGCGCTGGTTCTTCAAGCAGGCGCTCGCCGATTTCCTTCCCGGGGAGATCCTCGCCAAGAAGAAGCATGGTTTCGGCCTGCCCTTCGGCCAGTGGGTGCTCAAGGACAAGGCGCTGGGCACACTCGCCCGCGCCTCGGTCGAAGGCCTCACCGAACGCGGCATCCTGCGCCAGGCCTTCGTCGGGAAGCTCTTCGCCGAACTGTTGCCGGCTCACCCCGGCTATTACGGCGAGATGGTCTGGATCAGCATGATGCTGGAGCAGTGGCTGCGCGCCCACGCGCCCGAATACCGGCTCTGAGCCTCAGCGCGCGAGCCGCGCCTGCAGATCGCGGGCGACTGCCTCGATCTCGGTACAGAAGCTGTCGGCGAGCGGATTCGAGGCGCGCCACAGCGGCCGGATCAGGCTGACCTTGAACGGGATCGAAACCGAGAGCCTGCGCCACTCGACCCCCCAGCCCTCGCAGGCGAGCGCGGTCAGCGGGTTTATCACCGAAATGCCCAGCCCCTGGCGAACCATCGCGGCAATCGAGACCGCGCTCGCCGTCTCGACGACTGGCGAACGTGCGATTCCCCGTTCGCTGAACAGCGCGTCGATCTGCTGGCGATAGCGGTCCTGCGGCGCAAGACTCACGAAAGCCTGACCGGCCAGATCCTCCAGGCTCAGCGCCTCCCGGGCGAGCAGCGGGTGGCCTTCGGGCAGCACCACGACTTCGTCGGCTGCGAACAGCGTCTTGAGCTCGGTCGCGGCCGGCGCTTCGTCGTGCTCGGTCAGGCCCAGGTCAAACCTCTGCTCCGTCAGCCACTGCTCCAGCGTCGGCGATTCCTGGGGCGTGATCGCCAGGCTGGCCTGAGGATGGATCGCGGCGAAGCGTCGGCAGGCTTCGGGGAGCAGGCTGTGCGACAGAGCAGGCAGCGAGGCAATGGACAGGCGACCACTGACGAACTGACGCAGCGCTTCGGCAACGCTGGCTATCCTCTCCAGCCCGATATAGCTGCGCTCGATCTCGTCGAAGAGGGAAAGCGCGCGCGCGCTCGGCTGCAGGCGTCCGCGCACCCGGTCGAACAGCGCCATCCCGAGCACCTGTTCCAGCCTCGCCAGCTCGCGGCTGACCGTGGGTTGGGAGGTGTGCAGCGCCTCGGCTGCCCGGGTCAGATTCCCGCTCTGCATCACGGCCCGGAAGATCTCGATCTGTCTGTGGGTCAGGCGCATGGATTCGCTTCCGGGTAAGGACAGGTGCTCTCCTGCCTCATAGGCGAGGAGGAATACCATATCAAAAATAAATAGCCGGACAACAATTTAGCATTTCATGAACATACCTGCATCGGGCATTCTTCAAACCTCGTCCCACCCGCACCGAGACCGCGATGAAACCCGATTTCTCCCCTGCCCTGCTCTCCTCCCTCGTCCAGCGCTACGGCTCGCCGCTGTGGGTCTACGATGCCGCGGTCGTCCGCGCGAACATCGCGGCGCTGCGCGCCTTCGACACGATACGTTTCGCGCAGAAAGCAAACTCGAACGTGCATCTGCTGCGCCTGATGCGCGAAGCCGGCGTCAAGGTCGATGCGGTCTCGCTCGGCGAGATCGACCGGGCTCTGGCCGCCGGCTACAGCTCGCGCGATGGCGAATCGGGCATCGTGTTCACGGCCGACCTGATCGACCGCGCGACTCTGGAGCGGGTCATAGAGGAAGAGATTCCGGTCAATGCCGGCTCGATCGACATGATCCATCAGCTCGGCGAGCTGGCCCCCGGCCACCGGGTCTGGCTCAGGATCAACCCCGGTTTCGGTCACGGTCACAGCAACAAGACCAACACCGGCGGCGAGCAGAGCAAGCACGGAATCTGGCACACCCAGCTGCCGCAGGCGCTCGCCGCAATCAAGCGCTACGGCCTGCACCTCGTCGGCCTGCACATGCATATCGGTTCGGGCGTCGATTACCGCCACCTCGAAGAGGTCTGCGGAGCGATGGTCGCGCTGATCCGCAAGCACGCGATCCAGGTCGAAGCGATCTCGGCCGGCGGCGGACTGTCCATCCCTTATCGTCAGGACGATCCGCGCGTCGACACCGAGCACTATTTCTCGATCTGGAATGCCGCACGCAACGAGATCTCGGCGCAGACCGGTCACCCGGTCCACCTCGAGATCGAGCCGGGGCGCTATCTGGTCGCCGAAGCCGGGGTCATGCTCGCCGAAGTGCGCGCGGTCAAGGAGGTCGGCACGCGCCAGTTCGTGTTGGTCGATGCCGGTTTCAACGACCTGATGCGCCCTTCGATGTACGGGGCCTATCACGAGATCAGCCTGCTGCCGGGCGATCAGAGCGTGCGCGCGCCGCGCCGTGTCGTCGTCGGCGGTCCTCTGTGCGAATCGGGCGATGTCTTCACCCAGGGCGACGGGGGCGTCGTGCTCGAACGTGAGCTCGACGAGGCCAAGGTCGGCGACCTGCTGGTCTTCCACGACGCCGGAGCCTATGGCGCGTCGATGTCGTCGAACTACAACTCCCGGCCGCTGATCCCCGAAGTGCTCATCGACGGGGAAAGCCAGCGCCTGATCCGCCGCCGCCAGACGGTTGCGGAACTGCTCGCGCTGGAACTCGAAGCTAGCTGAGCGAGGACGGGGGCAGCAGTTCGGGCCAGCAGCCCGGCCCCCAGAGCTGGTCCAGGGTTCGCGCCAGCGAGGCCGGATGACCGCTGCCCCAGAAATGCACGGTCACGAGGCTGCCCGGTTCGGCCCGCCGCCCATCCTCGTCGAGCCGGCGTTCGAGCTGGCGCACGACCGCGGCTCCGGTATCGATGACTGCCACGTCCGGGCCCACCAGCTCCTCGACGAGCGAGCGCAGGAAGACGTAGTGCGTGCAGCCGAGCACGATCACATCCGCGCCCTCATTGAGCAAGGGTCGCAGGTGCGCCGCGAGCACTTCGCGGATCCTCTCGCCCGAGAGTTCTCCGCGTTCGACCGCTTCGACAAGGCCCACTCCGGGCTGGGTCACGACCCGCACGTCCTGTCCGAAATGATCGAGGAGCGCCGCGAAGCGCGCGCTCGCCAGCGTGCCGACCGTCGCCAGCACGCCGACCGTGCCGCTGCGCGTGAGCTCGGCGGCGGGCTTGACCGCCGGTTCCATGCCGATGATGCTCAGATGCGGCCAGCGCTCGCGCAGCGTCCGGGCAGCGGCCGCCGTCGCGGTGTTGCAGGCCACGACGATCGCTTTCGCGTCGTGGCGGAGCAGAAATTCGGTCAGTTCCTGAGCGCGCGCGCGGATCCACTCCTGAGGCTTCTCGCCGTAGGGCGCATGACCCGAATCAGCCACGTAGATCAGGGATTCCTCGGGCAGTCGGGCGCGGATTTCGCGCAATACCGACACTCCACCGACACCTGAATCGAAAACTCCGATGGGACGGGGATCAAACGCGCACATGATGAGCTGGCTCGGCAGGGAAAGCCGTCATGATACGAGGGCACCGGCCTGACGGCAAAAGCCCTTTGCCGTCTTCGCTCCGGAGTCTTCACCGCAGCCTTTGCGTCGTTTCGCGGATCACCAGCTCCAGCGGAGGCAGTTCCAGGCTGACGCTCTTCCCGGCGATCAGGGACAGCAGCGCGCGGGCGGCCTGACACCCCATCTCGTAGACCGGCTGACGTATCGTGGTCAGAGGCGGAGTCGTGTACGAGGAGCTGGGCAGATCGTCGAAACCGATCAGCGAGATGTCCTCGGGCACCCGGATTCCGCGCCGGTACAGCGCAAGCCGCGCCCCGTAGGCGGCCTGGTCGTTCGACGCGAACAAGGCCGAGAACGGATGGCCCCGGTCGAGCAGCTGGTTGAGCGCAAGCAGACCTCCACCTTCACGGAAGTCGCCCTGGACGACGAGGCCGGGATCGAAGGCGAGACCCGCTTCCTCGAGGGCCAGGCGGTAGCCGCTCAGACGTTCGACCGCATCAATGTGATCGGCCGGGCCGGAGATGTGCGCGATCCGGGTGTGCCCCAGCGAAATCAGGTGCCGGGTCGCGAGTCGCCCCCCCTCGACGTTATCGAGGCGAAGCGATGCGGCGCGGGGTGATTCCAGCCTGCGGCCCGCCGCAATGATCGGCAGATGCTCGGAGAATGCGATCACCTCCTCGTCGTCAAGGTGACCAGACAGAAGGATCAGGCCATCGACCCGGCGCGCACTGAGCAAGCGGATCCTCTCCGCCTCCTCGTTGGCGTTCCAGTGACCGCTGACGATCAAAGGCGCATAGCCTGTGCCACTGAGCGCGTCCTCGATTCCACGCAGCGTCTCGTTGAAGAAGGGACTCTCGACCGCCTGGACCAGCACGCCAACCGTCATCGAACTGCCCCGCTTGAGGCTCTGCGCAAACAGGTTGGGCTTGAAGTTCAGGGCCGCGATTGCTTTTTCGACCGCCTCGCGCTTGTCGTCCGCGACACGCGCGCTGCCGTTCAGGATGCGCGACACGGTACTGACCGATACTCCGGCCATCTTCGCCACCTCGGTGACCGTCGTCGTCCCCGGTGCGGGTGGCTTCTTTCGGGCGTTCATCGTCTGGACTCTTCTCGGATGCGGGGCTTCATCCCGCTGTGGCTTCCGATTGTAAGCCAGCGAACGGCGACTTCTTCATGGACACGAAAACAATTTCACGAAAGGTATTGACAGGAATTGCTATTCGCGGTGGAATCCTCACACCACAAGAAAACGTTTTCAAAGAGACAGCGAGCGCTCCGGCGCTCACCCACGCAATCACCAAAGGAGAAAGAGCATGAGCACGTCCCTGCGCCTCGGCGCAATCGCGCTGGCCATCGGTTTTTCCGGACTCGCCAACGCTGGCACCACGCTGACCGTGGCGTCCTTCCCGAACTTCGACGCGGCCGTCAAGGCAGCGATCCCCCTGTACAAGAAAGCTCACCCTGACGTCGAGATCAAGCTCGTCAGCCTCGCGATCGGCGACCACCACAATGCGATGACCACGGCACTCGCGACCGGCGTCAATCTGCCCGACGTGATGGCGGTCGAAGTCGGCTTTATCGGCAAGTTTGCTGCTTCGGGCGGCCTCGAAGACCTGTCGAAGGCTCCGTACAGCGCGATGCAGTATAAGACGAAATTCGCGAAATTCACGGTTCCCCAAGCGATGGGTGGAGCCGGCAACCTGACCGCGATGCCGGCTGACATCGGCCCGGGTGCGCTGTTCTACCGCAAGGATCTTCTGGACAAGGCAGGCGTCACCGAAGCTCAGCTGACCCAGAGCTGGGACAGCTACATCGCCTCGGGCAAGAAGCTCAAGGCTGCGACGGGATCCTACCTGCTCGCCAGCGCGGTCGACCTCAAGGACATCTATATCCGCTCGGGCCTGAAGGACGGCGAAGGCATCTACTTCGACAAGCAACATAGGCCGCTCGTCGACTCGCCCCGCTTCGTCAAGGCTTTCGAACTCGCCAAGGCGGCCCGTACGGCGGGTATCGACGCGAAGATCAGCGCCTGGACCAATGAATGGTCGGAAGGCTTCAAGCGCAGTCAGGTCGCCTCCCAGATGATGGGCGCCTGGCTCTCTGGCCACCTGGACAGCTGGATCGCCCCGAACACCAAGGGTCTGTGGCGCTCGGCCCAACTGCCGAATCACACTTTCGCTTCGTGGGGCGGTTCCTTCTATTCGATCCCGGCCAAGGCCGAGCACAAGAAGGAAGCTTGGGAGTTCATCAAGTTCATGACCCTGAACAAGGCCATGCAGCTTGAAGCCTTCCGCTCGCTTGACGCCTTCCCGGCGCTGATCGAAGCGCAGAACGACCCCTTCCTCGACAAGCCGATCGCATTCCTTGGCAATCAGCCCGCACGCAAGCTCTGGAAGGTCGCGGCTGACAAGATCCCGGCGATCGCGGTCGACAAGTTCGACCCGGTGGCAAACGAGATCATCAATGCCGAACTTGAGAAGGTCCTTGAGCAGAACAAGGACATCAAGCAGGCTCTTGCCGACGCGAAGACGCAGATCGCACGCCGCGTCCGTCGCTGAACGTAAGTCAGGCCGGGGCGCCCGCCCCGCCCCGGTCATTTTTTGCCTGGAGTCTGAACCATGTCGTTCTCATTGCAAGACAGTCCTGCCATCATCGCCGAGGCGCCCACGCGCCGCCGGCGCAAGCTGCAAGCTTGGCAGATCGCGCCTTACGTGTTCATCAGCCCTTTCTTCGTGCTTTTCCTGGTTTTCGGGCTGTTCCCTCTGCTCTTCTCGATCTACCTGGCCTTCATGCGCTGGGATCCTTCGACCGGCCTCGCGGGGATGAGCTTCGTCGGCTTTGAGAACTTCCTGTTCGTGCTTCAGGACGACTGGTTCCACAAGTCCCTCTACAACACTTTCTGGCTGGCGCTCGTCTCAGGCGTTCCACAGCATCTGGTCGCGATCCCGCTCGCCTACTTCCTGCACACCGCTTTCTCGCGCTGGCGCAACGCAGTGACCGGGCTGTACTTCCTGCCCTTCATCACTTCGTCGGTCGCGATTGCACTGGTGTTCTCGTCGCTGTTCTCGCGCGACTTCGGCATCGTCAATCTGATCCTGACCGGTTTCGGACAGTGGTCGATCGGCGGCTTCCATCCTCTGGCCTGGCTTTTCCCGACCCAGAACATCGACTGGAGCCAGCCCGGCTATACGAAGTGGATGATTTCCTTTGTCGTGTTCTGGCGCTACGTCGGCTGGAACACCGTGCTCTACCTGTCGGCGCTGCAGACCATCCCCAAGGATCTGTATGAAGCGGCGACGATGGACGGAGCGAACCAGAAGCAGCAGTTCTGGCACATCACGGTGCCGCTGCTCAAGCCCATGATGTTCTTCGCGGTGACGCTGACGATCATCGGCAACCTGCAGCTGTTCGAAGAGCCCTTCATCATCACCGGTGGTACCGGCGGCATAGACCAGGCGGGCAAGACTGCGGCGATGCACATGTATGTGACCGCCTTCACCGAAAGCGACTTCGGGACGGCCAGCGCGATCGCCTGGATCCTGTTCCTGATCATCGCGGTTCTGACCTGGGGTAACAACAAGATCTTTGGCCGCCAGGACTGAGGGAGAAAATGATGAAAAAAGTTAGCCCACAACACCTGATCGCGTACGGCATCGTCCTCGGTGGCACCGTGCTGATGCTCGCCCCTTTCTACTTCATGTTCGTGTTCGCGACGCACACGAACACCGAGATCCTCTCGGTTCCCCCTCCGCTGTGGTTCGGCTCGGCCTTTCTCAGCAACATGAGCCTGCTGCTGAGCAAGCTGCCCTTCTTCTGGCACAACCTGGGGTGGAGCTTCTACATCGCAATCCTGACCACGGCGGCAAACCTGTTCTTCTGCTCCCTGGCGGGCTATGCGTTCGCGATGTACCACTTCCGCTTCAAGGAAACCGCGTTCATGGTCGTGATGGCGACGGTGATGCTGCCCACCTTCCTGAACATGATCCCCAGCGTTCTGGTCATGAGCACTCTGGGCTGGCTCAACGAACCGCGGGCACTGATCGTACCCGGAGCCTGCGGCGCTTTCGGAATATTCCTGATGCGCCAGTACATCGGTTCGGCGATCCCGAAGGAGCTGGTTGAAGCGGCGCGCATCGACGGCTGCGGAGAGTTCGGCATCTTCGTGCGCATCATCATGCCGTTGATCACTCCGGCGCTGGGCACCCTGGGTCTGATCACCTTCATCACGTCGTGGAACAACTTCATGGGACCGCTGGTGATCATGCGCGAAATGGAACGCTTCACCGTACCTCTGGCGCTGCGCGCTCTGCAGGGCACGGGTCAGGTTCCTTGGGGCGCGATCTCGGCGGGATCCGCGGTCGCTGTTCTTCCGCTGCTGATCCTCTTCATCCTCGCATCAAGACGCTTGATCGAAGGCCTGACGGCCGGCGCGGTCAAGGGCTGAAGAACCCAGCCCGGACGACTCTGGCAGCCAAAGAGCAACTGCATATGAAAACGTTTCCACAAACTGCTGAAAACCTGGACTTTCCTGCCGACTTCATCTGGGGGGGCGCAACCAGCGCCTACCAGATCGAAGGCGCAGCGAGCGAGGACGGACGGGGCGAGTCGATCTGGGATCGCTTCGCCCACACTCCGGGCAAGGTCGCCGGCGGCGACCATGGCGATGTCGCTTGCGACCACTACCACCGCGTCAAGGAAGACATCGCGCTGTTCGCCGAGCTGGGCATCAAGGCCTACCGCTTCTCGATCTCCTGGCCGCGCGTTCAGCCGCTCGGCCAGGGTCCCTGGAACGAAGAAGGCTGGGCCTTCTACGGTCGCCTGCTCGACGAACTCGACGCGCACTGCATCAAGGCGCATGTAACCCTCTTCCACTGGGATCTGCCGCAAGCGCTCGAAGACAAGGGCGGCTGGAGGGCACGCGAGACCTGCACGCTGTTCGCCGCCTACGCCGCCGAGTTCGTGCGTCGCTTCGGCTCCCGGGTGACCAGCATCGCAACGCACAACGAGCCCTTCTGCACGGCGACCCTCGGTCACGAGATCGGCGTCTTCGCCCCCGGCCTCAAAGACAGGGCTGCCGCAGCACAGGTCTCCCACCACCTGTTGCTCTCCCACGCTCTGGCGCTGCGGGCAATGCGCGAAGCGGGCCACCAGGGTCCGATCGGCATCGTGCTTAACCAGTCCCCCTCCTACCCGGCCAATCCGGACAGCGAGGCGGACAGGCGCGAGGCGCGCTACGCCGATGGCTTCATCAACCGCTGGTACATGGATCCTCTGTTGCGCGGCGCCTACCCGGCCGACATCGTCGAGCTGCTCGGCGCCGACGCTCCCAGGGTCGAAGCAGGCGACATGGAGCTGATCCGAAGCCCGATCGACTTCCTGGGCATCAACTACTACACGCGGACCTGGTCCAGCACCAGTGAGCCCAAGCGGCCAGCACCGAACGAGATGGGCGTCACCGATCTGGGCTGGGAGGTCCACCCCCAGGGACTGACCGAGCACTTGATCCGGATTGCCCGCGACTACATCCCGCCGCCCATCGTCATTACCGAGAACGGCGCGGCCTTCGCCGACGTGCTGGAAGGCTCCGCGGTCCACGACGAAGCGCGAGTCGCCTACCTGAAGAGCCACATCTCCGCGGTGAGACAGGCGATGGACCAGGGCGCCGATGTGCGCGGCTATTTCGCCTGGAGCCTGATGGACAACTTCGAGTGGGCCGAAGGCTATGCAAAGAGATTCGGCCTGATTTACGTCGATTACCCCAGCCTGCGCCGCATCCCCAAGGACAGCGCTCTCTGGTTTCGTGATTTCATCCGCGCGCAGCGCGGTTAAGCAAGGAGACAAAGATGGCAACGCTCACGCTGCGCGGCATCGAAAAAACATACGACACCGGCCCCCAGATCATCAAGGGCGTCACGCTGGACATCCAGGACGGCGAGTTCATGGTCTTCGTCGGCCCTTCGGGCTGCGGCAAATCGACGATGATGAGGATGATCGCCGGACTCGAAGACATCACGGGCGGAGATCTGCTGATTGACGGAGTTCGCGCCAACGATCTGCCGCCCTCCCAGCGCGGTGTCGCGATGGTCTTCCAGAGCTATGCGCTCTATCCGCATATGACGGTCGCAGAGAACATGGGCTTCGCGCTGAAGCTCGCCGGCAAGCCCAAAGAAGAAGTGGCGCGCGCGGTCGGACGGGCCGCCGAAATCCTGCAGATCTCGAACCTGCTTGAACGCAAGCCCAAGGCGCTCTCGGGTGGCCAGCGTCAGCGCGTCGCGATCGGTCGCGCGATCGTGCGCCAGCCCAAGGTCTTCCTGTTCGACGAACCGCTCTCCAACCTCGACGCCGCGCTGCGCGTGCAGATGCGCATCGAGCTCTCGCGCCTGCACCAGGAACTGGGCACGACGATGATCTATGTGACCCACGATCAGGTCGAAGCGATGACGCTGGGCGACCGGATCGCCGTCTTCAACCAGGGCATCATCGAGCAGGTCGGTCGGCCGCTCGAACTCTATGAACGTCCGGCCAACCAGTTCGTCGGCGGCTTCCTCGGATCGCCGAAGATGAACTTCATCCCCTGCACGCTCTCGGGCCTGGACGCCGACGGTCTGGCGCTGAAAGTCGGCAACAACGATTCGATCCGCCTGCCCTCGCGCCGGAAGATCGATGCCAGCGGCGACCTGCTGCTGGGCGTTCGTCCGGAACACATCGAAATCGGTCATGAGGGCGCGGGCATACGGGCGACGGTCGACCTGACCGAACACCTCGGCGACACGCAGATCATCTACGCACAACTGCCCGGTTCCGATCAGATCATCACGATCAAGAGCACCGCGGAGCTGGGCACGCTGCGCTCGGGTGAGTCGATCGTCCTTCGCCCCCAGACCCGCGCCTGCCACGTCTTCAACGCGGCCGGCCGGAACCTGGAACTGCAATGAACAGCGCGCTGCGTCCCGCCAGCCATGCCGCCACAGAGCGGCGGCGCGGCCGCGGCCGCCTACCGATCCACCTCCTGCCACTTCTGTGGCTTGTCGGCGGGGTGGCAGGAGCTGCCACCCCACCCTTTTTCGCCCGGGGACGGATCGAACAGGCTTTTTTTTGAACACCCAAGAAACCGTTTTCAATTCGGGTGGGGAGCCCGAAAAAACCAACCGCTCACAGCGGATATCGCATCACAAGGAGGAGTAGACAAATGAAGTTCATCACCCAATGCAGCGTGCTCGTGCTTGCTCTCGCCGGAGCAACCCAGGTCAGCGCCGTCGAAGTCGATTTCAGTGGGTACGCACGTGCCGGCATCGGTCTGAGCGCAAAGGGCGGCGGTCAGGTCTGTTTCGGGCTGGCCAACGCCGACACGAAATGGCGTCTTGGCAACGAATGCGACTACACGATCGAACCGACCCTCACGGCCAAGTTCGCGAAACTCGACGACAAGTCGGCCTGGGGCGTTGTCGTGATGCCCAAGGTCTATCGGACCTGGACCAATAACAACGCCAACGCGGCGACCTTCGGCGATGAGCTGCCGGTCAATATGGGCCAGCTCTACTTCTTCGGTGAAAGCGTGCCCCAGCTCGCCAACGGCCGGATCTGGGGTGGTCGCCGCTACTATGACCGTCTGCAGCTGGGCATCAACGACCAATTCCTCGAAAACGAGGATGGCGACGGAGCTGGTATTGAAGATATGCAGCTCTTCGGCGGCAAGTTCTCGGTCGCTTGGCTGATGAACCCGAACGACGACAACGCCAACAACGTCACGAGCCAGACCGCCGTCAATAACAAGGCCTACAAGCTGACCACCCGGCTGACCGAAATCGGCACGGTTCAGGACGGCGCGCTGCAGTTCTGGGCGGGCTACTACGGCAACTCGGTCAGCGACGACACGTCCAGCGGCACGGCCGTGGAAACCAAGAAGCCGGACAGCCATTACCGTTTCGCGGTCTATCACACGCTGAACAACTTCCTGGGCGGTGGCAACATCTCCGGGGTCAAGCTCGAAAACGGCAAGACGATTCAGCTGTGGCGCGTCTTCACGCAGCAGAACACCTTTGTGCCGTCGATCCGCACCAACTTCGACTTCATCACCGAGTTCCGTTCGAAGAAGACCCGGAGCGACGACTCCCAGCCCTGGGTCAAGAACGACTGGTTCTCGATTGGCGGCCGTTCGGACACGCAGATCTCCGGTCCTTTCCGCTTCCTGGTCGAGCTCGGTCATGACCACGTCAAGCCCGAAGGCGCCAGCGCCCAGAACCTGACCAAGCTGACCCTGGTCGGCGCGATGAGTGCGGGCAAGGATGCGGGCTCCCGTCCGACCTTCCGCCTCTTCTACACCTATGCCAAGTGGAACGAAGCAGCCAAGCTCTCCGGCGGCGTCTATGACCACTGGCAGAGCGGTTCGCGCCTGAAGCAGGTCTACGGTGACGCGACCGCCGGCTCCACCTTCGGCATCCAGTCCGAAGCCTGGTGGTGAGCCGAAGGCTGATTCTTTGAGAGGAAGGCCTCGCGCCTTCCGGCCCCGCTAGGGGCATTTCTCGCGACCGCCCTGCTCACGCAGGAGCGGTCGTTTTTCGTTCTCAGAGGCCGAGGGACTGATGCCGGGCCAATGCCCACTGGACGTGCTCGCGCAGCAGAGCACTGGGGTGATCCTGGCGAGAGGCGAGCGCACGCAGCACTTCGTCGCTCGTCGGCGCGTTGCCCAGCGCGACGGCGATATTGCGTAGCCAGTTCTCGTGCCCGATGCGCAGGATCGCACTGCCTGCCATCCTCTGGCCGAAGTCTTCCTCGCTCCACGCGAAGAGTTCGATCAGGGACGCCGAATCGAGCCCGTTGCGTGGCGAGAAATCGGCCTCGCGACTCAAGCGCGCAAACCGGTTCCACGGGCAGGCGAGCTGACAGTCATCGCAACCGTAGATCCGGTTGCCGATCAACGGGCGGAACTCCACGGGGATCGCGCCTTTCAGCTCTATCGTCAGGTAGGAGATGCAGCGCCTCGCATCGAGCCGGTAGGGTGCGACGATCGCTCCGGTCGGGCAGGCGTCGAGACAGGCCTTGCAACTTCCGCAATGCGCGGTGGCCGGCGCATCAGCGGGCAGTGCGAGATCGACAAAGAGTTCGCCGAGGAAAAAAGTCGAACCGGCGGAGCGGTCGATCAACAAGGTGTGCTTGCCACGCCAGCCCAGGCCCGCTCGGCTGGCGAGTTCTGCTTCGAGCACCGGAGCCGAATCGACGAAGACGCGGTGGCCGAATTCGCCGATCTCGGCAGCTATCCGTTCGGCGAGCTGCTGCAGGCGGCGCCGCAAGACCTTGTGGTAGTCGCGGCCCAGCGCATAACGGGAGACATAGGCTTTCCCTGGATCGGAGAGCTGGGCTCGCGAATCGCTCGCATCCGGCCAGTAATCGAGTCTGACCGAGATCACCGACAGCGTTCCGGGGACCAATTCGGCGGGTCTCGCCCGCTTCAGGCCGTGGCGCGCCATATAATCCATTCCGCCGTGAAAACCGGCAGCAAGCCAGGCGTCGAGCCCGGCTTCGGCTTCGCTGAGATCGACACCGCCGATCGCCATCGCCGAAAAACCGAGTTCCGCCCCCCACGCCTTGATCCGCTCGGCCAGAGCCGCCGGATCCGGAGAATTGAGATGTCCGACCTTATCCATCAGAGCGATGATAGCCCGGAGCAGCAGTTTGAACTGCCCGACGAGGCAGCGACCCGCGCACTCGGCGCGCGCTTGGCGAAAGCGATCGCCCCCGGACTGACGATCTATCTGGTCGGAGACCTGGGCGCAGGCAAGACGACTCTGGTGCGCGGTCTGCTCGAAGCGCTCGGCCACAAGGGGGCAGTGAAAAGCCCGACCTACACTCTGATTGAACCTTACACAGTTTCTAACTTAAACTTGTATCACTTTGATTTATATCGGTTCACCGACCCGGAAGAATTCATCGACGCAGGGCTGGAAGAATACTTCGCGGAACAAAGCGTCTGCCTCGTCGAATGGCCGGACAAAGGTCAGCCCTTCCTACCTGCCGCCGACTGCGAAGTGCAGCTCACCGACCAGGGCACAGGTCGCATCGCCCGCCTGCACGGCAGCAGTTTGAAAGGACGTGAATTGATGGAACGGATCGGTTCGGCAGCATGAAACTCTCTCGACGCAGTTTTCTGAAAGCCAGCGGTGCCACGATGACGCTGCTGGTTTCGCACGCAGGCCTCGCCAGCGAGACCAGCATCCTCGCGGTACGCGTGTGGCCGGCCGAGGACTACACCCGGGTCACGCTCGAAGGGCGCAGCGCGTTCAAGTACGAATACCAGATCGTCAAAAACCCCGAGCGACTCGTGATCGACCTCGAGGGCGTCGAGTTCAACAGCGTGATCCAGAGCCTGCCCTCAAAGATCACCGAGGGTGACCCCTATATCCAGCTGATCCGCGCCGGCCGCAACCGCCCTGGAATCGTAAGGCTGGTCCTTGAGCTGAAGAGCGAGATCCGGCCCCAGGTCTTCACGCTGGCCCCTGTCGGCCAGTATGGCCACCGCTTGGTGCTGGACCTGTATCCGAGCTCGCTGCACGATCCGCTGCTGTCGCTGATCGAAAAGCCCGATCCGCTGGGCGCAGCGGTCGGCCAGGCGCCATCGCCGCAACCCACCCCCCAGACCCCGCGCGCGCCCGAAGCCCGGCCGAACGAGACCGCCCGGACCGCCGAGCGCCCGACCGAAGCCCATACGGAGATTCCCGCCGAGCCGCGCGAGCGTCCGCGCGGAGCAAAAGGAAAAGTCACCCGACTGCTGACGATCGCGATCGACCCCGGACACGGCGGCGAAGACCCGGGGGCGATCGGCAGCGCCGGAACCCACGAGAAGACGATCACGCTGTCGGTCGCCAAGCGGCTCAAGGCCAAGATCGACGCCGATCCGCTGATGCGCTGCATGCTGACCCGGGACAACGACTTCTTCGTGCCGCTGCAGCAACGCGTCGTCAAGGCGCGGAATGTCCAGGCCGACCTCTTCGTATCGATCCACGCCGACGCTTTCATCCGCCCCGACGCGAGCGGCAGCTCGGTCTTCGTGCTCTCCGACAAGGGCGCAACGAGCACCGCGGCGCGCTGGCTCGCCCAGCGCGAAAACGCCGCCGATCTGGTGGGCGGCGTCAATCTCGGCGCAAAGGACGTCGTGCTCGCGCGCACCTTGCTCGACCTGTCCCAGACCGCGACGATGGCCGACAGCATGAAGCTCGCGAAAGCCGTGCTCGGCGAGGTCGGCGGAATCAACCGCCTGCACCGCGGCGAAGTCGAACAGGCCGGCTTCGCGGTGCTCAAAGCTCCAGACATCCCGTCCATCCTCGTCGAGACTGCCTTCATCTCGAATCCCGAGGAAGAGGCGAGGCTCAAGGACGAGGCCTATCAGGACAAGATGGCCGAGGCTATCCTGCGTGGCATAAAGAAGTACTTCGCGAAAAACCCGCCGGTCCAGCAGAAGATCAAGCTGGCCCAGAGGGATTGAAGGTTCTGCGCGCGAGGCAGCCGCGGACGAATTCGAGCAGCGCGACCGAGCCCGGTCCGACGTCCAGATCGGCGGGCAGCCTCTCGATGAACCAGCAGACCCGATAGCCAAGGCTCTCGCCGGGTGCGAGGCGCTGGTAGCGGCCGTGGTTCTCCAGCTCGACGTAGATTCCGCCATCCTGGCCCCACAGCTCGACGCTGCCATGCCCGGGCGCCTGCTCGCCGGCCTCGATCTCGGGGAAACTCTTGATCAGCAGCAGGCCGCCGGGCAGCAGGTGAGCCAACCAGCCTTCCCGCCCGGCGCGGAACAACTTGCGCCCCACCTTGAAATCCCCCTCGGCGAACCGGTACCAGCACACTCCGTCCCGCTCCAGCGTCGGCGCGAGCGCCGACTCGGGAAGCCCTGCGGCCGCGCTGACCGGGAAAAAGCTGAGCCCTCCGGGGACGCGGGTCAGCTCCCAGGGCGCGGTCCGGCAGCTTGAAGTACCCGAGTTGCGGAGCCGGTACTCGATCACGAAGCAGCCGCGTTCGGCGTCGACGGCGAAGCGTTTGTAGCACTGCAGCCCCGATTCGGCATCGACCGGCCCCAGAAGCGCCTGTCCGCGTCCATCGCGGCAGCTGCGATAGGGAAGCGAATCCAGTGCCGCCCGCGGCGGCCAGTCCCAGGCGGACTGAGGCGCGTCCCAGAAGGTCGAACCGTAGTTCGCAGGGTGAGTCTGCGGCTGGGTCAGCATCTGCTCGCCGTCCAGACTCAGGGACACGATTCGCGCCCCCTGCCCTGGCGCCACGACCAGACTTCGCGCGCCCAGACTCAGATTGATCGCTTCTTGCTGCCAAAGGTCTTCGCTGATCCCCATAGCATTCTCCTGATCGGCATCCGCACAGCGCGGAACTGTGAAACCGTGAAATCGTTACCAGATCTTTCTAAAATTACAGCGCACCCAGACTCCATATACACACTCCGCCACCGGCGCGCATATCCCTTATGCATCAATGATTTTGAGGCAATGGAATGCCCATTTCCGATGATTTCGGCTGAAGCATGTAAATGGGGTAGACACAAAATCCCTCTTGCTCTTTGAAAACGTTTTCTTGTATAAAAGCGAGGTTAGCACAGAAACAGTGCCTCAGCCCCTGGGAGCGGGGAGACAGGCACGAAATCGCCCGCCGGAGCGGACGCCACCAAAGGACAAAAAGATGAGCCTGGACGCTCAAGAAAAGTACGGATACTTCGACGACAGCGCGCGCGAATACGTGATCACCCGCCCCGACACGCCGCTGCCCTGGCTCAACTATCTGGGCCAGGACGAGTTCTTTGGCCTGTGCACGAACACGGCCGGCGGCTACACGTTCTGGAAGGACGCGAAGTTGCGTCGCCTGACCCGCTACCGCTACAACAACGTGCCCTATGACCTGGGCGGCCGCTATTTCTATGTCAACGACGATGGCGCGGTCTGGAACCCGGGCTGGAAGCCGGTCAAGGCTGCGGACGTCGCCTACGAATGCCGTCACGGTCTGGGCTATACGAAGATCATCGGCAGCCGCGACGGACTCGAAGTCGAAGCGCTGTTCTTCGTGCCGCCGGGCGAGAACCTCGAAGTCTGGAAGATCACGGTCCGCAACCGTTCGAACCAGCGCAAGACGCCGAAGCTGTTCTCCTATCAGGAGTTCTGCTTCTTCGAAGCGCTGAACGACATGACCAACTATCAGCGCACCTACTCGATCGGTGAAGTTGAGGTCGAGGGATCGGCGATCTACCACAAGACCGAGTATCGCGAGCGGCGCAATCACTACACGCTGTTCGCCTGCACCCGTCCCATCGCCGGCTTTGACACGTCGCGCGATGCCTTCGTCGGCATCCACGAAGGTCTGCACGAGGCGCGCGTCCCCTTCTGCGGTCAGGCGACGAACTCGCTCGCCTTCGGCTGGAACCCGATCGGCGCGCATCAGATCGATCTCGACCTTGCGCCCGGCGCCGAGGAATCCTTCGCTTTCGTGCTCGCCTACGTCGAGCAGGGGGAAGAGCCGAAGTTCGACGCGCCTTTCGTGATGAACAAGTCGGTCGGCCGCGCGATCGTCGCGAAGTATTCGGCGCCCGGCGCCGTCGATGCCGCGCTCGCGAAGCTCAAGGACTACTGGGACACGCTGCTCGCGAACTTCCAGGTCGAGTGCCCGAACGAGCACGCGCAACGGATGGCCAACACCTGGAACCAGTACCAGTGCATGGCCACGTTCAACATGAGCCGCTCAGCCTCGATGTACGAGACCGGAATCGGCCGCGGCATGGGCTTCCGCGATTCGAACCAGGATCTGCTCGGCTTCGTCCATATGATCCCGAGCCGCGCCCGCGAGCGCATCCTCGACATCGCCGCGACCCAGCTGTCCGACGGCACCTGCTATCACCAGTACCAGCCCCTGACCAAGAAGGGCAATGCGGACATCGGCGGCGATTTCTACGACGACCACCTGTGGCTGGTGCTCTCGACCTGCGCCTACATCAAGGAATCGGGCGATGTGTCGATACTGCAGGCGCGCTGCGGCTTTGCTGACCACGACACTGAAAACGTTACCAGCACTCTGCTAGACCACCTCGAGACTTCACTCGCCTACACGATGAAGAAGCGCGGTCCGCACGGTCTGCCGCTGATCGGACACGCCGACTGGAACGACTGTCTGAACCTGAACTGCTTCTCGACCGAGCCGAACGAATCCTTCCAGACTGCTGGCGACGTGCGCGACTCGAAAGCCGAGTCGGTCATGATCGCCGGCCTCTTCCTCTATGCGGCCCGCGAGATGGCCGAACTCTACGACTTCCTCGGCCACGCCGACGATGCGAAGCGGATCCGCGCCGATCATGCCGAGATGCTGGCCACGGTCGAGAACACCGCGTGGGACGGCGCCTGGTACACGCGCGCCTACGCCGCCGATGGCGCGGTGGTCGGCTCGAAGAGCAATGTGGAGGGCCAGATCTACATCGAGAGCCAGGGCTGGTGCGTACTCGGCGGCGCGGGGGCCGACAACGGCCGCGCCCGCCAGGCCCTGGAATCGGTGCACGAGCGCCTCTACACGAAGAACGGAATCGTGCTGCAGCAGCCGGCCTATTCGACCTACGACAAGGCGCTCGGCGAAGTCACGTCCTACCCGCCCGGAGTCAAGGAGAACGCCGGCATCTTCAGCCACAACAACACCTGGATCCACCTCGCCTGGTGCAAGCTCGGCGAAGGCGACCGGGCGCTCGAGTACTACCTGTCGATCTGCCCTTCGGCCAAGCAGGAACAGATCGACACCTACCGCGGCGAACCCTATGTCTACGCGCAAATGCTCGCCGGCCGCGACGCGCCCTGCTTCGGCGAGGCGAAGAACAACTGGCTGACCGGCACGGCGGCCTGGACCTTCGTCGTCGTCAGTCAAGGCCTGCTGGGCATCCAGCCCGACTACCGCGGCTTGCGCGTCGATCCCTGCATCCCAAAGGCCTGGCCGGGCTTCACGGCGACCCGCCGCTTCCGTGGCGACACCTACCAGATCCGGGTCGTCAACCCGGACGGGGTCTCGAAGGGCGTCAAAGCTCTTCGCCTCGACGGTCAGGAACTCGACCCCGCCGGCACGATCCCGGTCATCGGCGACGGCAAGACGCACGAAGTCGAAGTCGTGCTGGGCTGATCAAAAGCAAAGCCGGCCCCCCTCTCCCGGGCGCACCGGTACTCCAGCGGAGGCGGCTTTGCCGCCTCCGTCCCTGTTTCAAGCGCCGGCCGAGCGCCGGATCGGAGCGAGCGTGAAGTACGGATATTTCGACGACGAAGCCCGCGAGTACGTGATCACGAACCCGCGCACTCCCGTCAAATGGATCAACTATGTCGGGGGACTTGCCTTCGGCGGCTTCGTCGACCAGACGGGAGGCGCGCTGATCTGCAAGGGCGATCCGGCCCTGAACCGCATCCTCAAATACCTGCCCCAGGCGCCGGCCTCGGACTTCAAGGGCGAGACGCTCTATCTGCGAACGCATGAGGCCGAAGGCCTCCGGGTCTTCTCGCCCTACTTCGTGCCGACCCTCGATGCCTTGGATCGTTTCGAATGCCACGTCGGCCTCGGCTATTCGCGCTGGATCAGCGAATTCCACGGCATCCGCGCCGAGATCACGGTCTTCGTGCCGATCGGTGAAGCGCGCCTCGTCCGCGACATCCGGATCACGAACCTGCGTGCGACTGCCGTCGAGATCGACGCGATCCCGGTCGTCGAATACACGCACTTCGACGCCTTGAAGCAGTTCACGAATGCCGACTGGGTGCCGCAAACGATGCAGAGCGAGGCGAGGCGCGAGGCGGACGGCCGTCTGGTGCTGAACCAGTGCGCGTTTATGAAACGGGACAGCGCCCGCAACTATTTCACCTCGAATCTTCCCGTCTCGTCCTTCGAATCGGACCGCCGCCGCTTCCTCGGCGACAACGAGTACGGCACCTGGCGCGCCCCGCTCTCGCTGCAAGCGCCTGAACTGTCGAACTACGAGGCGAAGCGCGGAGACAACATCGGCGCGCTGCTGCACCACCTGGGCGAGCTGGCCCCGGGGGAGAGCCGCCGGCTGATCACCCAGTTGGGGCAGTGCGCGGATCTCGCGGCGGAAGCGCCGGCAATCCAGCGCTTCCGCGACCCGGCCACCGTCGATCGGGCCTTCGCCGCGCTCGCGAAGCACTGGCGCGACTACCTCGCGGTGCTCGAAGTAAAGACGCCCGACCCGGCATTCGACGCCATGGTCAATGTGCACAACCCGCGCCAGTGCGCGATGACGCTGAACTGGTCGCGCGACCTGTCGCTGTACCAGCTCGGCTTCGGCGGCCGGGGCCTGGGTTTTCGCGACAGCTCCCAGGACACAATGGGCGCCGTCGCGCACGATCCGATCGGTGTACGCGCACTGCTGCGCAAGCTGCTGCAGGTGCAAAAGCGCGACGGCTCGGCGATGCACCAGTTCATGCCCTCGACGATGGAGGCGAGCACGGGCGATTCGCGCGAGTTCCCGGATCGGCCGAAGTACTACGGCGACGATCACCTTTGGGTCGTGCTCGCGGTCGCCGCGCTGCTGCGCGAGACCGGAGATCTCGCCTTCCTCGACGAAGTGCTGCCATTCTACGATGCGAGCGAGGACGGGCTTCGCGAGGAGGCCACGGTGCTCGAACACCTTCGCCGCGCGATCGACTTCACCTGGAGTCACCGCGGCACCCACGGCCTGCCCCTGCTCGGCTTCGCGGACTGGAACGACACGGTCAATCTGCGCGCCGGAGCCGAGTCGAACTTCATCGCGCCGCAGTACGGCAAAGCGCTGCGCGAGATGATCGAGATCGCCGAAGTGCGCGGCGACGAAGCGTCAAAGGCCCAATATCTGAGCCGCTTCGCCGAGATCAAGGCGGCCGTCGAACGCGAAACCTGGGACGGCGCCTGGTATGTGCGCTACTTCGACCACGAAGGCCGGCCGCTCGGCTCGCACACCAACGCGCACGGCAAGATCTACATCAACGCGCAGAGCTGGAATGTGATCGCCGGCTTCGCCGAAGGCGAGCGGGCGCACACCGCGCTCGATTCCGTGCACGAACATCTCGCGACCGCGAACGGTCTGAAGCTCTCGGCACCCGGCTTCGATCATTACGACCCTGAGCTGGGCGGAATCTCGACCTACCCGCCCGGCGCAAAGGAGAACGGCGGGATCTTCCTGCACACGAATCCGTGGGTCATGATCGCCGAAACGATGCTCGGCAATGGCGAGCGCGCCTTCCAGTACTACCGCGCGATCAACCCGGCGGCGAAGAACGACAGACTCGACGAGTTCGAGTCCGAGCCCTACTGCTATCCGCAGAACATGCTCGGCGACGAGCACCCGCAGTTCGGCTTGGCGCGCAACAGCTGGCTCTCCGGCACAGCGTCCTGGACCTACCAGGCCGCGACTCAGTACATGCTGGGCCTGCGCCCGAGCCTCAAAGGCCTTCTCGTCGATCCGTGCATTCCGAAAGACTGGCCGGGCTTCAGCGCGACGCGGCGCTTCCGCGGCGCAACCTACGCGATCGAGGTCCGCAACCTCGGCTCCGGCCACGGCGTGCGCACGATGCACGTCGACGGCCATCTCGTCCCCGGCAATCTGATCCCGGCCTTCGCGTCGGGAGAACACGTGGTCGAAGTCGAGATCGGCTAGAGGCCCCTTCCTTGGAAGGGCCGGGATGCTGCCGCATCAAGCCCGGCAGCATTCAGTGCTTGGCCGGGCGGGCCTTCCGGTAGGCGGCCAGCTCGCCGTACAGCCAGTCATGCGCGGTCACGCTGGCTTTGCCCGGGCAGACGAGCAGGTAGGGACTGCCCGTCATCTCGCTGCGCGAGGCCGCCAGATCGATGAAGTCTTCGGTCTTGTGGATGCGGGCGAGGAAGTGTTCGTACTTGCGCTTGATGTGGGTCACCGCCTCGGCGTTCGTCCCTTTCTGCCCATTGCGTTCGAGCGCACAAGGCGTAACAGAGACCCTGTGAATCAGATATTCCACCTCTGCACGCTGCTCAGCAGGCACGTCGGCGTAGACAGCCCCGGAAACCAGGACCAGAAGAATCAAAAAGGAGGGAATCGGTCGAATCACCGGTTTTGTTCCTGTCGTTGCGTATTCGCCATTCTGCCTCTACGCCGATGTCATGTCACGATCCCTTGTCGCTTGCGCAAGTCCTTGCGCATCGCATCAAGCGCCAACTCGCGCAAGGCAAGTTGGCGGACAGGACAATGCGGGAGGGATGCCCCCGGCCTTGTCAGACGGAGGCCCCGCGCTCGCAATCCCCTGAGACGCCCCCCCCACCGCTGATCCCGCTTCACCCCTCGTCCCGTGCTACGCGAACCCTCAGCCCACCTTGTCGCTCCATGGCAGAGGAGTCCCGCAAGCAGGTCAAGACAGCATCCCCGCTGCCGCGACCGCTCCGGTTATACTTCACGTTTTTCTCCCCCAACCGCTCATGCTGGTTTTCCGCGGCCTCCCCGATCATGCGGAGCTGTCCTCGGTGCTGACCATCGGCAACTTCGACGGCGTGCACCGCGGCCATCAGGCGCTTCTACAACTGCTCGTGCAGCAGGCGCGCGCGCGCGCGCTTCCCGCCACAGTCCTGACTTTCGAACCCCATCCGCGCGAATTCTTCGCGCCGGAGTCGGCGCCGCCCCGCCTGTCGCGGCTGCGCGAGAAGCTCGAATTGATGGCCGAATGCGGCGTGGACCGCGTCCATGTGCTGCGCTTCAATGAGAAACTCGCCTCTCTCGATGCCGCCGCTTTCATCGCCCGCGTGCTGGTGCAGGGTCTCGGAACCCGGCACCTGCTGATCGGCGACGATTTCCGCTTCGGCCGCGACCGGGCGGGCGACTTCGCGATGCTGCAGAGTGTTGGCGCGGAGCAGGGTTTTACGGTCGAGGCGATGCCAACGCGGGAGATCGCCGGCGAGCGGGTGTCGAGTTCGGCGGTCCGCGACGCGCTGATCGCCGGTGACATCGAACACGCCGAGCGCCTGATCGGCCGGCCCTACACGATGAGCGGCCGGGTCATGCACGGCGACAAAATCGGCCGCACGATCGGTTTCCCGACCGCGAACATCCAGATCAACCGCAACCGCGCGCCGCTCGCAGGCATCTACGCAGTGACCGTGGACGGCGTCGCGGCCAGCCCCTGGCCCGGAGTCGCAAGCCTGGGCGTACGACCGACGATCACGAAGAACGGCGCGGCGCGGCTGGAAGTCTATCTGTTCGACTTCAGCGGCGATCTGTATAGCCGCCACCTCAGGGTTCATTTCCTGCACAAGCTGCGCGATGAGGCGAAGTTCGGCTCGCTCGCCGAGCTGACCGCCGCAATCGCGCGCGACTGCGAAAACGCCCGAGAGATTCTCGTCCAACACCGAATTGAGGTGCCGGCGGCCTGATGGCCGTCGGCGCCCCCGGCATCCATGCGGCCCTCGGCGGGCCACCCAGAACGAATTGAAGCGAGATACGAGAGATGGCTGATTACCGCAAGACGATGAACCTGCCCGATACCCCCTTCCCGATGCGCGGCGATCTGCCCAAGCGCGAACCGGGCTGGGTCGCCGACTGGCAGCAACGCAAGCTTTACCAGAAGATCCGCAAAACCGCCGCTGGACGTCCGACCTTCCTGCTCCACGACGGCCCTCCGTACGCGAACGGCAATCTTCACCTCGGGCATGCGCTGAACAAGATCCTCAAGGACATCATCGTCCGCTCCAAGACCCTGGCCGGTTTCGACGCGCCCTATGTTCCGGGCTGGGACTGCCACGGCCTGCCCATCGAGCACAAGATCGAGGTCACGCACGGCAAGGGCCTTCCCGCCGACAAGGTGCGCGAGCTGTGCCGCGCCTATGCGGCCGAACAGGTCGGGATCCAGAAGTCCGAGTTCATCCGCCTGGGCGTACTCGGCGACTGGGACAATCCCTATCTGACGATGAATTTCGCGAACGAAGCCGGCGAGATCCGCGCTCTGGCCGAGATGGTCAAGCAAGGCTATGTGTTCAAGGGCTTGAAGCCGGTGAACTGGTGCTTCGACTGCGGCTCGGCGCTGGCCGAAGCGGAAGTCGAATATGCCGACAAGAAATCGCCGACGCTGGACGTCGCCTTCGCGATCTCGGCCGCCGACGAAGCGAAGCTCGCCGCCGCCTTCGGCGTCGAAAAGCTCTCCAAGACCGCCTATGCGGTGATCTGGACCACGACACCGTGGACGATCCCCGCTAACCAGGCGTTGAACATGCACCCGGACTTCGACTACGCGTTGGTCGATGTCGGCGACAAGCTGCTGATCCTGGCCAAGGAACTGGTCGAGGAATCGCTGAAACGCTTCGAATGCGAAGGCACGGTCGTCGCGACGACCCCGGGCAAGACCCTGGAAGGCCTGAAGTTCAAGCATCCGCTCTACGAGCGCCTCTCCCCGGTCTATCTGGCCGACTATGTGGGTCTGGATGCCGGTACCGGCGTCGTGCACTGCGCGCCGGCTCACGGCGTCGAGGACTACAACGCCTGGCGCGCCTACGGCCGCGGCAACGACGAGATCCTCTCGATCGTCAAGGGCGACGGGGTCTATGTCGAAGATCTGCCCTTCTTCGGCGGCCAGATGATCTGGAAAGCCAACGGCCCGATCATGGAGAAGCTCGACGAACTCGGCGCGCTGCTCTCGCACAGCGGCATCACGCACAGCTACATGCACTGCTGGCGGCACAAGACTCCGGTGATCTACCGGGCAACCGCCCAGTGGTTCGTCGGCATGGACCGCCAGATCGACAAGGACAAGCATGCCCAGAACGGCAAAAACCTGCGCGAGAAGGCGCTGGCCGCCGTCGAAGCGACCGCCTTCTACCCCGACTGGGGCAAGCCGCGCCTGAACGCAATGATCGCTAACCGCCCGGACTGGTGCATCTCGCGCCAGCGCAACTGGGGCGTGCCGATCCCGTTCTTCGTGAACAAGGAGACCGGCGAGCCGCATCCGCGCACAGTCGAGCTGATGGAAGAAGTCGCCAAACGTGTCGAGAAAGAGGGCATTGAAGCCTGGTTCAAGCTCGACGCGGCCGAGCTGCTCGGCGCCGAAGCGGCCCACTACGAGAAGATCCGCGACACGCTGGACGTCTGGTTCGATTCGGGCACGACGCACTGGCATGTGCTGCGCGGCTCCCACCCCAGCGGCCACGAGAGCGGCCCGCGCGCCGACCTCTACCTCGAAGGATCGGATCAGCACCGCGGTTGGTTCCATTCGTCGCTGCTGACCGGCGCCGCGATCGACGGTCACGCGCCCTACAAGGCGCTGCTGACGCACGGCTTCACTGTCGACCAGCAGGGCCGCAAGATGAGCAAGTCGCTCGGTAACACGATCCTGCCCCAGGAAGTGACCGACAAGATGGGCGCAGACATCCTGCGTCTGTGGGTCGCCGCGACCGACTATTCGGGCGAGCTGGCGATGTCGAAAGAGATCCTCGCCCGCGTCGTTGAAGGCTATCGCCGCATCCGCAACACGCTGCGCTTCTTGCTCGCAAACACCGCCGACTTCGACATCGAAAAGGATTCGGTGCCGGTCGGGAAGTGGCTGGACATCGACCGCTACGCGCTGGCGCTGACGCGCAAGATGGCGAAGCAGGCCGACTCCGACTACACGGAATACGAGTTCCACCGCGTCGTCCAGGGCCTGCAGATCTTCTGTTCGGAAGACCTCGGCGCCTTCTACCTCGACATCCTGAAGGACAGGCTGTACACGACCCGTCCGGACTCGCTCGCCCGCCGCGCCGCGCAGACGGCTCTGTGGCATATCACCCAAACGCTGGTGAAGCTGATGGCGCCGATCCTCTGCTTCACCGCCGAGGAAGTCTGGGCTGTGCTGAGCCAGAATCCCAAGGAAGACTCGGTGATGCTCCACCAGTTTCATGAGCTGCCCGCCGCCGACGGCGAAGAAGCGCTGCTCGCGCGCTGGGCCGAGATCCGCGCCGTGCGCGGCGAAGTCGCGAAGGTCGTCGAAGCGGTCCGCACCGACGGCGCGATCGGCTCCTCGCTGCAGGCCGAGGTCGAGATCCACGCGGCCGGCGAGCGTTTTGAAGCGCTCACCTCGCTCGCCGACGACCTCAAGTTCGTGCTGATCACCTCCAGCGCGGCCGTGAAACCGGTCGAAACCGAAGCCGAACAGAGCATCGCGGTCGTACCGAGCGAACATCAGAAGTGCGAGCGCTGCTGGCACTGGCGTGCCGATGTCGGCGCCAACCCGGAACACCCGACCCTGTGCGCCCGCTGCGACAGCAACCTGCACGGCGACGGCGAGGTGCGTGCCCATGCCTAAGCGTTTCATCGGCTGGCTGGGCCTGTCGGCTCTGGTGATCGTTCTCGATCAGATCACGAAGCTCGCGGTGCTCGCCCACCTGAGCCTCGGTGAAGGCATCCCGTATACGGATTTCTTCAAGCTGGTGCTGATCTACAACCCGGGAGCCGCCTTCAGCTTCCTGTCCGATCAGAACGGCTGGCAGAAGTGGTTCTTCGTCGCGCTCGCTCTGGGCATCTCGGGCTGGCTCGTCGCACTGATGCGTCAGCACGCGAATGAACGACTGCAGCCTCTGGCCTATGCGTTGATCGTCGGCGGAGCGATCGGCAATGCGATCGACCGCTTCCACTACGGCGCGGTCGTCGACTTCCTCTTTTTCCATATCGGCCACTACGGCTGGCCGGCGTTCAACCTCGCCGATTCGGCGATCGTCGCCGGCATCGCACTGATGATCCTGGTTCAGCTTCGCGAGCCCAGGAAAGCCTGAGGAGAGGCCGATGGATCTGATTGGCAAGGAAAGCCTGATCACGCTGAACTTCCGCTTCGCTCTCGCCGACGGCAGCGAAGTGCTGTCGACCTTCGGCGCCGAGCCGGCCACGGTGCAGCTGGGTCAGGGCAAGTTCGGCTCGGCGATCGAGGAACACCTGATCGGCCTCACCGCCGGCGCGAAGCAGAGTTTCGAGCTCGCGGCGGGAGAGGCTTTCGGCCCACGCTACGAGGAGCTGGTCGAGCATATCGCGAGGGCTGAACTTCCGGCCGACGCGAAGCTCGAACCCGAGTCGGTGCTGACTTTCTCCGCTCCGGACGGCGGTTCGTTCTCGGGCCAGATCCTGGAAGTGAGCGATGAAGAGCTCGTTCTCGACTTCAACCACCCGCTGGCCGGCAAAGCGCTGCGCTTCGACGTCGAAATCATCTCCGTAGGCTGACGCGATGTTCAGGATAGACAGACACGCGGATCTGCCCGACCTCTTGTGGAGCCTTTTCACCGGCATCGTGGCCGGGCTCTTCATCCGGGAGATCAGCTCTTCGACGCTCGCGGGCCTTGGGGTTCTGGCGCTGTCGGTCGCGGGAGCCGCCTTCCGGATGAAGAAGCGCCACGAACAAGACTGAGTCCAGACTGGAAATGACCATGGAAATCCTGCTCGCCACGCCCCGCGGCTTCTGCGCCGGAGTCGAGCGCGCGATCACGATCGTCGAACGCGCGATCGAACTGTTCGGCGCCCCGATCTACGTCCGCCACGAAGTCGTCCACAACAAGTTCGTCGTCGACGACCTGCGCGCCAAAGGAGCGATCTTCATCGAGGATCTGACCGACGTCCCCGCGGGCAGCACGGTCATCTTCTCGGCTCACGGAGTCGCCCAGGCGATCCGCACCGAAGCCGAGGAGCGCGGACTGAAAGTCTTCGATGCGACCTGCCCGCTGGTGACGAAAGTACACCTCGAAGTGCAGAGAATGCGCAGCCAGGGCCGCGAGATCATCATGATCGGCCACAAGGGCCACCCCGAAGTCGAAGGCACAATGGGACAGTCAGACTCGGGCATGCATCTGGTGGAGACGGTTGCCGACGTCGCGGCCTTGCGGGTCGCCGACGAGGCCGCCCTCGCCTATGTGACCCAGACGACTCTTTCGGTCGACGACGCGCAGACCGTTGTCGATGCGCTGCATGCGCGCTTTCCGGCCATCGTCGGGCCGAAGAAGGACGACATCTGCTATGCAACGCAGAACCGTCAGGACGCCGTCAAATTCATGGCCCCCCAGGTCGATCTCGTCTTCGTCGTCGGCTCGAAGAACAGCTCGAACTCGAACCGGCTGCGCGAAGTCGCCGCACTGCGCGGCGTTCCGGCCTTCCTGATCGACTCGGCGGCCGACATCGATCCTGCCTCGATTTCCGGAAAGAGCCGGATCGGCGTCACCGCGGGCGCCTCGGCTCCGGAAGTGCTGATCGAGGAAGTGATTGCCCGGCTGCGCTCGCTCGGCGCCGGATCGGTGCGCCAGCTCGAGGGCGCGAGCGAGAACGTCAGCTTCCCGATTCCGGCGGCGCTCAGAGCGGACGAGTAAGGCTCACGGCTTGCGCGCGCGCAGCGCGGCACCCAGCCCGCGCCGCGCCCAGCTCAGAAATTCCCGCTCGTCATCGAGCGCCGCTTCGGGCATCGGGAAATAACTCAGGCTTTGCTGCCGCCCATCCTTCGTCGAATAGCTGAAGGCTTCGAGGCCGGCCGCTTCGAAGTCCGGCCGGGAAACGGAATCAACCTTCAGATAGAGAACCTCGTCGGCGACGATCGCGAAGAAAATACCGTCGCAGTAAAGCCCCCACGACCCGAACATCCGCCGGGGCTGGATGCTCCCCAGAGCATCCAGACGCTCGCAGAGCCAGTCGACATGTTCGCTACGCTGCATCAGCCCCGCCATTGATGATTTGCCTCCCCGCCGCCAAGCCTGATAATGCACGCGGGAGACAAAACTTTACAGGGAGCCGGGACTCCGGAGCGATACCATGCCTTTCATTCGACGGGCGCCAGACGGCGCAATCCTTGCCCTTCTGGGCGAGGCGGAGAACGGAGCCGACGAGTTTCTGCCCGGCAACCATCCGGAGGTGCTGCGCTTTCTGGGGCAGAAGGAAGGACAGACGTTCAACGCGCTGGATGCGGATTTCATCCGCGTTCTCGAAGACCTGATCGACGCGCTGATCGCCAAGGGCGTGCTCCGGGTCACCGATCTGCCCCATGAAGCGCAACGCAAACTCGCCGCGCGCAAGGGGCTGCGCAACCGTCTCAAGGATGCGCTCGACCTGCTTGGCAGCCATGATGTGATCTGAATACGGCAAAGATGACCAACAACTCAGGCCCCAAGTGGGCGGTCAACATCCAGGCAACTCACGACGATCCGCTGCTCGACAGCCTCGCCGCGCTGACCCGCATCCACGGTCGCCCGTGGACCCATGAAGCGCTCGCAGCTGGTCTGCCGCTCGTCGAGCAACGCCTGACTCCATCCTTGCTGCCCCGCGCGGCCCATCGCGCCGGCTTCACCGCGCGCATCGTGCGCCAGAGCCTGGCCGGGGTGCGCAGCAAACTGCTGCCGGCGATCCTGCTGCTGCGCGAGCAGCGCGCCTGCCTGCTGCTTGAATGGCTCGACGATGGCCGCGCCCGGGTTCGCTTTCCGGAAGCTGGGGAGAGCGAGACAACGCTCGCCCGCGACGAGCTCGAAGCGCAGTTCGACGGAGTCGTGATCTACGTTCGTCCGCGTTTCCGCTTCGAGGCGAGAGTGCCCGAAGTCGGCAAGATCCGCGGCCGGCACTGGTTCTGGGGAACGGTGTTCGCGAACTGGCGCCTCTATCGCGACGCGCTGCTCGCCTCGGTGCTCGTGAACCTGTTCTCGCTGTTGATGCCGCTCTTTTCGATGAACGTCTATGACCGCGTCGTTCCGAACCGCGCCGAGGAGACTCTGTGGGTTCTCGCGATCGGCATGTTCCTCGCGCTGGGCTTCGACCTCGTGCTGCGTACGGTGCGCGCCTTCATCATCGACACCGCCGGCAAACGCATCGACGTGACGCTGTCCGCGAAGATCATGGAGCGGGTGCTGGGTGTCCGGCTCGAAGCGAGGCCGGTCTCGGTCGGCTCCTTCGCCGCGAACCTGAAGGCTTTCGAGAGCGTCCGCGACTTCATCGCGTCCTCGACCATCACCGCCCTCGTCGATCTGCCCTTCGCGCTGCTCTTCGTACTGGCGCTGGTCTGGCTCTCCCCGTGGCTAGTCCTGCCCCCGCTGGTCGGCGGCCTGATCGCGATCTTCTTCGCGCTGGTCGTCCAGGACAGGATGAACGCGCTGACCGAAAGCACTTACCGCGCCAACGCCCAGCGCAATGCGACGCTGGTCGAAAGCCTGGTCGGACTCGAAACGGTCAAGACCTTGGGCGCCGAAGGTTCGGTGCAACGCCGCTGGGAGCGCGCGACGCTGTTCATCGCGCAAATCGGCAGCCGCCTGAAGCTGCTCTCGACGAGCATAGTGAACCTGACCCAGAGCATCCAGCAGCTCAGCAATGTCGTGACCATCGTCGTCGGCATCTATCTGCTGCTCGACAACAAGCTGACGATGGGCGGCATCATCGCCGCGACGATGCTGTCGGGCCGGATGCTCGCACCGCTGGGACAGGTCGCCGCACTGCTGATGCAGTATCACAACGCCCGGACGGCGCTGGTCGGCGTCGAGCAGCAGATGGTCTTGCCGATCGAGCGCCCCGAAAACTCCACTTTTCTGCACCGGGCGAATTTCCGCGGCGACATCGAGTTCCGCAACCTGAGTTTCCGCTATCCGGGCTGCGAACAGGCGGCGCTCAGCAATATCAGCCTGCGCATCACGGCCGGCGAAAAAGTCGCGATCATCGGTCGGATCGGCTCGGGCAAGACGACGCTCGAGAAGATGATCCTGGGACTCTATCAACCAACCGAGGGCGCGGTGCTGATCGACGGCACGGACAGCCGCCAGATCGACCCGGCAGAGCTTCGCCGCGCGGTCGGCTTCGTGCCGCAGGACGTCACGCTGTTCTACGGCAGCCTGCGCGAGAACATCGCTTTCGGCGCACCTTTCGCCGACGATGAAACGATCCTCGCCGCCGCCGACATCGCCGGAGTCGCCGAGTTTGCGAACGCCGACCCGCGCGGCTTCGAGATGCCGATCGGGGAGCGGGGAGAGTCGCTCTCCGGAGGCCAGCGTCAGGCCGTCGCGATCGCCCGCGCGATGCTCGGCGATCCACCCATGCTGCTCCTCGATGAGCCGACCAGCAGCATGGATCACCAGAGCGAAGAGAGGATCAAGCAGCGCCTGCGCGAAGCGGCCCGCAGCAAGACGGTCGTGCTGGTTTCGCACCGCACGTCGCTGCTCGACCTCGTCGACCGCTTGATCGTCATCGACAGCGGCAAGATCGTCGCCGACGGCCCCAAGGCCCAGGTCATCGAAGCGCTACAAAGTGGCCGGGTCGGGAGGGCCGTCTGATGAAAATCCGGTTTCCCGCTTTCCTGAAGGCTCCGTGGGCCTTCGCTTTTCGCCGCACGTCGAAGGGCTTCGATTCGCTGATCTCGGCGGCCGGACGGAGCGACCTGCACGACGACACCGACTTTCAGGCCGACGCCGACTGGGCGATTGGCGAGCAGAGTCCGCGCGGCGCCCGCCTCGCCGTCTGGATTTCGCTTGCCGCGGCGATCACGCTGATCGTCTGGGCCGCTCTGGCCCAGATCGACGAAGTGACTCGCGGTGAAGGCAAGGTCGTGCCGTCCAGCCAGAACCAGATCATCCAGAGCCTCGATGGCGGCATCGTCTCGCAGATTCTGGTCCGCGAGGGCCAGACGGTGCAGCCGGGCCAGCTGCTCTTGAAAATCGACTCGACCCGCTTCGTCTCGTCGCTGCGTGAGAACCAGGCCCAGTACCTGGCCTTGCAGGCCAAGGCTGCGCGGCTCCAGGCTCTGGCCGAAGGCAAGGCTTTCGTCCCGCCGCCGCAGGCGCAGAGCAGCATCCCCCTGGTCGTCGAGCAGGAAAGACAGGCTTTCGAATCCAAGCGCGCCGAGCTCGAAGCCTCGGTCGGAGTCGCCCGTCAGCAGTTGAACCAGCGCAGTCAGGAGCTCAACGAGGTCAAAGCGCGCCGCGAGCAGGCGGCCCAGAGCTATACGCTGACGGCCAGGGAACTCGAAGTGACCAAGCCCTTGACCAGGACCGGCGCGGTCTCCGATGTCGAACTGCTGCGTCTGGAGCGCGATGTCGCCCGCTACCGCGGCGAGCGCGATGCCGCGAATGCGCAGATCCCGCGCATCCAGGCCTCGATGAGCGAAGCCCAGCGCAAGATCCAGGAAGTGGAGCTGCAGATCCGCAACCAGGCCCGCTCCGAGCTCTCGGACGTCAACGCCAAGCTCGGCCCGCTCTCGGAAGGCAGCGTCGGACTCGCCGACCGGGTCAAACAGTCCGAGATCCGCGCGCCGATGCGCGGAGTCGTCAAGCAGATGTTCATCAATACGGTCGGCGGCGTCGTTCAGCCGGGCAAGGAGATCATCGAGATCGTCCCGTCGAATGAAGTTCTGCTGTTGCAGGCCAGAGTGCTGCCACGCGACATCGCCTTCCTGCATCCGGGGCAGAAAGCTCTGGTCAAATTCACCGCCTATGACTACTCGATCTATGGCGGACTGGAAGGCAAGCTTGAGCACATCAGCGCCGACACCGTCGTCGATGAAAAGGGCAACGCGTTCTACGAAGTGCGCGTGCGCACCCACAGCGCGACGCTCGGGGCCGGCAAGCTGCCCATCATTCCCGGCATGGTCGCCGAAGTGGACATCCTGACCGGCAAGAAGTCGGTGCTGAGCTATCTGCTCAAGCCCGTGTTACGAGCAAAATCGGCGGCCCTGAGCGAGCGATGAGGCACGACACCCTGACCCTGATCACCGCAGACGACGCGCTTGCCAGACGTTGGCACGAGCTGGTCTCGGCCTGGACTGTCAAGAGGGTCAAGAGCCTCGATCAGCTCGCTCCCGCCCCGGGGATCGCGCTGATCGACCGCGACACCCCCGACCTGCCCGAACTCGGCGACGCCACCTGGCGCAGCCTCAGTTCCAACGAAAACCTGCTGATCCTGGCCAGCGCTCGTCCCGACGATGCGGAAGCTCTGCTCGCGATCGAAAACGGATTTTCGGGCTATTGCCACGCCTTCGCATCGATCGAACAACTACATCAGGTCGTCTCGGTCGTCGCGAGCGGCGAACTGTGGGTCGGGCGCAGCCTGGTCACCCGGCTGATCCGGGCCGTGGACCGCACGCCCGCGCACACCAGCGCGTGGGCAACGGATCTGACCGGGCGCGAAAGCGAAATCGCCCGGCGCGCCGCGAACGGCGAATCGAATGCGGACATCGCCAACGCACTGGGCATCAGCGAGCGCACCGTCAAATCCCACCTGTCGTCGGTCTTCGAAAAGCTCAAGGTCGCTGACCGGCTCCAACTGGCGCTGCGCGTCCACGGCATACGCTGAGCCCCCCAAGGATTCTCGTCACAGGAATTGACAGATCGGGGAGCAAAACCTGCCCCGGGGTACGATGCGCTTACCCTCCGGCGAACTTTAGACTCGGATCATCATCCCTCAGTCCGATTTGAGAGTCCGCCATGCCCACCACCACCGTGCACGCCGAAGCCACCGTCAGCCACCTTGATGGGCGCGCCTGGATACGTGGAGCCGATGGCTCTCTCAGGGAGCTTCACGTCGGCGACCACGTTCGGGAAGGCGAGACTCTGGTCACCGCCACAGCGAGCTCGGTCGAGCTGAGCAACGCTGACGGAGCCCTGGTTGTGATCGGCGAGGGGCGGGAAGTGCTCGCCGATGCGACGCTACTCAGCCAGGACAGCCCGGCTCCTCAGGAAGCCGCCCTCGCCCGCCCGGATGCCCAACTCGATCAGGTCATCCAGGCGCTAAACAGCGGCAACGACCCGCTCGCCGAACTCGACGCGGCCGCGGCCGGCCTGACCGGAGGGGACGGCCAGGATGGTCACAGCTTCGTACAGCTACTGCGGATCAGCGAAGGAACGGATCCGCTGTCGCTTACGTCGAACAGCACGAGCACGACCAGCTCCGCGACGATCCAGAGCCTTGCGACCACAACCGCGACCACGTCCGCCAACCTCGCCCCAACCGCCGCCGACACGACGATCTCGACCCAAGAAGACACTCCGGTCAACGGAGCCGTCAGCGCAACAGATGCGAACGGCAACACGCTGAGCTACTCGGCAGGCACCGCGCCTCAGCATGGCTCGGTCGTCGTCAATGCGGACGGCACTTTCACCTACACGCCTTCGGCCAACTACAACGGTTCGGACAGCTTCACCGTGACCGTTTCGGACGGCCAAGGCGGCACGACCACCTCGACCGTCAATGTCGGGGTCGCTCCGGTCAATGACGCGCCGACTACCAGCAATGTCACCGTCTCGACCAGCGAAGACACTCCGGTCACTGGTTCGGTCACCGCGGCCGATGTCGATGGCGATGCGCTGACCTATTCGGCTGGCACCGCGCCTCAGCACGGCTCGGTCGTCGTCAACGCGGACGGCACTTTCACCTACACGCCGGCCGCGAACTACAACGGTTCGGACAGCTTCACCGTCACCGTTTCGGACGGCCAGGGTGGCACCACGACTTCGACCGTTTCGGTTGGCATCGCGGCAGTCAATGACGCGCCGACCACCAGCAACGTCACCGTCTCAACCAGCGAAGACACTCCGGTCACCGGTTCGGTCACCGCGGCCGATGTCGATGGCGATGCGCTGACCTATTCGGCTGGCACCGCGCCTCAGCACGGCTCGGTCGTCGTCAACGCGGACGGCACTTTCACCTACACGCCAGCTGCGAACTACAACGGCGCCGATTCCTTCACCGTCACCGTTTCGGACGGCCAGGGTGGCACCACGACTTCGACCGTTTCGGTTGGCATCGCGGCAGTCAATGACGCGCCGACCACCAGCAACGTCACCGTCTCAACCAGCGAAGACACTCCGGTCACCGGTTCGGTCACCGCGGCCGATGTCGATGGCGATGCGCTGACCTATTCGGCTGGCACCGCGCCTCAGCACGGCTCGGTCGTCGTCAACGCGGACGGCACTTTCACCTACACGCCAGCTGCGAACTACAACGGCGCCGATTCCTTCACCGTCACCGTTTCGGACGGCCAAGGCGGCACCACGACTTCGACCGTTTCGGTTGGCATCGCGGCCGTCAATGACGCTCCGACTACCAGCAATGTCACCGTCTCGACCAGCGAAGACACTCCGGTCACCGGTTCGGTCACCGCGGCCGATGTCGATGGCGATGCGCTGACCTATTCGGCAGGCACCGCGCCTCAGCATGGCTCGGTCGTCGTCAACGCGGACGGCACTTTCACCTACACGCCGGCCGCGAACTACAACGGTTCGGACAGCTTCACCGTAACCGTTTCGGACGGCCAAGGCGGCACGACCACCTCGACCGTTTCGGTTGGCATCGCGGCCGTCAATGACGCGCCGACCACCAGCAACGTCACCGTCTCGACCAGCGAAGACACTCCGGTCACCGGCTCGGTCACCGCAGCCGATGTCGATGGCGATGCGCTCTCCTTCGCGAAGGGTTCGGATCCGGCCCATGGCTCGGTCGTCGTCAACGCGGACGGCACTTTCACCTACACGCCGGCTGCGAACTACAACGGCGCCGATTCCTTCACCGTGACCGTGTCGGACGGCCAAGGCGGCACAACCACCTCGACCGTTTCGGTTGGCATCGCGGCCGTCAATGACGCGCCGACCACCAGCAACGTCACCGTCTCGACCAGCGAAGACACTCCGGTCACTGGTTCGGTCACCGCGGCCGATGTCGATGGCGATGCGCTGACCTATTCGACTGGCACCGCGCCTCAGCACGGCTCGGTCGTCGTCAACGCGGACGGCACTTTCACCTACACGCCGGCCGCGAACTACAACGGTTCGGACAGCTTCACCGTCACCGTTTCGGACGGCCAGGGTGGCACCACGACTTCGACCGTCAATGTCGGAGTCACGGCAGTCAACGACGCGCCCACGACCAGTGTCGTGACGCTCGCCGCAAGCGCGGAAGACACGGCCCACACGATCACGGCCGCCGATCTGCTCGGCAAGGCTGCCGACGTCGAGGGCGATACGCTCAGCGTCAGCAACGTCAGCGTCGATCACGGCACGCTTACGGCCAACAGCAACGGCACCTGGACCTATACGCCGGACAGCAACTTCAACGGTCAGGTCAGTTTCAGCTACACGATCACCGACAACGGCAGCACCAACGGTGCCGCCGATCCGAAGTCGGTCGCAGGCTCCGCGACACTCGAGGTCACCCCGGTCAATGACGCGCCCACGACCAGTGTCGTGACGCTCGCCGCAAGCGCGGAAGACACGGCCCACACGATCACGGCCGCCGATCTGCTCGGCAAGGCTGCCGACGTCGAGGGCGATACGCTCAGCGTCAGCAACGTCAGCGTCGATCACGGCACGCTTACGGCCAACAGCAACGGCACCTGGACCTATACGCCGGACAGCAACTTCAACGGTCAGGTCAGTTTCAGCTACACGATCACCGACAACGGCAGCACCAACGGTGTCGCCGATCCGAAGTCGGTCGCAGGCTCCGCGACGCTCGAGGTCACCCCGGTCAATGACGCGCCCACGACCAGTGTCGTGACGCTCGCCGCAAGCGCGGAAGACACGGCCCACACGATCACGGCCGCCGATCTGCTCGGCAAGGCTGCCGACGTCGAGGGCGATACGCTCAGCGTCAGCAACGTCAGCGTCGATCACGGCACGCTTACGGCCAACAGCAACGGCACCTGGACCTATACGCCGGACAGCAACTTCAACGGTCAGGTCAGTTTCAGCTACACGATCACCGACAACGGCAGCACCAACGGTGTCGCCGATCCGAAGTCGGTCGCAGGCTCCGCGACGCTCGAGGTCACCCCGGTCAATGACGCGCCCACGACCAGTGTCGTGACGCTCGCCGCAAGCGCGGAAGACACGGCCCACACGATCACGGCCGCCGATCTGCTCGGCAAGGCTGCCGACGTCGAGGGCGATACGCTCAGCGTCAGCAACGTCAGCGTCGATCACGGCACGCTTACGGCCAACAGCAACGGCACCTGGACCTATACGCCGGACAGCAACTTCAACGGTCAGGTCAGTTTCAGCTACACGATCACCGACAACGGCAGCACCAACGGTGTCGCCGATCCGAAGTCGGTCGCAGGCTCCGCGACGCTCGAGGTCACCCCGGTCAATGACGCGCCCACGACCAGTGTCGTGACGCTCGCCGCAAGCGCGGAAGACACGGCCCACACGATCACGGCCGCCGATCTGCTCGGCAAGGCTGCCGACGTCGAGGGCGATACGCTCAGCGTCAGCAACGTCAGCGTCGATCACGGCACGCTTACGGCCAACAGCAACGGCACCTGGACCTATACGCCGGACAGCAACTTCAACGGTCAGGTCAGTTTCAGCTACACGATCACCGACAACGGCAGCACCAACGGTGCCGCCGATCCGAAGTCGGTCGCAGGCTCCGCGACGCTCGAGGTCACCCCGGTCAATGACGCGCCCACGACCAGTGTCGTGACGCTCGCCGCAAGCGCGGAAGACACGGCCCACACGATCACGGCCGCCGATCTGCTCGGCAAGGCTGCCGACGTCGAGGGCGATACGCTCAGCGTCAGCAACGTCAGCGTCGATCACGGCACGCTTACGGCCAACAGCAACGGCACCTGGACCTATACGCCGGACAGCAACTTCAACGGTCAGGTCAGTTTCAGCTACACGATCACCGACAGCGGCAGCACCAACGGTGCCGCCGATCCGAAGTCGGTCGCAGGCTCCGCGACGCTCGAGGTCACCCCGGTCAATGACGCGCCCACGACCAGTGTCGTGACGCTCGCCGCAAGCGCGGAAGACACGGCCCACACGATCACGGCCGCCGATCTGCTCGGCAAGGCTGCCGACGTCGAGGGCGATACGCTCAGCGTCAGCAACGTCAGCGTCGATCACGGCACGCTTACGGCCAACAGCAACGGCACCTGGACCTATACGCCGGACAGCAACTTCAACGGTCAGGTCAGTTTCAGCTACACGATCACCGACAACGGCAGCACCAACGGTGCCGCCGATCCGAAGTCGGTCGCAGGCTCCGCGACGCTCGAGGTCACCCCGGTCAATGACGCGCCCACGACCAGTGTCGTGACGCTCGCCGCAAGCGCGGAAGACACGGCCCACACGATCACGGCCGCCGATCTGCTCGGCAAGGCTGCCGACGTCGAGGGCGATACGCTCAGCGTCAGCAACGTCAGCGTCGATCACGGCACGCTTACGGCCAACAGCAACGGCACCTGGACCTATACGCCGGACAGCAACTTCAACGGTCAGGTCAGTTTCAGCTACACGATCACCGACAACGGCAGCACCAACGGTGTCGCCGATCCGAAGTCGGTCGCAGGCTCCGCGACGCTCGAGGTCACCCCGGTCAATGACGCGCCCACGACCAGTGTCGTGACGCTCGCCGCAAGCGCGGAAGACACGGCCCACACGATCACGGCCGCCGATCTGCTCGGCAAGGCTGCCGACGTCGAGGGCGATACGCTCAGCGTCAGCAACGTCAGCGTCGATCACGGCACGCTTACGGCCAACAGCAACGGCACCTGGACCTATACGCCGGACAGCAACTTCAACGGTCAGGTCAGTTTCAGCTACACGATCACCGACAACGGCAGCACCAACGGTGTCGCCGATCCGAAGTCGGTCGCAGGCTCCGCGACGCTCGAGGTCACCCCGGTCAATGACGCGCCCACGACCAGTGTCGTGACGCTCGCCGCAAGCGCGGAAGACACGGCCCACACGATCACGGCCGCCGATCTGCTCGGCAAGGCTGCCGACGTCGAGGGCGATACGCTCAGCGTCAGCAACGTCAGCGTCGATCACGGCACGCTTACGGCCAACAGCAACGGCACCTGGACCTATACGCCGGACAGCAACTTCAACGGTCAGGTCAGTTTCAGCTACACGATCACCGACAACGGCAGCACCAACGGTGTCGCCGATCCGAAGTCGGTCGCAGGCTCCGCGACGCTCGAGGTCACCCCGGTCAATGACGCGCCCACGACCAGTGTCGTGACGCTCGCCGCAAGCGCGGAAGACACGGCCCACACGATCACGGCCGCCGATCTGCTCGGCAAGGCTGCCGACGTCGAGGGCGATACGCTCAGCGTCAGCAACGTCAGCGTCGATCACGGCACGCTTACGGCCAACAGCAACGGCACCTGGACCTATACGCCGGACAGCAACTTCAACGGTCAGGTCAGTTTCAGCTACACGATCACCGACAGCGGCAGCACCAACGGTGCCGCCGATCCGAAGTCGGTCGCAGGCTCCGCGACGCTCGAGGTCACCCCGGTCAATGACGCGCCCACGACCAGTGTCGTGACGCTCGCCGCAAGCGCGGAAGACACGGCCCACACGATCACGGCCGCCGATCTGCTCGGCAAGGCTGCCGACGTCGAGGGCGATACGCTCAGCGTCAGCAACGTCAGCGTCGATCACGGCACGCTTACGGCCAACAGCAACGGCACCTGGACCTATACGCCGGACAGCAACTTCAACGGTCAGGTCAGTTTCAGCTACACGATCACCGACAGCGGCAGCACCAACGGTGCCGCCGATCCGAAGTCGGTCGCAGGCTCCGCGACGCTCGAGGTCACCCCGGTCAATGACGCGCCCACGACCAGTGTCGTGACGCTCGCCGCAAGCGCGGAAGACACGGCCCACACGATCACGGCCGCCGATCTGCTTGGCAAGGCTGCCGACGTCGAGGGCGATACGCTCAGCGTCAGCAACGTCAGCGTCGATCACGGCACGCTTACGGCCAACAGCAACGGCACCTGGACCTATACGCCGGACAGCAACTTCAACGGTCAGGTCAGTTTCAGCTACACGATCACCGACAACGGCAGCACCAACGGTGTCGCCGATCCGAAGTCGGTCGCAGGCTCCGCGACGCTCGAGGTCACCCCGGTCAATGACGCGCCCACGACCAGTGTCGTGACGCTCGCCGCAAGCGCGGAAGACACGGCCCACACGATCACGGCCGCCGATCTGCTCGGCAAGGCTGCCGACGTCGAGGGCGATACGCTCAGCGTCAGCAACGTCAGCGTCGATCACGGCACGCTTACGGCCAACAGCAACGGCACCTGGACCTATACGCCGGACAGCAACTTCAACGGTCAGGTCAGTTTCAGCTACACGATCACCGACAGCGGCAGCACCAACGGTGTCGCCGATCCGAAGTCGGTCGCAGGCTCCGCGACGCTCGAGGTCACCCCGGTCAATGACGCGCCCACGACCAGTGTCGTGACGCTCGCCGCAAGCGCGGAAGACACGGCCCACACGATCACGGCCGCCGATCTGCTCGGCAAGGCTGCCGACGTCGAGGGCGATACGCTCAGCGTCAGCAACGTCAGCGTCGATCACGGCACGCTTACGGCCAACAGCAACGGCACCTGGACCTATACGCCGGACAGCAACTTCAACGGTCAGGTCAGTTTCAGCTACACGATCACCGACAACGGCAGCACCAACGGTGTCGCCGATCCGAAGTCGGTCGCAGGCTCCGCGACGCTCGAGGTCACCCCGGTCAATGACGCGCCCACGACCAGTGTCGTGACGCTCGCCGCAAGCGCGGAAGACACGGCCCACACGATCACGGCCGCCGATCTGCTCGGCAAGGCTGCCGACGTCGAGGGCGATACGCTCAGCGTCAGCAACGTCAGCGTCGATCACGGCACGCTTACGGCCAACAGCAACGGCACCTGGACCTATACGCCGGACAGCAACTTCAACGGTCAGGTCAGTTTCAGCTACACGATCACCGACAACGGCAGCACCAACGGTGTCGCCGATCCGAAGTCGGTCGCAGGCTCCGCGACGCTCGAGGTCACCCCGGTCAATGACGCGCCCACGACCAGTGTCGTGACGCTCGCCGCAAGCGCGGAAGACACGGCCCACACGATCACGGCCGCCGATCTGCTCGGCAAGGCTGCCGACGTCGAGGGCGATACGCTCAGCGTCAGCAACGTCAGCGTCGATCACGGCACGCTTACGGCCAACAGCAACGGCACCTGGACCTATACGCCGGACAGCAACTTCAACGGTCAGGTCAGTTTCAGCTACACGATCACCGACAGCGGCAGCACCAACGGTGTCGCCGATCCGAAGTCGGTCGCAGGCTCCGCGACGCTCGAGGTCACCCCGGTCAATGACGCGCCGACCACCAGCAACGTCACCGTCTCGACCAGCGAAGACACTCCGGTCACCGGCTCGGTCACCGCAGCCGATGTCGATGGCGATGCGCTGACCTATTCGGCTGGCACCGCGCCTCAGCACGGCTCGGTCGTCGTCAACGCGGACGGCACTTTCACCTACACGCCGGCCGCGAACTACAACGGTTCGGACAGCTTCACCGTGACCGTTTCGGACGGCCAGGGTGGCACCACGACTTCGACCGTTTCGGTTGGCATCGCGGCCGTCAATGACCCCGCCGTGATCCAACCGATCAGCCTCACGCTGACAGAAACTGATTCCGTGCTCAAAACAGGCGGATCGCTCGCGATCACCGACGTCGACAGCCCGGCCACCTTCATTGCCCAGAGCAACGTCGCCGGCTCCAACGGCTACGGTCACTTCACCGTCAATACCGACGGCTCCTGGACCTACACCGCCGACTCCGCACACAACGAGTTCGAAGCCGGCAAGACCTATACGGACTCGATCACTGTCACCAGCGCCGACGGCACTCAGAGCACGATCAGCATCAAGATCGCCGGCACCAACGATGCGGCCGTGATCACTCCGGCCGTCGTTACGCTGACAGAAACCGACTCCGTTCTCTCGACGGGCGGCACGCTCGCGATCACCGACGTCGACAGCCCGGCCACCTTCATTGCCCAGAGCAACGTCGCCGGCTCCAACGGCTACGGTCACTTCACCGTCAATACCGACGGCAGCTGGACCTACACCGCCGACTCCGCACACAACGAGTTCGAAGCCGGCAAAACTTATACGGACTCGATCACCGTGCAGAGTGCCGACGGCACCCCGAGCACGATCACCGTCGAGATCGCCGGCACCAACAACGCCGCCGTGATCACCGGATCCGATGCTGGCTCCGTCAAGGAAGACACCACCACCTTGGCCTCCGGCACGCTCTCCGTCACCGACGCGGATGCCGGCGAAGCGAGCTTCCAGGTTCAAACCAATGCCGCCGGCGCCCACGGCACCTTCAGCATCGACGCTGCCGGACACTGGACCTATACGCTCAACAGCGCCGACCCGGCCGTTCAGGCCCTCGGCGAAGGCCAGTCCCTGCCCAACGAGACTTTCACGGTCAAGAGCCTGGACGGCACCGAGCATACTGTGACCGTTGCGATCACCGGCACCAACGATATCGCCTCAATCACCGGATCCGCTGCGGGTGAAGTCACCGAGGACAGCAATGTCTCAGCCTCCGGCACGCTGACGACCGGCGGCACGCTGACCGTTCATGACGTCGACACCGACGCAGCCCATCTGGCTACGCCGGTCACGCTCACCGGCACCTACGGCAGCTTCACCGTCGATACCGCAAGCGGCCAATGGACTTACTCGGTCGACAACAGCCTCAACGCGATCCAGGCGCTCGGCGACAAGCAAAGCCTCATTGACACGATCACAGTCAAGAGCGCGGATGGCACGGCCAGCCAGACTCTGACCGTCACGATCCACGGCAGTAACGACGCACCGACGCTGACCACCCAGTTCTTTACAACGAGCGAAGACACAGTGCTTTCCGGAAAGCTGGCAGCCAGCGACGCCGAGGGCGACACTCTCTCCTATGCTCTCGACTCGAGTGCGGCTCACGGCTCTCTGACCGTCAATGCTGACGGCATCTTCAGCTACGCGCCGGCCGCGAACTACAACGGTGCCGATTCCTTCACGGTCAAGGTTTCAGACAGCCACGGCGGCACGACAACTTCGACCGTGAGCATTGGCGTCACCCCGGTCAATGACGCACCGACGACCAGCGCAGTGACTCTTGCCGGGACCAGGGTCAAAACGACCACGATCACGGCGGCAGAACTGCTCGGCAAAGCCGCCGATATCGACGGCGATACGCTGACGGTCAGCAACCTCAAAATCACCTCCGGCAACGGATACGTGACGGACAACAACAACGGCACCTGGACTTACACTCCGAGTGGCACAGGCACAGTCAACTTCAGCTACACGATCACCGACAACGGCAGCACCAACGGCGTCTCTGATCCGAAATCCGTAACGGGTTCGGCAAAACTCACTGTCAGCAGCAGCTATCACAACGCCACAATCAGTGGCGACAACGCGGGAGCCGTCACCGAAGATGGAGGAATCGCCAACGCGACCCACGGCACTTCGTTCGACTCGGGTACGCTGACCATCAAGGATTCCGACTCCGGTCAGGCAAGCTTCCAACCCGCGAACACGCTCTCCGGCACCTATGGTTCCTTTACCTTCAATGCCGCCACGGGCGCCTGGACTTACACGCTCGACAACAGCAAGCCAGAGACCCAGGCGCTGACCCCAAGCGACACCACGTCCGACTCCCTGACGGTCTACAGCCTCGATGGATCTGCCAGCCAGACGATAAAGGTCACGATCACCGGCGCCAACGACGCTCCGACCGTCGCGAGCAGCACGGTCAGCGGCACCGAAGACACACCGCTGGTGCTGAGCTGGGCCCAGTTCCATGTGACCGATGTCGATGGCGGCAGCTCGTCCGGCATCACGATCACCAGCCTGCCCAAGGACGGTCAGCTGCAGTACTACAACGGCAGCAGCTGGGTCGCCGTCACGCAGGGCCAAACGATCAGTCAGACGGAGATCGATGCCAACCACCTGCGCTTCGTACCCGACGCCAACGAGTCGGGCAACAGCAGCTACAACACGGCGGGCCTCGGCGACCAGCATGCTGACTACGCAAGCTTCAGCTTCACGGCTACGGACGGTATCAGCAGCAGTTCGTCCGCCAGCATCACGCTCGATATCGCACCGGTCGCCGACGGTCCGGTGATCCAGGTCAACGGCAGCTCGATCGTCGCAGGCGCGGCCATCATCGCGACGCCCGCACTCGGCGACGGTCTGACGACGCGAACCTATGTCAATCTGGCCAAGATCTCGACAGACACCGTCGATACCACCGCCGAAGTCAGCACGCTGCTGACCCGTCTCGATGCAGCGACGACCAGCTTGGCTTCCACGAGCATATCCGGCACACCTCAGAACTACACGCCACACTCCGGTAGCTCACCGACCGGCATCAGCGAGGACGGGGCCTACCGGATGAGCGGCCTGATCTACATGGAGGCAGGCAAGACCTATACGTTCAGCTCCTACATGGATGACACTGCGATCCTGAAAATCGGTGGCCAGGAAGTGCTGAACAAGGCTTACAACAGCTGGGGCAACATCACCGCGACCACTTTCTCGCCGGCGGTGAGCGGCTATTACACGCTGGACTGGGCGGTCTACAACGGCAACGGCGTCGGTGCGGTCAAACCCTATCTGAGCGTCGATGGCGGCACCGCGCTCGAGCTGACCAGCAGCAACTTCAATCTCTACAGTTCGGTGAGTACGCTGGACTCTACCGGCGCGGTCCATCTGGGTCTCGTCGGCGACAGCAGCGGCGGTTATTACCCGGCCTACAACAGCAGCGTCGAGGATACGCCCTTCAAGCTCTCACCGATCTCGGTCACTCTTGCCGACACGGACGGTTCGGAACAGCTCGGCAGCATCAGCATCAGCGGCCTGCCGGAGGGCTCCGTCATCACCGACGGTACGCACAGCTTCACCGCAACGAGCGGAGCCACTTCGGTCGTCATCACGTCCTGGTCGCTCAGTTCGCTGAGCTTCACGCCTCCCCACGATTTCAACGGAACCGTCACGCTGAGCCTGACCGCAACCAGTACCGAAACCGCGACAGGCCAGACCGGCAGCACCACGGCAACGCTGCCCATCCTGGTGACCGGCGTCAATGACGCGCCGGTCGCGGTCGCGGACAACGCCAGCGTCACCGAAGACTCCGGCAGCTATACGGTCAACGGCTCGGTCACCAGCAATGACACCGACGTCGACGGCGACAAGTTGCACGTTGCAGCGGTCAATGGGCAGACGAGCCTGCTCGCCCAGGATGTCGCAGCGACCTACGGCAGCTTCCACATCAACGCCGATGGCAGCTATACGTATCAGCTGGCCAACGACAACGCCCAGGTAAACGCGCTGAACAAGGGCGAGGTCCTGCACGATACGATCAGCTACACCGTCGCCGATCCGAGCGGCGCAACGAGCACCGCGACCCTGACGGTCACGATCAACGGCGCGGACGAGACCAGCGCCAACGTCATCGACTCCAGCCTGGCGACGGTCGCCGGCACGGCCGGTGCGGATCTGATCCACGCCAGCGCGGCCAACAGCATCGTCGATGCGGGAAATGGCAACGACATCGTTTATGGCTCTGACAATTCGCAAGCGACTGATCTGGCGACCCTGAAGACATCGAACTTCATGGGAGCCAACAGCGACGACACCGCCAACCACGCGCTCGGCAACGTGATCCACGGCGGCGATGGCAACGATGCGCTGCTCGGCGGAGCCCACTCCGATCTGCTCGACGGCGGCGCCGGGAATGACTACCTGTCCGGAGGAGCCGGAAACGACGCACTGCGCGGGGGAGAGGGCAAGGACCGGATCGAAGGCGGAGCCGGCAGCGACGTGCTGATGGGCGGGGCCGGCTCCGACGTGTTCGTCTGGTCGCTGAATGACGGCAGCGCGACGGCGGGAACCTCGACCACCGGCAACAGCGCCCTAGGTATCGGCGATTCAGTGGGACATGCGGGCACAACAGATCTGGTGACGGATTTCACCAAGGGCTCGGGAGGAGATGCGCTCGACCTGCGCGATCTGCTGCAGGGCGAGAGTCACTTCGGTCAGGACCCCGGCAACCTCGCCAACTACCTGCACTTCGAGGCAACGACATCGGGAGGCGTCACCAGTACCGTGGTTCACGTCAGCAGCAGCGGCGGTTTCACTGGCGGCACCTACAATGCAGGCCACGAAGATCAGACCATCGTGCTCACCGGGGTCAACCTGCTGATCGACGGCTCGACATCGCTTCTGAACGACGCCAACATCATCAACAACCTGCTCACGAACAAGAACCTGATCACCGACTGATAAGTGGCCAGAGCCCGGCTCTCGCCGGGCTCGCGTCGATCACGGGTGCGCCGGCTTGGCCTGCGCACGCGCGGTTGCGGCCGGTCCGGTGACTCCGGCAACGCCGAGGTCGGCGAGCATCCGCCATTCGGCTTCGCTGCTGACCCGCTCGGCCAGGACCAGGATATCCAGGCCGCGCGCGACATCGGCGATCGCCTTGACGAGGCGCTGGTTGCCTTCGTTCTCGGCGATACCGGAGACGAAGCTGCCATCGATCTTCAGGTAGTCGATCCGCTGCGCGTAAAGCCTGGGGATCGCCGAGAACTGGCGACCGAAGTGTTCGATCCCCAGCCGGCTACCGTACTGACCCAGAATCGGCGAAACGGCGGCCAGACCGGACAGCCCCTGATCGAGGCCGGCTTCGGAGACTTCCATCCACAACCGGCTCGCGGCAAGCGGTGCTGCAGCGAGCAGGCGCTCGAGGCCGGCACGGAATTCGAGACTCTGCAGCGACAACGGCGAGATATTGACCGCGACCGCCTCACCTCCGTGCTGCAGGCGCTGCAGCGCCAGTTCGACCGCGAGAAGGTCGAGCTCGGCGGTCATGCCCAGGCGATCGGCAGCCGGCATGAACTGGCCCGCCGTCCACGGATCTCCGTCGTCGGGCGCGCTCATCCTCATCATCGCTTCGTCGTGCCAAGGCTTTCCATCGATGTGCAGCACCGGAAAGGTCGCCAGAGCGAAACTGCGCCGGGCAACCGACTGCTGGAGCAGAATCCGCCACGCTTCCTGGGTTCGCGCAACCAGAGGCGTGTCGTAGCCGCTGATCACGGCAGCGCCCCCTTCGCCGCGTTCGGCCCGCATCAGCGCCGCATCGGCGCGCGCCAGCACGCCGGCGAGATCATCGCCGTGGCGGTACAGCGTCACGCCGACGTGGCCCGCCACATCCTGCTCGAGGTGGAGGCGGCGGCGCAGCGCTTCGAGCGCATGGACGATTTCCTCCGCGCGCGCCTGCACCATTTCGGATTCGGCGCCCGGGATCAGCCACGCGAAATCGGCTCCGTTGAGGCGGGCGAGCAGAGCCCCGTCGCCAACAATCCCTTGCAGCGCCGCGGCCAGCGCCTTGATCAGGCCATCGGTGCGCTCTCGCCCCAGGCGCCGGTTCGTCTCGGTCAGATCCTTGAGCCGGATCAGCGCCAGAGCGCCGACCGCCGGCGAGTCCTCACCATCCAGCTCGCTTCCCAGACAGCCCAGGAAGAAACTGCGGTTCGGCAAGCCGGTCAGCGCGTCCCGGTTGGCCTCGGAGCGCAGCGCATCGATCCGCCCCGCCTGCTCAGCAAACATGGTTCTGACCTGTCCGACCATCAGGTTCAAGGCCCGCACGACACTGCGAAACTCGCGGATCTTGGGTTCCTCGTTGGTGATGAAGCGCCGCTCACCGATCGCCCGGGCCTGTTCGACCATCAGATCGATGGGCGCCCTCACCCAGCGCATCAGCAACTTGATCGCCAGGATCAGCAGCGCGCCGAGCAGCGACATGACGGCGCCGAACTGCAGCGACCCCCGCCACAGAGCATCGTAGGCGAAGCGCTTCTGAGCGACGATCGTAACGCGGCCGGCCTGGGTCCAGCCCTGGCTAACCAGCGCGACGCCAGGCTCGGCTTCAATCGGGATCAGGCGCACGAACCATTCGGGAGTCAGGCTTTCGACAACGCCACTGTGCCGCTCCGCGATCGTCCTGCCCTGAACATCCTGGTACTGGACCCGCTCAAAGTGCCCGGAGTCGAACAGCGCGGAGACCATCACTTCGGCCATCGCGCGATCGATCTTCTGCTGCGACATCGACAAGGCCAGGGCCGTAGCCGTATCGGCTCCCTGGGCAAGCAGGTGCTGCTCAAGATAGCTGCGCGCGGTGTAGATGCTCACCGCGAAACCTCCCAGCCAGGCGATCAGGCTGGCGACAATGACCGTAATCCACAGTTGGCGCAACAAAGACATGGGCTTTCCTTTTCTCAGGGCGAGTAGCCCTCGGCCTGCATACGCAGGAGCAACTCTTTCCAACGGGTGATGCGCTCGACCGGGGTCGTCGCGGCCCCGGCATACACACCATCGCCATTGAAGCTGAATACCGGGGCGAGATCCGTACGCTGGGTCGCCGGGCGAATCTCGCCGAGCAGATTATCAAGCACGAGAGGGACGGCCTGGGGCGTCGCAAAATAGCCCAGCACCATGTGCGCCTGGGTCACGCTGCTGTGCGGCCCGCCGATGCGCGCCCGCGCATAGATCAGTCTGAGCTTCGCGGTCGGCACACCCAGCTCGCGGAGCGAGAAGTACTTGGCGATCACATAGTCTTCGCAGTCGCCCAGCCCCCGGCCTAGCGATTCGACGGGCGTAGCCCAGTAGTCCGCCTGCTGCCAGACGACCGAATCCTCGGCGAAGCGGATCCGGCGATTGACGAAGTCATTGACCCGACGCAGCTGGTCCGCTTCGCTCTGCCCTCTGAGCGAGGAGAGCAGGGCGCGCCATTCGCGAACCGCGCCGGCCCCACCTGCGCCATAGCGCTGAGCAGCCACAGCCACCAGCGCGGCATCCTCGCCAACCGCCGCCCAGGCGAACAGGCACAGCAGAGCCCCCAGCAGCGCAAGACGGCGCAACAGGGTCGCGGCAATCGACGAAGGCGATGAGCGGGACAGCAGAGAGAAGAGCACGACAGAATTGCAACGGTGAGTGGAGACCGAGTCAAGCACTGAAGACAAGGAGGAAACGCAAACACAGGTTAAATCTCGCACAAAGAGCGACTTTCTTCCGATGTTATCGCGCCTAGCCTCCGTCAGGATTGAACAAACGGGATAATGGGGAGTCCGATCTCCCACGCTGAAAAACGCACTCTGAATACCCAAAAGGATGAGGAGTCCTGAATTGAAATTCGTTCTGTCTTCGCTGGTCTTCGCCTTGATCTTCAGCAGCGGCCCCTGCGCCGCAGCGACCCTGCCGGAAACCGTTGAGCAAGCCATCTTGCACAACCCCGAAGTGCTCGCACGCTACCACGCACTGCGCGCAGCCGAGGATGCCAAGGACGTCGCGCAAGGCGGCTGGATGCCCCAGGTCAATCTCCAGGGCTACGTCGGCCAGGAAAAACACGACTATCCGGTCACCAAGACGGGCTGGTACAACCATCCCGGCGCATCGGTTCAGCTGCGTCAGGTGCTGTTCGATGGCCTGGCCACTTACCACGACGTCAAGCGCGCCGGTTTCACGAAACTGACCCGCTACTATGAGTTGCTCGACACTTCGGACTCGACCGCACTGAGCGCGGTTCAGGCCTATCTCGACGTGCTGCGCTATCGCCACCTGGTCGAGCTCGCACGCGAGAACTGGGCCACCCACCGCGAAGTGTTCGGCCAGATCGAGGACCGCGTCAAGGCGGGAGTCGGCCGACGCGTCGACCTCGAACTGGCCGCCGGCCGCCTGGCTTTAGCCCAGTCGAACTGGCTCACTGAGACGTCGAACCTACACGACGTGACCCAGCGCTACTACCGCATCGTCGGCAAGCTCCCGGGCGACAGCCTGTCTGACGCTCCGGCGGTCAGCGCCGATCTGCCGCGCGATACGAATCCGTTGCCGTCCGCAATCGCAGCCAGCCCGGCTTTCCGCGCCGCGGTCGCGAACATGCGCGCGGCGCGCGCCGAGAAGGGCCAGAACCGCGCCGCCAACATGCCCACGCTGGAACTGCAGCTCGCTCGCAACTACGAGCGCAACCTGGATGGCGCGACAGGCAGCTACAACTCGACCGAAGCCAAAGTCGTGCTCAACTACAACCTGTTCCGCGGCGGCGCGGATCGGGCCAGGGTGAGGCAGAGCTCCGAGCTCTTCTACGCAGCCCAGGCGCAGAGGGACAAAGTCTGCCGCGACGTCGCCCAGACCACCGCGATCGCGTTGAACGATGCCCGGGCTCTGCGCGAACAGAGCACTTTCCTCGACCAGCACTCGCTCTCGACCCAGAAGGCGCGCGACGCCTACCGGCAACAGTTCGATATCGGCCAACGCACGCTGCTCGACTTGCTCGACACCGAGAACGAACTGTTCGAGGCGCGCCGCTCCCAGACCCGGACGGACTATGACCGGCAGCTCGCCGATTACCGCGTCCTGGCCGCCGCGCACCAGATCCTGCCGGCGCTCAAGCTCGCCCCCATTGCGAAGCAGGCACCCGATGAAGATGGCCAGGAGACTCCCACCGAAGACGCGACCGTCAACTGCGCCGGCGAGATTTACCTCGCGCCGGCCCTCGATACCGCGGCGGCGATGGCCGGGCGCCCTCCGATCACCGACCGCCTGGCGGAGGCGGCGAAGAAGCCGGCGCTCAGCGCCAAACTCTCTTCCGATGCGCTGTTCGACTTTGGCAGCGACAAGCTCAGGGACGGCAACATCTCCGCGCTGAACAAGTTCATCACCCGGATGGCCTCCTATTCGCTCGAAGAGGTGATCGTAACCGGCCATACCGATCCAATCGGTTCGGAGAGCAGCAATCAGCCGCTCTCCGAACGCCGCGCCGCAGCAGTCCGCGACTACCTGCAGATGCACGGAGTCCCGGCCGACAAGGTCCGTGTCGTCGGCAAAGGAAGCAGCGAACCTGTCGCGAAGTGCGACGAGATCGTCCCAAGGAACCGCGACAACCCCAAGCTGCGCGAGTGCCTCGCGCCCAACCGCCGAGTCGTCATCGACCTGATCGGCACTCCCAAGCGCTGATCGCCGCAACTCAAGCCAAAGCCCGCCCCTACCCGGCGGGCTTTTTTTGTCCCCGCTTCATTCGCGCCTCCCAGGAACCACTCGCGCCCGGCTTCGTCGTTTCGTCTCAGCGTTGCTGCCTGCCGAGACCGGCCCACCTAAATTGAAGGCTCTTCTTCCTTCAGGACAAGACATGAAAACCGCCCTCCTCCTGCTCGCTCTGGCACTGTCACTGGCTCCGGCTGCACAGGCAATCGATACGACAGCCTTTCAGTCCGCTTTCGGCATCTTGCAAAAAGCCCGTTCAGGAGATTCGGCCGCAGCCGACGCCTCGGTCGCGGCTTTTGAGCAACTGCTGCGCCAGGACCCGGGCAACCCTCTGCTGCACGCCTATCTCGGATCCTCGGCAACCCTGCAAGGCAGTCACGCGCTGCTGCCCTGGAACAAGATGAAATACACCGAGGATGGCCTCGCCGAGATCGACAAGGCCCTGCGCCTTCTCGGCCCCCAACACGATCAGCAAAACCTGCGCGGCGTGCCGATCTCGCTCGAAACCCGGTTGGTCGCCGCCAGCACCTTCCTGGCGTTGCCCGGCCTGTTCAAGCGCAGCACGGTCGGCCATCAGCAGCTGCAGGCTCTGCTTACCCACCCCGAGCTGGCGACAAGTCCCGAAGGCTTTCGCAGATCCGTAGTCGATCTGGCTCTGAAGACTGCACGCCGCGAGCAGTTGCCCACCGCCCGCATCACTGCGATCGGGCTGTTGGCTTCGGGAAGTGAAACCGAACGCCGGGCCGCGCAAACCCAGCTCAAGGAGATCTGGCAATGAGGCCCTCCGTCGTCCACCTCAACGGCATCAGCAAGAGCTACAGGATGGGCGAAGTGGGCGTTCGCGCCCTCTCCGACGCCAGTCTGAGCGTCTCGCCTGGCGAGATGCTGGCCCTGACCGGTCCGTCAGGCAGCGGCAAGAGCACTCTGCTCAATATCGCCGGTCTGATCGACTGCGCCGACTCCGGACGCTATCTGCTCGAAGGCAGGGAGGTCGGCGCGCTCGACGAACACGAACGTGCCCTGCTGCGCCGCGTCGCGATCGGCTTCATCTTTCAGGGTTTCAACCTGGTGCCGGTGATGAGCGTCGCCGACAACGTCGACTACCCGCTCTTCCTCTCGGGTGTGCCGACGGCCGAGCGCCGGAAACGGGTCGGCGAAATGCTGGCCAAGGTGGGACTCTCGGAACAGGCGGCGCGCCGCCCCGACGCCCTCTCCGGCGGGCAAAGGCAGAGGGTCGCCGTCGCGCGTGCCTTGATCAAGACACCTCGCCTGGTCATCGCCGACGAGCCGACGGCCAATCTGGACTCGCAGACCGCGAATCAGGTGATCTCGCTAATCCGCGAGCTCTGTCACGAAGAAGGCGCGGCCTGCCTGGTCGCCACTCACGACAGCCGGATGAGCGATCGCTGCGACCGCGTCCTCGCGATGCGCGACGGCTGCCTTCTCGAAACGGTCCCGCCCGCCCAAACCCTCCAAGGAGAAGCTCATGAAGTGGCTTAAATTCGCCTTTCTGAATGCGCTGCGCAACCGCCGCCGCTCGGCGGTCACCTTGAGCATTGCGGCGCTGGGCACCGCGGCCATCCTGCTGGCCGCCGGATTCGCCGAGTTCACCTATCAGGGACTCGCCGAATCCGCGGCACGCGATGCCGGCCACCTGGTCGTGGCGCGGAGCGAACACTTCCTGCGCGAGGAGGACACGCCACTTCAGTACGGTATCGGGAACTACCCGGAACTGCGCGAACGCCTGCTTGCCGACAGCGAGGTGCGCTATTTACTCCCCCGGATCAGCTTTTCAGGTCTGGTTTCAAACGGCGACAAATCCGTGATCATGATGGGCACGGGGATCGATCCGGACAGCGAGTTCCTCGTCAAAGGGCCGTTTCTGACGATCAAGAGCGGACAGCTCCTGGACTCCCGACACCAAGGGGTTCCGCAGGTCCTGCTCGGCGATACTCTGGCGAAAACGCTCAACGTCCATCCAGGTTCAGGGCTGACGCTGCTGACCTCGACCACCGAGGGCGCGCTCAATGCGGTGGACGTCGAAGTGCGCGGCACCTTCTCGACCGGCGTACCCGACTACGACAAACGGGCCATCTATACGGATCTGCCGACCGCGCAGCAGCTTCTCGTGACGCAGAACATCAGCCAGCTTGGCGTCTATCTCTCCGACATGAAGCAGGCCGACTCCGCCCGGGCACGGATAGAGAAGACGGCAGGGAAAGGCTTCACGGCCCAGACCTGGCGCGACCAGGCGTTCTATTACGAGTCGGTTCGCAGCCTCTATAACCGGATCTTCGGCGCCCTCGGCGGCATCATCGCGATGATCGTCCTCTTCGTCGTCGCCAACGCGATGAGCATGGCCATCGTCGAGCGCACCCGTGAAATCGGCACCTTGCGCGCGCTTGGCACCCTCCCGGCGCAGCTGATCCGCTCCTTCGCGATGGAGGGCGCAGTTCTCGGCGGCGCGGGAGCCTGCGCCGGAGCCCTGCTCGCGCTGGCGATCTCAATCGCGCTGCTCTTCGCCGACCTCAAGATGCCCCCTCCGCCGGGACACAGCGTTGGCTACCCGCTCGCGGTCGCGATCAACCCGCTGATCTATCTGTTGGTCGTGGCCGGAATCACCGCGCTCGCGACCTTGTGTGCAGCGCTGGTCAGCCGCCACAGCGCGCGCAAACCCATCGTGGAGGCTCTGGCTCATGTTTAAGAAAGCCCTTTTCGCAACGCTTTTCGCCGCTCTGTTGCTCCCTTCAGCCCAAGCCGACGAGAAGGTCCAGGCACTGCTGAAGAAGGCCGATGCCTATCGCCTCTCCGATACCGCGATGCAGGTGGAAACCCAGATCGTCATCAACAAGCACGGCCACCCCAGCAAGGATCGCCGCTATCTCGTGCTGTTGCGCGAGAGCCGGCAGTCCCTGGTGCTGATGCGCTCGCCGGCCGAGAAAGGGCAGAAGGTGCTGATGCTCGGCGATGACTTCTGGCTGATCATGCCCAGCAGCCAGCGTCCGATGCGCATCACCCCGACGCAAAAGCTGCTGGGCGACGCATCGACCGGCGACATCGCAACGATGACCTGGGCCGGGGACTACGACGGGAAGATCGTCGGCGACGAGGCCTGCGACGAAGGCGGCAAGCTGCGCTGCACCCATCTGTCGCTGAACGCTCAGCGCAAAGGTGTCACCTACGCGCGCATCGAACTGTGGCTGGCCGCCGGCAGCGCCGAACCCGTGCGCTCTGATCTCTTCGTGCAGTCGGACAAGCTCGCCAAGCGGGCGCGCTTCGTACTGGAAAAGATCGACGGTCGCCGTCAGGTCAAGGAGATGGTTCTGCAGGACCAGATCGAGAAGAGCCGCGAGACTGTCGTGCACTACCTCGAACGCAAACCCAGGCGCGCACCGGACGAATGGTTTAATCCGATGTTCCTGACCCGGGCCGAGCTCTGAGCATGGAAAAGCGATCCGCTCATCGGCGTGCGGCCCTGCTGCTGAGCCTGGCCCTAACCGCTCTCCCCTGCCTCGCCGGGGACGGCGACGGATCCGGCTCGGTGCGGCTGCTGGCCGAATCGGCAAGCAGCAACCACAGCGGCGTTCTCGCTCCTGCCAATGCGCAACTGCAGGCGGGCAGCGAGACGCTCGAAGAAGAGCTTTCGCTCAAGGGGCGAAAAGGCCAATTTCAGGCTCAGGCAACGATCACCCATGCTCGCAGCTCGCCCGGCGAAGAGCAGACCCGGGGTCTGATCAACGAACTGAACTGGTCAGGCAAGACGGAGGACTGGCATTTCACGGTCGGCAAGAAGATCGTTAGCTGGGATGTCGGCCAGGGCTTCCGCCCTCTCGATGTCATCCAGCAGGAGAACCGCCGCACCCTCTACGGTTCAACGCTCGAAGGCGTGCGCGTCGCGATGGCCGAGCGCTATAGCGGCGATTCGGCCTGGTCTCTGGTGCTCGCGAATCCTCTGAAAAGCGCCGGGGCCGCTGGCCCCGAAGAGTCGGCCGTCGCGCTCCGCTACTTCCTGCGCCGCGGGAGCTCCGACGCCCACGCCGTCGCCCGCTGGGGACGGCGCACCGGCGCGCAGGCGGGACTCGCGATCGCCAGCGTGATCACGGATTCGCTGGAGATCCACGCCTCGGCGCTCCGCGCCGAAAAGCTGGATCGCTATGTCGAAGAAGGAGGGCTCTATGCGCAGAAGACCACGGAGGGCGGATGGCAAAGCCTTCTCGGCACGAGCTGGACTTCGGAGAATCAGCTCTCACTGATGGCCGAGTATTGGCATGACAGTCGTGCGCCGAGCCGGCAGGAATGGAAAAACTGGCGCAACCGGATCGAAAGTCTCCCCACAAATTTGCCTGCCGACGCGCATATCGGCCAGCTCGCGAACAGCGCAACGACTCTGGCCAGCACCAACCTGCAGCGAGACAACGTCCTGCTCCGTGCCGCCTGGACCGACACCCGCTGGTCGCCCGCGCTCGACATGCTCTATATGCCTGCCGATCATGGTCGCATCACGACGATTTCGCTCGCCTGGCAGGGGGACGAGCTCAGCGTCGAAGGAGGCTGGCGACGCTATGCTGGCCCGGGTTCGGCCATCGCGGATAATCTTCCGGACAAGAGCAAAGCCTACCTCTGGATCAAGTACCCTTTCTAGTGCGCACACAGATCGGCCCGAATCGATGAACTCCGCCGCACCCGCCTATTACGACACGACCCGCCCCGTTTGGCGCACCGCACTGCGGGAACTGCCGGCCGTGCTGGCCATCAACACGCTGGTCGGGTTCTTCTGCGCCGCCTACCTGCCCGCCTGGGAGCGAATCGGCGAGATCATGATCACCAGTCACTGCATAGGGCTGGGCATCAGTTCCGCGATCCTCGCGCTGCGCGTCGCCTGCACCCGGCTGTGCGTTCGCGGAAACATCACGATTGCGGTTCTGGCCCTGATCGGCATCCCCTCCGGTTTCCTGCTGGGCGGCACCGTCTCCAGCCTGTTCAAGGCGAACCATTCCCTGCTGCTTCTGGGAGAGGTTTCCTTGCCCGCCCAACTCAGGAGTCTGGGCTTCTCGATCCTCGGAGGAACCCTGGGCATTCTCTACTTCTTTCGCAAAGCCCAGCTGATCGAGGCCCGCCAGCGGGAGGAGCTGGCCAAACGGGCCGTTCTTGAAGCCCAGCTGCGCAGCCTGCAAGCCCAGATCGAGCCCCATTTCCTGTTCAACACGCTGGCCAATCTCGATGCGCTGATCGGCCTCGACCCCAAACAGGCCCGCGTCCTGCTCGGCCACCTCAACCGTTTCCTGCGCAATTCGCTGACCCACGCCCGCAGCACGCAGTGCACGCTCGGCGAGGAGTGCGAGCAATTGCGCGCCTATCTGTCGATCATGGAGATCCGGCTGCCTGACCGCTTCAGCGCCTCCGTGCTCTGCCCCCCGGAATACGCCGAGCTTCCGTTTGCTCCGATGCTGCTGCAGCCTCTGGTCGAGAACGCGATCAAACACGGCATCGAACCCTCGGCCAGCGGCGGCAACATCACGGTCGCCGTCCGCAGCGAAGGGCAGACGCTGACGATAGACGTCAGCGACAACGGGGTGGGCCTGGACAAAGCCCCATTCAACGAAACGAGCACGGGTACGGGACTGGCCAATGTCCGCGAACGCCTCGCAATGCTCTATGGAGACGAAACCAGCCTGGAGTTGCGCGCAAGAGAGCCCTCCGGGACGGCCGCCCAGCTGCGCATCCCGTTCGCCGCACTGGAGGACAAGGCATGAAAGCCGTGCATTACCTGATCGCCGAGGACGAACCGCTGCTCGCCCGCGCTCTGGCAGCCCATCTCGCAGAGCTCTGGGCCGAGGCCCAATGCGTCGGCGTCGCCGCCAACGGGGCGGAAGCGCTGACCCTGATCGATCGCCTCCAACCCGATGTCGTGTTCCTCGATGTCCGGATGCCGGTGTGCGACGGCCTGCAGACGGCGCGCGAACTCTGCGAGCGCGCGCGACCACCACTGATCGTGTTCGTCACCGCTTACGACGAATACGCGCTACCGGCCTTCGATACCGCGGCGATCGACTACCTGCTCAAACCGGTTGAACCTGAGCGCCTCGCCCGTTGCATCTCCCGTCTCAAGCAAAGGCTCTCGGCCCCCGAACCGGCTCCTGCGCTCGACGCGCTCGCCCTTGCCCTGAAAGGCTTGCTCGAAAAGCCTGAAGTCACGGAGCCTCTGCGCTTCATCCGCATCGGCGTCGGCAATTCGGTCAGGATGATCCCGGTCGAACAGGTTCTGTATTTTGAGGCCTGCGACAAATACGTCACCGTCGCGACGGCCAGCAGCGACGGCCTGATCCGCACGTCGCTGCGCGAGCTGATGGCGGCTCTGGATCCCCGGCAGTTCTGGCAGATCCATCGCGGCACCCTCGTCAACGTCGCTGGCATCAGCCACGCGGAGCAGGACGAGGCCGGTCGCACCCACCTGAAGCTCAAGGGTCGAGCCGAAAAACTTCCCGTCAGCCGTCAGTTCGCCCATCTGTTCCGGCAGATGTGATTGCTTTCTCCGGAAGCGGGCTGCGCGCTCCCTTTTCTTCAAACCAGCAGGACTGGGCAACCCGAAAGGGGGCGGTAAAGTACAATTGCGGCAATTCATCAAGAAGCCCCGCCGGTTCCTCCTCGATAAGAACCTGCCCGGCTCGCTTCAGACCGCCGACCGTATCCCGATGACCAAGACCAGCCACGAACCCAAGTCCTTCGAGTCCGCAGTATCCGAGCTTGAAGCCATAGTCGGAGCGATGGAGTCTCCCGAACAGCCTCTGGAGCAGGCGCTCTCCCAGTACGAGCGCGGCATCCGCCTGCTCCAGTACTGCGAGAAGACGCTGGAGGGGGCCGAGCAGAAGCTGCGCGTGCTCGAAGGCGAGCAGCTGACGGCCTTCGCGGACGAGGAGGCCGGGCGATGAGCGGGCAGAGTCTTCCCGAATGGATGAGCGGGCATCAGAAGCACTTCGAGACAGTTCTGGAAGCGCTGCTGCCTGCGCGCCACTCGATTCCCGTGCGCCTGCACGAAGCGATGCGCTATGCGGCGCTGGGCGGCGGCAAGCGGGTGCGCCCGCTGCTGGTCCAGGCGGCCGGCGAACTCGCCCGGGCCCCGGCGAAAGCGCTCGATTCAGCCGCCGCGGCCGTCGAACTGATCCACGCCTATTCGCTGGTCCATGACGACATGCCCTGCATGGACAACGATGTGCTGCGCCGCGGCAAACCAACCGTACACGTCGAATTCGACGAAGCGACGGCTCTGTTGGTCGGCGATGCGCTGCAAACCCAGGCCTTCCAGGTCCTGGCTGCCCCCGGCCTGATCGCCGATCCGGCACGCCAGCTCCGGATGCTGGACGTTCTGGCCCGCGCCTCCGGTTCGCACGGGATGGCGGGAGGTCAGGCGATCGATCTCGCCGCGGTCGGGCACAGCCTCTCGCGCGAAGAACTCGAGTTCATGCATATCCTGAAGACCGGAGCGCTGATCCGCGCGTCGGTTCAGCTCGGATCCCTCGCCGGAACAATGGACGAAACTGGCCTCGCTGCGCTGGACCGCTTCGCGAAAACGGTGGGCCTTCTCTTCCAGGTCGTCGACGACATCCTCGACGCCGAGTCCGACACGGCGACCCTGGGCAAGACTGCAGGCAAGGACGCCGAGCACGACAAACCGACCTATGTCAGCCTGCTCGGCCTGCCCGATGCCAAACGCCTGGCCGCAGAACTGCACGACCAGGCCCTCGCCGCGCTGGCAGGCTTCGGCGGCAGCGCCGCCCGCCTCGTCCAGCTGACCGATTTCATCGTTGAGCGCTCGTTCTGAGCCTCCCGAAGAAAGCTTTCCAGACAAAATGAGCACCTATCCCCTGCTCGAACGGATCGAAAATCCGGCCGACCTGCGCAACCTCGATCGCAAGGAGCTCAAGCCCCTCGCCGACGAACTGAGAACTTTCCTGATCGATTCGGTCGCGAAGACCGGCGGACACCTGTCCTCGAACCTGGGCACGGTGGAGCTTTCGATCGCGCTGCACTATGCGTTCAACACGCCCGACGACCGCATCGTCTGGGACGTCGGTCACCAGACCTACTGCCACAAGATCCTGACCGGGCGACGCGAGGCGATGGCCAGTCTGCGCCAGCACCACGGAATCTCCGGTTTCCCGCGCCGCTGCGAGAGCGAATACGACACTTTCGGCACCGCGCACTCCTCTACTTCGATCTCGGCGGCGCTGGGCATGGCCCAGGCCGCGCAGATCAAGGGCGAAGCGCGCAAGACGGTCGCAGTGATCGGCGATGGTGCGATGAGCGCGGGCATGGCTTTCGAAGCGCTGAACAACGCCGGAGTCGCCGAATGCGACATCCTGGTGATCCTCAACGACAACGAGATGTCGATCTCGCCACCCGTCGGCGCGCTGAACAAGCATCTGTCGCAGCTGCTCTCGGGCCGCACCTTCAACGGTGCCCGGGCGATCGGCAAACGCTTCCTCGAAAAACTGCCTTCACCGGTCTTCGAGTTCGCGCGTCGCACCGAGGAACACGTCAAGGGCATGATGATGCCCGGCACGCTGTTCGAAGAATTCGGCTTCACCTATTACGGCCCGATCAACGGCCACGACCTGAACGCTCTGGTGCCGATGCTGGAGAACCTGCGCAAGCTCAAGGGCCCGCATTTCCTCCATGTGATCACGCGCAAGGGCCAGGGCTACAAGCTCGCCGAAGCCGATCCGACCCTCTATCACGGAGTCGCGAAGTTCGACCAGAAGGCCGGGATCCCGGCCGAGCCTGCACGCAAGGCGAGCTTCACCCAGGTCTTCAGCGACTGGGTCTGCGACATGGCGGCCAAGGATCAACGGCTGATCGCGATCACTCCGGCGATGCGCGAAGGCTCGGGCCTCGTCCGCTTTGAGCAGGAATACCCGGATCGCTATTTCGATGTCGGCATCGCCGAGCAGCACGCGCTGACGGTCGCCGCCGGGATGGCCTGCGAAGGGATGAAACCGGTCGTCGCGATCTATTCGACTTTCCTGCAGCGCGCCTACGATCAGCTGATCCACGACGTCGCGCTGCAGAAGCTGCCGGTGCTGCTGGCGATCGACCGAGGCGGTCTGGTCGGCGCCGACGGCGCGACCCACAACGGCGCCTTCGATCTCAGCTACCTCGCCTGCGTGCCGAACATCGTGATCATGGCCCCTTCCGACGAGGAAGAGTGCCGCCGCTTGCTCAGCACGGGCTTCCTGCACGATGGCCCATCGGCGGTCCGCTATCCGCGCGGCGCGGGCACGGGGATCTTCCCGTCCGCATCGCTGGAGCCGCTGACTATCGGCAAGGGCCTGATCCGCCGGCAAGGCCGGCGCATCGCGCTGCTCGCCTTCGGCTCCTTGCTCTCGACCGCGCTCGAAGCCGCGGACGAGATCGATGCCAGCGTTGCCGACATGCGCTTCATCAAACCGCTGGATCGCGAACTGATCCGGACTCTGGCTGCGGAACACGAGCTTCTGGTGACGCTGGAAGAGAACTCGGTGATCGGCGGCGCCGGATCCGAAGTCGCCCGCGCGCTCGAAGAGGACGGAATCCTGATCCCGCTGCTGAGGCTGGGGCTTCCCGACCACTTCATCGACCACGGCGAACGCGGCCTGCTGCTCGACGAGGCCGGCCTCACCCGCGCCCGGATCCTCGAGCGCATCCGCGCCAGGCTCGACGCTATCGCGCCAATAGCCGAGTAACTTACTCAGGAAATGTTAGGATGCGGCTTATCGCATCTGCGCATTCTGCGGCCTGGCCGCAAAGGCGCCCAAGAATGAAAGAGGAATCGCCATGACTACCCACGTCGACGCACCGATGCCTGACGTGCAGGGCAGCGAGGATCGCCGCCAGCTTGCCATCAACAAGGTCGGAATCAAGTCCATCCGCCATCCGGTCAAGGTTGCCGACCGCAGCGGAGGGGTCCAGCACACCGTCGCGACCTTCAGCATGTATGTCGGGCTGCCCCACAACTTCAAGGGCACCCACATGTCGCGCTTCGTCGAGATCCTGAACCACAGGGACAGGGACATCTCGGTCGAATCCTTCGAGCCGATGCTGCGCGAAATGGTCAAGCGGCTGGAAGCCGAGACCGGCCACATCGAGATGTCCTTCCCCTACTTCATCCGCAAGACCGCTCCGGTCTCGGGCGTCGAGAGCCTGATGGACTATGAGGTCACGTTCATCGGCGAAGTCCTGCCCAGCGGCAAGTCCGAGTTCACGATGAAGGTCGTCGTGCCGGTCACCAGCCTGTGCCCCTGCTCGAAAAAGATCTCGGACTACGGCGCTCACAACCAGCGCTCCCACGTCACCGTGACCGCCAAGACAAAGGGTTTGGTCTGGATCGAGGAGCTGGTCGAACTGGTCGAAAAGCAGGCTTCGTGCGAGCTCTTCGCGCTGCTCAAGCGCCCCGACGAGAAGTGGGTCACCGAACGCGCCTACGACAACCCGAAGTTCGTCGAGGACATGGTCCGTGACGTCGCCGGCAGTCTCAATGCCGAGCCGAGGATCATCGCCTATACGGCCGAATCGGAGAACTTCGAGTCCATCCACAATCACAGCGCCTACGCGGTCATTGAACGCGACAAGCGAACCGATCCGGTCTGATCGAGCGTCTATCCAAGAAAAAACCGCCGATTGGCGGTTTTTTTGTGCCCGTATTCAACCCATTGGATCGCTCGGGCGCGCAAATGCAAACAGCCCGCCGAGGCGGGCTGTTCGAAGATCGCAAAGCGAATTAACGCTTCGAGAACTGCTTGCGACGACGAGCGCCGTGCAGACCGACCTTCTTACGTTCGACTTCACGAGCGTCGCGAGTCACGAGGCCAGCCTTCTTCAGGACAGACTTCAGATCTGCGTCGTAGTCGATCAGCGCACGGGTGATGCCGTGACGGACAGCGCCGGCCTGGCCGGACTCACCGCCGCCATCGACGTTCACCTGGATGTCGAACTTGCCGATGTTCTCGGTCAGTTCGAGCGGCTGGCGAACGATCATGCGGCCGGTTTCGCGCGAGAAGAACACGTCGACCGGCTTGCCGTTCACGACGATGTTTCCCGTGCCCGGCTTGATGAACACACGCGCCACGGCGGTCTTGCGACGTCCCGTGCCGTAGTTGTGGTTGTTAACGATAGCCATTCAGAGCTCCGGATCAGATTTCGAGGGCTTTGGGAAGCTGGGCGCTGTGCGGATGCTGAGCACCTGCGTAGCACTTGAGCTTCTTCAGCATCGCATAGCCGAGCGGGCCCTTCGGCAGCATGCCCTTGACCGCATTGGTCAGAGCACGGTCCGGGAAGCGCTGCTGCAGCTTCTGGAAATTGGTTTCGTAGATGCCACCCGGGTAACCGGAGTGACGGTAGTACTTCTTGTTCAGGGCCTTGTCACCCGTCACACGCAGCTTCTCGACGTTCACCACAACGATGAAGTCGCCGGTATCGACGTGGGGAGTGTAAATAGGCTTGTGCTTGCCGCGGAGACGGCGCGCGATTTCGGAGGCGAGACGGCCAAGAACCTTGTCGGTCGCGTCTACCACGTACCAATCACGCGTAACTTCGTGCGGCTTGGCAGAAAACGTCCTCATAAGCGTGTCCTTCGTGATTCTCGGACCTTAAGGTTAGGCCCAAATACGGAAACCGCTGATGATACAGAAGCGGCCCGGGAAAAGTCAAACCCCTCGTTCGCAAAAACGGAGGCAAGGCAAAAAAAAACGCAGCTCGGTGAGCTGCGCCAAATCCACACCAAAGGAGGAGGGTGGAGGAGACAATCCTGGATTGCCTTCGGCGCTGGTGCTGCCGAATCAATCGCGTCGGAAAGGATTATCGTGAAAGCGACAGTGGCACGCAAGATTTAAACGACATTTTGGCTTAGAACTTGCTAATCGCAAGATAAGCCCCGTTTATGCGGACACAAACCCCTTCCCGGCTGCGAGCGGGACGCTAGAATCCAGGCTCCACCTCGCAGGGAAGAACAGCATGGAATGCAGCGTCAAATGGGTCGATGGGGTCAGTTTTCTCGCCAGCACCGGAAGCGGCCATTTCCTGACCATGGAAGGAGCCCCGACGGACGGGGGCCAGAACCGCGGTCCGCGGCCGATGGAGCTGATCCTCGTCGGCGCGGGCGGCTGCGCCTCCTTTGACGTTGTGCTGATTCTGCAGCGCGGACGTCAAGCCATCACCGGCTGCGAGGCAAAACTCGTCGCCGAGCGCGCCGAGACCGACCCCAAGGTGTTCACGAAGATCCACTACCACTTCGTCGTCACCGGAAAGAATCTGAAGCCCGAAGCGGTCGAGCGGGCGATCCGCCTGTCGGCCGAGAAATACTGTTCGGCCTCGATCATGCTCGGCAAGACGGCCGAGATCACCCACGACTTCGAAATCGTCGAGGCCTGACTCCGGGCGGCCGCCTAGATCCGGGAGGCGGTCCCCGTCATCACTTTCGCGGCGAACTTCATCGCCAGCTTGACGGGAGCTGGCAGCTCGGCCGCACCCAGGCTCTGCGCACGATCGGCATGCCCAGCCTCATCGAGCGCCATCTGCTCGAGGATCGCACGCGAACGCCCGTCCCCTTCGGGCAGGCGTTCGAGATGGCCAGCCAGATGCACCCCGACCTGACGCTCGGTCTCGGCCAGAAAGCCCAGACTCACGCGGTCCCCGATGCGCCCGGCCACAAGGCCTATCCCCAGAGCGCCGGCATACCAGAGCGGATTGAGCAGACTCTTGCGACCGCCGACTTCCGCGAGCCTCTGCTCGGTCCACGCCAGATGCTCGGTCTCCTGCTCCCCGGCTTCGCGCAACGAAACGGTGATCGCCGGATCGCGCGAGGTCAGCGCCTGCCCCTGATAGAGCGCCTGGGCGCAGACTTCGCCGACATGGTCGACCCGGATCAGGCTGGCCACCTGTCGCTTGCCCCGCTCGTCGAACACAGCCTCGGGCAAGTCGCAGCCGGGGCGCGGACGTCGGCTCTTCGCCGGCGCGAACACGGTTCGCAAGGCACGATCGAATTCGACGATCAGTTCATCGAGCAAGAGAATCTCCCTGAGCATCGCCCTGCCCTTGCGGCTCGCTAGCATACGAGTCGGGCCGGGTCGTGACTCGCCCGCGGAACAGCGTGCCGGAGAGTTCATTGAGCGCCGACCGATATACCTGGCGCTTGAACTCGATCACGGCATCGAGCGGAACCCAGTAGTCGGTCCAGCGCCAGCCGTCGAACTCCGGCTTGCTGGTCGAGCGCAAGCAAATGTCGCTGTCGCGGCCGGTCAGCCGCAACAGAAACCAGATCTGTTTCTGCCCGCGATAGGTGCTGCGCCATTCGCGCTTCACCCAGTGGCGGGGAACGTCGTACCGCAGCCAACTGCGCGTGCGAGCGAGGATCTTCACATGTTCCGGCAGCAAGCCCACTTCCTCGTGGAGCTCGCGCAGCATCGCAGCTTCCGGCGACTCACCGTGCTTGATGCCGCCCTGCGGAAACTGCCAGGAATGTTCGCGGATGCGTTTTCCCCAGAAGACCTCGTTACGCGCGTTGACCAGGATGATGCCGACGTTGGGGCGATAGCCGTCCCGGTCGAGCATGAGTGCCACCTGATTAAGACTTGAATTGAAGTGAATTCTTCCACATGCCGAGATCGAAGGAAAGCGGCTCGCCCTGCGCTAAAATAACGGATTGACCCAATTTAGTGATTCGACATGCGAGCCCGCCAGTTCTTCATCACGACCCTCAAGGAAGCCCCTGCCGACGCCGAGATCATCAGCCATAAACTGATGATGCGCGCCGGCCTGATCCGCAAGCTCTCCGCGGGGATCTACAACTACATGCCGATGGGCCTGCGGGTGATCCGCAAGGTCGAGGCGATCATCCGCGAGGAGATGAACCGCGCCGGCGCCGTCGAACTGACGATGCCGCTGGTCCAGCCCGCCGAGCTGTGGCAGGAAACCGGCCGCTGGGACAAGATGGGTCCCGAGATGCTCAGGATCAAGGACCGGCACGAGCGCGAGTTCGCGCTCCAGCCGACATCCGAAGAAGTCATCACCGACATCGCCCGCCAGGAACTGAAGAGCTACCGGGCCCTGCCCAAGAACCTCTACCAGATCCAGACCAAGTTCCGTGACGAGCGCCGCCCCCGCTTCGGCGTGATGCGCGGCCGCGAATTCATCATGAAGGACGCCTACTCCTTCGACCGCGACGTCGAGGCGGCGGGCAAGAGCTACGAAACGATGTATGCGGCCTATCGCAAGATCTTCGACCGTCTGGGCCTCACCTACCGGGCCGTCGCGGCCGACACCGGCGCGATCGGCGGCGATCGTTCGCACGAATTCCAGGTCATCGCCGAGACCGGCGAGGACGCGATCGTCTATTGCCCCAACTCGGACTACGCGGCCAACATCGAGCTGGCCGAAGCGCTGCCGCTACTCAGTGAGCGCGCGGCACCCGCTGAGGCGCTGAAGAGAGTCGCGACTCCGGGCAAGACCACCTGCGCCGATGTCGCCGCACTGCTTGGCACCGACACGACGCACACGGTCAAGTCGCTGGTGCTGGCGACTGATGAAACCGACGAGAACGGGGCCATCGTCAAGAGCACGGTCTGGCTGCTGCTGGTGCGCGGCGACCACGAACTCAACGAAGTGAAGGCCGGCAAGATCGAAGGTCTGAAGAACGGTTTCCGCTTCGCGTCCGAAGCCGAGATCGTCGAGCACTTCGGTTGCAAGCCCGGCTTCCTCGGTCCGATCGCCCTCGCGAAGCCGGTCAGGATCGTCGCCGATCGCACCGTCGCCAAGATGAGCGATTTCATCACCGGCGCCAATGAAGCCGACTTCCACATCGCCGGCGTCAACTGGGGGCGCGACCTGCCCGAACCCGACTTCGTCGCTGACATCCGGAATGTCGTCGAAGGCGACGCATCGCCGGACGGCAAGGGGACGCTGGCGATCCAGCGCGGCATCGAAGTCGGCCATGTGTTCTATCTCGGCACCAAGTACTCGAAGGCGATGAACGCGACCTTCCTCGACGAGGACGGCAAGCCCAAGCACTTCGAGATGGGCTGTTACGGCATCGGCGTGACCCGCATCCTCGGCGCCGCGATCGAGCAGAGCCACGACGCGCGCGGCATCATCTGGCCGGAATCCATCGCCCCCTTCACGGTCGCGATCTGCCCGATCGGCTATGACCGCGCCGAGGAAGTCAGAAACGCAGCCGATGCGCTGTACACAGAACTCCTGGCGGCCGGCGTCGACGTGATCCTCGACGACCGCGGCGAGCGCCCCGGCGCGATGTTCGCAGACTGGGAACTGATCGGCGTGCCGCACCGCGTCGTGCTGTCTGACCGCGGCTTGAAGGAAGGCCTGGCCGAGTACCAGGGCCGCAGCGACGAGGCGGCAAGCAAGATCGCCGTCGCGGAGCTCGCCGCCTTCGTCATCAGCAAGTTCGAACGATGAACCGGCTCGTCCCCCTCCTCTTGAGCCTTGTCGCCCTGGCCCTGCCAGGGCTGGCTCTGGCCGGCGCCCAGCGGCAGGAAGCTCTGGCCGCCAGCGTCCAGGCGGCGTTGCACGGCGCGGTCAGCGACAGCGCCGCGCCCGAGCCGATCTTCCCCAGCCCGACGGAGAAGGCGCGCTGGCTCGGCGAGATGTCCCAGCGCCTGATCAAGCGCTTTCCCGCGCCCCAGGAGCGGATCGATTTTCTGAAGACGGTCTATTACGAAGCCCAGCGCGCGGGGCTGGACCCCCAGCTGGTGCTGGGTCTGATCCAGGTCGAGAGCGGCTTCAAGAAATACGCGGTTTCAGGCGCCGGCGCACGCGGTTACATGCAGGTGATGCCGTTCTGGGTGCGCCAGATCGGCTCGCCGGATCAGAACCTGTTCCACATCCGGACCAATCTGCGCTTCGGCTGCACGATCCTGCGCCACTACCTGAACATCGAGCACGGCGACCTCTACCGCGCCCTGGGCCGCTACAACGGCAGCCTGGGCCGGCCCGAGTACCCGAACATGGTTCGGGCCGCCTGGGAAAAGCAGTGGTCCTTCTCGCCGATCAAACTTGCGCAGCAGGGAGAGACGGCCCGCAACTGAGGACCGTCGGGCTTCAGACTTCCTCTTCGAAGCCAGAAACCTCACCGCCGTCTTCCGCAACCGTCTGCGACAGCGCGCGCAGTTCCTTGAACAGTTCCCGATAGGCGCGCGGAGCTTTCTGAGCCTCGCGCTCCTTCAGCGCACTGCGCTTCAAGGCACGCAGGTGCTGAAGGTCGGCGCCGGGGAACTCGGTCGCGATCTCGCCGAACACCGCATCGTCTTCGAGCAGCCGTTCGCGCAAGCGCTCGAGCCGGTGCTGGCGAGCGACTTCGCTGCGCGACACTCCGTTCAGAACGTCGAGCGCCTCCTGAATCGGTTCGACATCCTCGCTACGCATCAGCTTGCCGACAAACTGGAGGTGGCGCCTCTGCGCCTCGTGCTTGCCGACGCGGTGAAATTCCTCGACCGCTTCGCGCAGCCTCTCGGACATCGGGACCTTAGCCAGGCGCTCCAGCGACAGCGCGCACAAAGCCTTGCCGACGTCCTGCAGCGCGTCCATCTCGCGCTTGATCTGGGACTTGCTCGGACGTTCTTCGATCTCGTGATCGACTTCTTTTTGGGTCATCAGGGAATCTCTTTTTGGTGTGGGGCCGGCACGGCCGCCATGAAACCGTAAAATTATAGCTTTCCGCCCCGGAGTACCCCGACATGAGCGCCGACAAAGGCTTCAGCTTCACCCAGGAACAACTGCGCGAAATCGCTCGGGACACGCTGCGCTACGCCCGCGAAGGCGGAGCGACGGCCGCCGACGTCGATGTCTCGGAAGGCTGGGGCCACTCGGTCACGGTGCGGCAGGGCGAAATCGAAACGCTCGAATACAACCGCGACAAAGGTCTTTCGGTCTCGGTCTATGTCGGCCACAAAAGCGGGCATGCGAGCAGCGCGGACTTCTCGGCCAAGGCGCTGCGCGACGCGGTCAGCGCCGCGCTGGCGATCGCGCGCTTCACCGCCGAAGATCCGTTCTCGGGCCTGCCCGACGCCGAGTGCCTCGCGAAGGACGCGCGCGACCTCGACCTCTTTCACCCCTGGGACACCAGCGTCGAGCGGTCGATAGAGCTGGCGCGCCGCTGCGAAGCAGCCGGCCTTGCGGTGAGCGAGGATATCAGCAACTCCGAAGGCGCGTCAGTCTCGACCCAGCAATCCCAGTTCGTCAGCGCGAACAGTCTGGACTTCTGCGAAGGCTATGCGACGAGCCGCCACTCGCTGGGCTGCTCGCTGATCGCCGGTCGGGATGACGCGATGCAGCGCGACGACTGGTGGGTCAGCCAGCGCGATGCGCAGCGCTTGCCGACTCCGGAATCGGTCGGCGAGATCGCGGCGAAGCGTGCGATTGCCCGACTCGGCTCCCGCCGCCTGCCCACCTGCGAAGCTCCTGTGCTCTTCGAAGCGCCACTCGCGGCCGGTCTGCTGGGGCATTTCGTCCAGGCCGCCAGCGGTGGCTCGCTGTATCGGCGCTCATCCTTCCTGCTCGGCCAGCTCGGCCAGCAGGTGTTCTCCCCGGCAGTCACGATCAGCGAAGACCCCTTCATTCCCGGAGGGCTCGCCAGCTGCTGGTTCGACGACGAAGGCGTCGCAACGCGAGCGCGCGAAGTCGTCACGAACGGCGTGCTCAACGGCTGGTTCCTCGGCAGCTATTCGGCGCGCAAGCTGGGCCTGACGACCACCGGCAACGCCGGCGGTTGCCACAACTTGATCCTGAAACCGGGCAGCGAAAATTTCGCAGAGCTGATCCGCAGAATGGGCCGGGGCCTCGTCGTCACCGAGCTGCTGGGCCAGGGCGTCAATCTGGTGACGGGCGACTACTCGCGTGGAGCGGCCGGTTTCTGGGTCGAGGACGGAGAGATCGCCTATCCGGTGCAGGAGATCACGATCGCCGGGAATCTTTCCGGGATGTTCCGCGGGATCCAGGCCTGTGGCTCCGACGTCGAGGTGCGCGGCTCCAAACTGACCGGATCGGTGCTGATCGACTCGATGACGATTGCCGGCAAGTGAGCCGGGGCCCGCTTGCGCTCCTTGCGGCGAAATCGCACGGGGCGCGGCGGGTCAGCCTAAACCGTTATTTCCGCCGAACGCTGCGGATCAGATCTCCGCGTTATTTCCTGCGAACAACGAACTCGTACTCCTGACCGGAGACCTCGGCCTTCGTCGCCTGCGCAACCAGCTCGTGGCCGGTCTGCTTGCAGAAAGCCTGAAAATCGCGCACCGACCCGGTGTCGGTCGCGATCACGCGAAGAGTCTGGCCTTCCTCCATCTCGGACAGCGCTTTCTTGGCCCTGAGAATGGGCAGCGGGCAGCTCAGACCCCGCACGTCGAGTTCGCGATCGATCTTCATTCGTCTTCCTTTGCTGTGATGGCGTGATGCGGCTCAGCGGCGAGAATCACGCTGCTGCTCGCGACGCATCTGCCTGAGTTCGGCCAGGCGCGCTTCGGCGGCCGTCTTCTCGAAGTAGTCGCCGTCCCCCGCCCTCAGACCCAGCTGAAGCTGTTCCGCGGCGGCGCCCAGACTCCCCTGCAGGTAATAGACCTCGGCCTGGGCCCTGTGTTGGGCGAGCCGCAAACCCCGGGCCGCGGCGGCGCGCGCGATCAGCGTATAGGCCCGGTCGTCGGTCGGGTAGAGGCGAGCCGCCTCGCTCGCCAGACGGGAAGCCTCGGCGGGCTGGCCCGCGGCAATCAACGCATCGCTCTCGGCATAGCGCAGCGCGCGGCTGCCCGGATAGCGGAACAGCGAAGAGCGCAAGGTCGCAGCCGCGGCGGTCGGCTCATTGGTGGCACGCTGGATGTCGGCCCCCAGCAGATCGATCATCGGGCTCGTCAACGGCAGCCGCTTCAGGGCGTCGAAGTCGCGGCGCGCTTCGCCGACCTCTTTCAGGCGCAGATGCGCTCTGGCCCGGGCATACCAGTGGGCGGCGGCGGCCAGAGGCCGCTGCGCCGGTTCGCCCGAAAACCGGGCAAGCACATCCTGGGGCACGCCTTCGAGCGCCTCGATTTTCGCGCGGACGAGCACGAAATCGACCGAATCGAGAACCTGATGGTAGGGCGTCTGCTGGACCCGGTTGGCCATGTCGCTGATTCGCTCGCTGGTCATCGGGTGAGTGCGCAGGTACTTGTAGACCGGGTTATCGAAGAGACGTGAGGAGCGGTCGAGCTTTTCGAAAAAACTGACCATGGCTCGCGTATCGAAGCCGGCCGCCCCCAGCATCTGCAGCCCGATACGGTCGGCTTCGCGTTCGTAGTCGCGCGAGTAGCCGAGCTGCAGCGCCGAGATTCCGGCCTGCCCTCCGAAGATCGCAGCCTGGGCCGCGTCGCCGCTGGAGCGGGCGGCAAGGATCGCGAGCAGCACCGACGCGATCATCATCGTCGTCATGCTGCTCTGCTGGGCAATCATCCGCGCCTGATGGCGCTGCTGAACGTGTGAGATCTCGTGCGCCATCACCGACGCGAGCTCGCTCTCGCTCTCGGCGGCGAGAAAAAGACCGGTGTTGAAGACCAGCACGCCGCCCAGCATCGAGGCGGCATTGATCGCCTTGTCCTGCAGGACGAAGAAATGGAAGCTCTGGCTGGGGCTCTGGCTCGCGGCGACCAGCCGGGAACCGATCCGGTCGAGGTAGTCTTCGATCTCAGGATCGTTCAAATAGCTCGGCTCTTCGAAACGGATCGAGCGTTCGATCGACAGGCCGATCTGACGCTCCATCTGCGGCGAGATGTCCGCCTGGGCCGAATCCCCCAGATCCGGAAGGCCATCGGCCAGCGCCCGCATCGAGAAGCAGCACAGCAACAGCAGCGAAAGCAGTCTTCGTTTCATCCGGGTATGATACCCGCGAGGCCGGCCCGGGCAGCGACAGCTTTTTTGCAACCGTCGGTAAGCCTGGTCAGATGCGCGGCCTCGTCTCCCGATGCGACTTCCCGCGACCGATCACCAGACGGACTTCTTCCCGTGAGCCAGGAAATCGAACTCAAACTCGCCCTCAGCCCCGATGCGCTGCCGGCCCTGCGCGCTCATCCGCTGATTGCCACCGCGCCACGCGCGGAAGAGACGGCAAACCTGATCAACACCTATTTCGACACCCCGGCCCTGGAGCTGCGCCGCGCGAAGATTGCGCTGAGGCTCAGAAAGATCGGCCAGCGCTGGCTGCAGACCGTCAAATGCGCAGCCCCGTCGGTGGGCGGGCTCGCCTCCCGCCCCGAGTGGGAACAGCCCTACGACGGGCGTTTCAATTTCACACCGGTCAGCGACCGAGCGGTTCAGGATCAGCTCGAAGCGATGCGCCCCCGCCTCGCCCCGGTATTCACGACCAACTTCGAACGCGAAACCCGGGTTCTCCACCCCCGCCCCGGAGTCGAAGTCCTGGCGATGATCGATCACGGACTGATCGAATCCCAGGGTCGCCAGGCTCCGATCAGCGAACTCGAGCTCGAGCTGGTCAGCGGCGAGGCCTCGGATCTCTATGCGCTGGCACTGGAGTTCGCGAAAGAGCTGCCGCTGATCCCCGAAGACATCAGCAAGGCCCAGCGCGGCTATGCGCTGTTCAGCCCGATGCCGGCCAAGCCCGAACGCGCGCGCGCCGTCGCCCTGACGCCGGAGACTGACGCGATCGCGGCTTTCCGCGCCATCGCCTTCGAACAGCTCCGAGCCTGGCAGGCCAACACGGCCTCGCTGGAAAGCGCTGCCGAACCTGAATTCGTCCACCAGGCGCGCGTCGCGCTGCGCCGGCTGCGCTCGGCGGTGAGCCTGTTCGCGCCGGCCCTTCCTCCCGAATTCTGCGCACGGTGGCGGCCCGCGCTGCGCGATCTGGCCAATTCGCTGGGCGGCGCCCGCGACGCCGACGTCGTGTTCCACACGCTGCTCGAACCGATCTGCACCGCCGGACCGATCGGCGAGGATCTCCAACGCCTCGTCGCACTGCTTGAAGCGCGCCGCCAGGCCGCGCGCGCGCCGCTCGCCGACGGCGCTCTGCTGGTGAGCCAGGGCCGCGCCCAGCTTGAGCTGGCCGCGGCCATCCACGGACTGCAGGGCAGCTCCGATCTTGCCTTGCCCGAACTCGCCCGCGACCGGCTTCGCCGCACGCGCCGGCTGGCCAACCGCGCGGCCCGTGAAGCGGCACAGGGCAGCGCCGATGAGCTTCACCGCCTGCGCATCCTGTTCAAGCGTCTGCGTTATGGCCTCGACTTCTTCGCCCCGCTGTGGCCGGAGGACGATGTGCGGCGCTACGCGCAGACTCTGGCCACGCTCCAGGAAGATCTCGGCGCGCTCAACGACGCCGCGGTCGGCAACCAGCTGCTGGCCGAGCTGGCCGGCAGCGACCCTGGCCTCGCCGCCGCCCGAGCTTTCGCGAGCGGCTGGCATGCGCCACGAATCGCCCGCCTGCGCCAGCAGCTCCCCGAGAAAGCCTGCGAGCTGCTGGAACGGCGCCCGCCCTGGAAGAAGAAGGATTGAAGGTGCGCAAACTGGCCAGGGAACCGGGGATGGAGCTTCTGCTGTGGCGGCACGCGGATGCCGAGTACGGACCGCCTGACGAGCTTCGCCAGTTGAGCGCGAAAGGCCTGCGCCAGGCGGAGAAGATGGGGCGCTGGCTGCGCCGCCATGCCCCGAACGATCTGCAGATCCTGGTCAGCCCGACGATGCGGACGCGGCAGACCGCACTGGCCTTTCGCGACGACGTCACGCTCTGCGAGGCGATCGGCCCTTCGGCCGGAGCCGCCGACCTGCTCGTCGCGGCGGGCTGGCCAGAAGCGGACGGCGCCGTGCTGCTGGTCGGCCATCAGCCGACCCTGGGCGAAGCCGCTTCGCTGCTGCTCGGCGCTGGCGCGCCGCAGAGCATCCGAAAAGGCTGCCTGTGGTGGTTCAGCCGACGGATACGGGCGGGCGAAGCCGAGACGCAGCTGCGCGCCGTGATCGGCGCGTCGGAGCTCGATTGAGGCGCTCGCGCGCCCGAGTCCTATTCGGCCGAACGCGCGACGCGGCGCGCACGCACCGCCGAAGCCAAGGTTTCGAGCACGCCGACCGTGTCGTCCCAGCCAATGCAGGCATCGGTGATGCTCTTGCCGTATTCGAGCGCCTTGCCCGGATGCAGGTCCTGACGCCCTGCGGCCAGGTTCGATTCGACCATCACGCCGAAAATCCGCTCATCCCCTGCTTCGAGCTGGGAGGCGACGTCCTGGGCAACGACGATCTGGCGCTCGTACTTCTTGCTGCTGTTCGCATGCGAGAAGTCGACCATCACGCGCGCGGCAAGTCCGGCCGAGGAGAGCTCGGCGCAGGCCGCATCGACGCTGGCGGCATCGTAGTTCGGAGTTTTGCCGCCGCGCAGGATCGCGTGGCAGTCCTCATTGCCGCTGGTCGAGACGATCGCCGAATGCCCGGCCTTGGTCACCGACAGGAAATGGTGGGGAGCGGCGGCGGCCTTGATCGCATCGATCGCGATCCTGACGTTGCCGTCGGTGCCGTTCTTGAAGCCGACCGGACAGGACAGACCGGACGCGAGTTCACGGTGGACCTGGGATTCGGTCGTCCGCGCACCGATCGCCCCCCAGGAAACCAGATCGGCGATGTACTGCGGCGTGATCATGTCGAGGAACTCGGTCGCGCAAGGCATGCCCAGCTCGTTGATATCCCAGAGCAGCTCGCGAGCGATCCTCAGACCTTCATTGATCTTGAAGCTGCCGTCGAGATTGGGGTCGTTGATCAAGCCTTTCCAGCCCACCGTCGTGCGCGGCTTCTCGAAATAGACCCGCATCACGACCAGCAGGTCGGCGGCGAGGCGGCTGGATTCGGCCTTGAGCTTGCGCGCGTAATCCTTTGCAGCCTCGACGTCGTGGATCGAGCAAGGGCCGATCACGACCAGCAGTCGGTCGTCCTGACCATGCAAAAGCCGGTGAATGCCATGGCGCGCATCGAAAGCCGTCTGCGCAGCCTGAGGTGTCGCCGGAAACTCCCTGAGCAGATGCGAAGGAGGCATCAGCTCCTTGATTTCGCGGATCCGGACGTCGTCAATGTGCAGGCGGGTTGAAGCGTTCATGGTTTCGGCTTTCAGTTCGGGGGAGCTCGGTGCGCAATTTTTCTCTGACACGCACCGATAACGCGCACGATTATAGCGCAAGATCGCCCACCCTCCTCCGCTCGTTCCAAAAGCCGCCTTCGGCCGAGGGGACAAAGAGGCGCGGAACCGAGGACCAGAAGCCTGGAGACCTCCGGCGGCTCAAGGCTTTCGCAAGGCCTGAGCGGGCGCGCAGCGAGGATGGCGTCGAGCGGCAGAGAATATACCCGATGGCCCGCGTTCGCGCCCCGTGACAAAGCGGGGATCGAAGCGAACCCGCCTCAGATCACCCAGTCGGGCGTCCAGCGCCGGGGCTCGGAGTCGGCACCATTGAACACGGTGACCTGGCGGGGAAGCAGCCAGACCTGCTCTCCGGCCGCCAGTGCCAGATGCTGGTGACGTTCGCGCGAGAGCTCGACTTCGATGATCTCCCCTTGGTGCGAGAGCTCGACCCTGACCACCGGGCCGATCGCCTGGACGTGCAGAACCATCGCCGGCAGCGCTGCGCCAACGGCCTCGCGGAGGATCTCGATGTCGTGCGGGCGGACGAAGGCCGTCGAATGTTCCTCGCCGTCTTCGCGTTCGACTTCGGCCCAGGGACCGTGGAGCCGGCTGTGGAAAACATTGACCTTGCCGAGGAAGCGATAGACGAAGGAAGTCGCCGGGTTTGAATAGACTTCGTCCGGAGAGCCGACCTGCTCGATATGTCCCTGGTTCATCACGACGACCCGGTCGGCCACCTCGAGCGCCTCCTCCTGGTCGTGGGTCACGAAGACGCTGGAGATATGCATTTCGTCGTGCAGGCGGCGCAGCCAGGTTCGCAGCTCCTTGCGGACCTGGGTGTCGAGCGCGCCGAAAGGCTCGTCGAGCAGTAACACTTTCGGTTCGACCGCGAGCGCCCGTGCCAGAGCGATGCGCTGGCGCTGCCCCCCCGAGAGCTGGGACGGATAGCGGTCGGCGAGCCAGTCGAGCTGGACGAGCTTGAGCAGTTCGGTGACCCGCGCGCGAATCTCGACCTCGGGCGGCCGCTCGCCGCGCGGCTTGACGCGCAGGCCGAAGGCGACGTTCTCGAACACCGACATGTGACGGAACAGCGCGTAGTGCTGGAACACGAAGCCGACCTGGCGCTCGCGCGCGGCGAGATGGCTCGCTTCCTCGCCGGCGAAGAGGATCTCGCCGCTGTCGGCGAGTTCCATGCCGGCAATGATGCGCAGCAGAGTCGTCTTGCCACAGCCTGAAGGCCCCAGCAGTGCGACCAGCTCACCATCGGGGATGTCCAGCGAGAGCTTGTCGAGTGCGACGAAGTTGCCGAAACGCTTGGAGATATTGCGGATTTCAATGCTCATGGAAGGGCTCAGGCTTGGATTTTCTCAGCGGGGAGGATGGCGGCCAGCGTCTCGGCTTCCCGCCTCATCCGCCATTCGACGACCGTCTTCGCCACCAGGGTCACGATGGCCAGCAAGGCCAGGATGGACGCCGCGGCAAAGGCTCCGACCGAGTTGTACTCGTTGTAGAGGATCTCGACGTGCAGCGGCAGCGTGTTGGTCTCGCCGCGGATGTGGCCGGAGACGACGCTGACCGCGCCGAATTCGCCCATCGCGCGGGCATTCGCGAGAATCACTCCGTAGAGCAGCCCCCACTTGATGTTGGGCAGCGTGACGCGGCGGAACATCTGCCAGCCGGAGGCGCCCAGCGACAGCGCTGCCTCCTCCTCGTCGGCGCCCTGGGCCTGCATCAGCGGGATCAGCTCGCGGGCGACATAGGGCACCGAGATGAACAGCGTCGCGATGATCATCCCCGGCACCGCGAAGATGATCTTGATGTCGTGCGCAGCAAGCCAGGGGCCAAACCAGCCCTGGGCACCGAAGATCAGGATGAAGAGCAGACCGGCGACGACCGGGCTCACCGCGAAAGGCAGGTCGATCAAGGTCGTCAGCAGGCTCTTGCCCCGGAAGTCGAAGCGGGCGACGGCCCAAGCTGCGGCGATGCCAAAGGCGATGTTGAAAGGCAGGACCGCGGCAGCGACGCCCAGGGTCAGCCAGATCGCCGATCGGGTCTCGGGATCGGACAGCGCTTCGAAGTAAGGCCCGAGGCCCGCGCGCAGCGCTTCGGTGAAGACCGCGACCAGCGGCAGGAGCAGGAAGACGCCGAGAAAAGCGAGCGCAAGCACCCGCAGCAGGATGCGGACGGGGCGCGATTCATCGATCGCGAGACGGGTCGAACTCATGCCACGGCCCCCCGCGCGGCAAGCTCGACGGGTGCCGCGAGGCGGCTCTCCCGTGTCGCGGCCCACCACTGCAGCACGTTGATCGAGAGGAGCAGCACGAAGGAGATCACCAGCATCACGACCGCCAGCACGGTCGCGCCGACGAGGTCGTATTGTTCGAGCTTGGAGATGATCAAGAGCGGCGTGATCTCGGAGACGAAGGGCATGTTGCCGGCGATGAAGATCACCGAGCCGTACTCGCCGACCGAACGCGCGAAGGCCAGCGCGAAGCCGGTCAGCCAGGCCGGCGACAGGTGGGGCAGGATGATCCTGAGCCAGATCTGGCGACGGGAAGCGCCCAGCGTCGCGGCGGCTTCCTCAACCTCGGGCTCCAGATCCGCAATGACCGGCTGGACCGTGCGCACGACAAAAGGCAGGCCGATGAAGATCAAGGCCGCGACGATGCCTAGTGGCGTGAAGGCGACCTTGATGCCCAGCGCGGCGAGCGGCGCCCCCAGCCAGCCCGTGCTCGCATAGAGCGAAGTCAGCGTGATCCCGGCCACCGCAGTCGGCAGCGCGAAGGGCAGATCGACCAGCGCGTCGATGAAGCGCCGCCCCGGAAACGGATGGCGCACCAGAACCCAGGCGACGATCAGACCGAAGAGGGCGTTGATCAGCGCCGCCAGCAGCGCAGCGCCGAAGCTGACCCGGTAGGAAGCCAGTGCCCGATCGCTGATCGCGATCGCCCAGAACTCAGCCGGTCCGAGCTGGGCGCTGCGCGCGACGAGCGCGCCGAGCGGGATCAGCACCAGCAGGGACAGGTAGCACAGTGAATAGCCCAGCGAGAGTTTGAAACCGGGAAGAATCGCGCTTTTGCTCATCGTTCGTGTCGCGCAAAGATCTGGTCGAAACTGCCGCCATCCTTGAAGTGAGCCGTGAAGGCCTTGTTCCAGCCGCCGAAGACCTGCTCGACCGTGAAGGTCCGGATAGGCGGGAACTGGCTCGCGTACTGCTTGAGCACCGCCGGATCGCGGGGGCGGATGTAGTTCTGTGCCGCGATCTGCTGGCCTTCGCGAGACCACAGGTACTGCAGATAGGCCGTAGCCTGCTTGCGGCTGCCATGCTTGTCGACGACTTTTTCAACAAGCGCGACCGGGAAATCCGCCTGGATCGATTCGGACGGGTAAACGACATCGAACTCGCCGCGGCCGAACTCACGCGCGATCAACTCGGCTTCCGATTCAAAGGTGATCAGCACGTCTCCAATCTTGCGCTGGATGAAGGTCGTTGTCGCGTCTCGCCCGCCCGCCGCGAAGAGCGGCGTGTTGCGCAGCAGCGCCGAGACATAGCCGCGCGCGCTGACATCGGTCGCGCCCGGCTGGCGCAGCGCCCAGCCGTAGGCGGCAAGATAGGAGTAGCGACCGTTGCCGGTGTTCTTCGGGTGGGGCAGGATCACCTGGATGCCGCTTCGGGCCAGATCCGGCCAGTTGCGCAGGCGCTTCGGATTGCCCTTGCGGACGATGAAGACCATCGTCGACGAGAAAGGCGCGGCACTGTTCGGAAATCTCTTCTGCCAGTCGGCCGCCACCAGCCCCTTGTCGGCAAGGAACTGGATGTCGGTGGCCTGATTCATCGTCACGACATCCGCCTCGAGGCCGTCGGCGACCGCCCTGACCTGCTTGGACGAGCCGCCGTGCGACTGCCTCAGATCCAGAGTCTCACCGGTCTTCGCTTTCCAGGCGGCGGCGAACTTCGGATTGAAGTCCTTGTAGAAATCGCGGGCGACATCGTAGGACGCGTTGAGCAGCACGCCACCCGCCTGGGCGGTCGGGGCGAAGGAGAAGACGGCCAGCAGCGCGGCGACGAATAAACGGGGGGAAAGGGAGCTCATGCGGGCGGACCTCTGATCGGCTAAGGCCTCATTTATAGCGGCAGGCTTAAGAACCTGGAACAACTATTCCTGCATTTCCTTATTCCGTTTTTTCACAAGCCCCCCCCCGCTGTCAGGCCGTCCCGCCGACGGTCAGCCCGTCTATCCGCAGAGTCGGCTGGCCGACTCCGACCGGAACGCTCTGCCCTTCCTTGCCGCAGGTTCCGACGCCCGGATCGAGCGCAAGGTCATTGCCGATCATCGCGACACGCGTCAACACGTCGGGGCCGTTACCGATCAAGGTCGCCCCCTTGACCGGGCGGGTGATCCGGCCGTTCTCGATCAGATAGGCTTCGGCGGCCGAGAACACGAACTTGCCCGACGTGATGTCGACCTGACCGCCGCCGAAGTTGGCCGCGTAGAGCCCGTTCTTGACCGAGGCGATGATCTCGTCCGGCTCGTGCTCTCCGGCGAGCATCAGCGTGTTGGTCATCCGCGGCAAAGGCAGGTGGGCATAGCTTTCGCGCCGGCCATTGCCGGTCGGGGCGACGCCCATCAGCCGCGCGTTCGTGATGTCCTGCATGTAGCCGGTCAGGATGCCGTCCTCGATCAGTACCGTGCGCTGACCCGGATTGCCTTCGTCGTCCATCGTCAGCGAACCACGCTGCCCCGGCAGAGTCCCGTCGTCGACGACGGTGACACCCGCGGCGGCAACCCGCTCGCCGATCCGCCCGGCGAAGGCCGAACTTCCCTTGCGGTTGAAGTCTCCTTCGAGGCCGTGACCGATCGCCTCATGGAGCAGGATACCCGGCCAGCCATTGCCGAGCACGACGGTCATCGCGCCGGCCGGAGCGGGTTCCGCAGCGAGGTTGACGCGGGCCTGATGGACCGCGCGAGACGCGAAATCGCGCAACACCTCGTCGGTGAAGGCCGAATAGTCGTGACGCCCGCCGCCGCCCGCCGAACCCAGCTCGCGGCGGCCGTTCTCTTCCATGATCACCGACAGCGAAACCCGGGTCAGAGGCCTGACGTCGGCCGCCATATGGCCGTCCGAACGGGCGACCAGCACGACCTCCCAGGATCCGGCGACCGAAGCCATCACTTCGATCACCCGCGTGTCGAGGCTGCGCGCGATCTTCTCCAGCCGTTCGAGCAGCCTGACCTTTTCGATGTCGGGCAGCGAAGCAAGCGGATCGGCGCGCGGATAGAGCGGATTCGGCGCCGCGGCGCGACGGATCGCGACGCTCTGGCTACCGCCCGCGGCCGCGATCGAACGGGTCGCTTTCGCCGCCGCGTCGAGCGCCGCGGCGCTGATGTCGTCCGAATATGCAAAAGCGGTCTTCTCGCCACTGACCGCCCGTACCCCAACCCCCTGCTCGATGCTGAAACTGCCCGATTTGACGATTCCCTCCTCGAGGCTCCACCCTTCGGCGCGCTGGTACTGGAAATACAGATCCGCGTAGTCGAGATGGTGCGCAAAGAGCGAACCGAAAGCGCGTTCGAGCGCAGCGGAGTCGAGGAGGTAGGGGACGAGCAGCGTGCGCTCGGCGATCAACATCGCGGATTCGTTGTCCGACATAAAGCTCCGATTCACAGTCGGCGGTGGCGCAGCGCAGGAAGGCTCTCGCGCACCGCAGCAATTCGTTCAAGGTCGATCCCACCGATAACGATCCCCGGACCGGCGGCCTTGAGCGCCAGCACCTGTCCCCAGGGATCGATCAGCATCGAATGACCAAAAGTGCGCCGTCCGCCGGGATGCTCGCCTCCCTGGGCGCAGGCCAGCACATAGCACTGATTCTCTATCGCCCTCGCCCTGAGCAGCACTTCCCAGTGGGCGCGGCCGGTCGTCTCGGTGAAGGCGGCGGACAGCACGATCAGGTTCACGTCGCCCAACGCGCGGAAAAGTTCGGGAAAGCGCAGGTCATAGCAGACCGCAAGCCCGATCCGGCCGCAGGGGCCATCGAAAGCGACCACTTCGCTTCCGGCCTCTATCGTACACGCCTCGTCGTAATGCTCGTCTCCGGACGAAAACCCGAACAGGTGCAGCTTGTCGTAGCGGGCCGCGCAGCGCCCGTCAGGCGCGAAGACCAGCGTGCTGTTGCGAACCCGATCCGGGGCAGCGCTCGCGAGCGGGATCGTGCCGCCGACGATCCAGACGCCGTGGCGACGGGCTTCGCCGGCCAGGAAAGCCTGAAGGCGGGCGCCCGGATCCGGAAAGGCTTCGCGGAGCGCGAGCTTCGCAGCCGGATCCGGACTCAAAAGCGCGAAATACTCGGGCAGCGCAATCAGCGCGGCGCCCGCCGCCACCGCCTCGGCGATCAGCGTGCGCGCGACGGCCAGATTGGCCGCGACATCGACCCCGGACACCATCTGCAGTGCGGCAACCCGGGTCATGGCAGTTTCGGAGTCTTGCCCGGCCAGGCGGCCGGGCTGGAAAGCTTGCGGACCTGGGGGTCGGACCAACTTCCGGTCACATGGTACTGATAGGAGAAGAGCTTTTCGACCGGATCGCGCAGCATCTTCTGCGCGACATAGGCCGCGATTCCGATCAGCGGGTTGATCGCCGCCGAGCCCAGCGCTGCGCCCACCGCAACGGTCTCGGACAGGGTCGGCTGGACCGTCACCTCAAGGTTCTGGGTCTCCGCCGCCAAATCCGCCGAGCCGCGCATCGCCACCCGGGCGGCCGGACCGATCAAAGCGAGATCCTGGGTCTGCAGCACACCGCGCCGGATCTTCATCGTCGCCGCAATGTTGTCAAAAGCGAAACCTTCCGAGAACACGTCGCGGAAGTCCAGTTTGACGCGCCGCGCCAGGGACTGCAGGCTCAGCACGCCAAGCAGACGTCCCACCCCCGGATCGATCTTGCTGAACTGCCCCCTCGCCGCCTGCAAGGCCAAAGCACCGGAGAGACTGGGATAGTCGATATGGGTCAGCCCTCCCCGCCATTCGAGATCGCCTTCGGCGTGGGCGGTGCCCCGCCGCAAAGCGCCCGGATAGCCCAGGCGGGCCAGCAGGCTGCCGGCATCGAGAGCTTCGAGCGTGAAGTGCAGCCGCGACACCCCTTCTCCCGCCAGCGATTCGCCGTGCGCGTCGATGTGGCCGTCCTGGCTCGACAGAGTCAGCTGGTCGAGCAGCCAGTCGCGCCCCTTCGGGTGCCCTTTCAGGCGCAGCGCGCCCAGTTCATACTCGCTCAGCCCGAAGGAATCGACGGCCAGATCGACACTGGGCCAGGACTCAGCCTCCCGGCGCGATGCCTGGGCAGCACTGCCTGAGCGCGCAGCCGGGGCGGGTTTGAGCGACAGCCGGGTCAGGCGTCCCCGCAGGAAACGCGCGCCCGAACCGTCCCAGGTCAGGTCGCCCATCGCCGAAGCGCCGACCAGACGAACCGTCCAGCGCTGCCCTTCGCGGTCGGCCCTGAGGCCCTGGCGTTCGAGCTTCAGACCTTCGACGCGCAGCTCTCCGACATTGACATCGACGCTGTCCGGCAAGAGCCCGGTCTCGTCGCCCGCTCCGGCGGCGCGGCGCCACGCATCGACGTCGAGCCGGGGCACGACGACTTTCACATTCAGCCCCTTGCTTGGCAGCGAAGCTTCGGCTTCGCCCAGAGCCAGGGTTCCGCGCACGAGGCGCCCCTCCCCATCCCTGACCAGTTGCAGATGCGCGGCGCCGGCGATCTCGGCGCCCAGAGTTTCGGTCGAGCGCGCGCCCTGTCCGCGCCACTGCATGCCGATGCGCAGAGGTTTCACATCGACGCCCGACTTGTTCAGCGGTTCGGGCAGAGACGAGGCGAAGCCCTTCAAGCTGCTCTCCAGCTTCAGATCGACGTCGCGTTCGCGGATCAGCAACGTGGCCGTGGCCGGGGCGCTGCCCGAGACGCGATCCCAGAGCGCCGACGGACGCAGGCTCGCCAGAGCGCGCGCCTGCAGGCTTCCCTGCGCATTGATTTCAACGGCGCCGTCGGCCCGGGTCCGTCCGCGCACACTGAGCGGAGCGCCCATCCACAAGGCCGTCGCCTCGGGAATGTTGAAGGCGCTGTCGGAGAACTCGAAGCGACCAGTCGCTTCGGTCAGTTCGGGCAGGCGGGGCTGCAGGGAGAGCCGGTTGTGCTCGAATCGGAAGATGCCGTGCGCGCTAGCCTTCTCCGCGTTGGCGAGCGGGACATCGATTTTCAGATCCAGAGCGCCGTCACCGCCGGCCTGGACGCCGCGGGTGAAATAGCCGACCGAATTCGCGACCGGGCTCGCATTGACGAAGCGGAGGAAGCCCGCGGTCGTCCCCTGGGCCTTCCCTTCAACCGAGAGGCGACCCAGCTCGAGATCGGGGATCACGGCATGGACGGAGGCGAGGCGGGAACCCATGACGCTGCCGCGCTCGGCGGAGATCTCCATCTTCGCCCGATCGAACAGCAGATTCCCTTCCAGACCTTCGAGCGCCGGCCACCCCGGCGCATAGGCCATGCGCAGGTCGTGGAAGCGGCCAGAAACGCGGAATTCGCCGCGTCCATCGCGGAAGGGGAAACGGTCCAGATTGCCGGCCAGGCGCACCCGCGCCCCCTCGACGTGGCCACTCTGCAGCGCGGCCTTGAGCCAGCGCGGAACATCGCCGGAGACGATGCGCGGCACATAGCGCCAGGCCGAGCTGGCCTGGGCGCTTTCCACGCGTGCGTCCAGATCGAGTTCGCCCGCGCCGCCGTGCCGGCTACGATAGACGCCGCGGGCCGCACCGCGCGCGTCGCGATTGCGGAAACTCGCGCGACCGAGGCGCACCGCCACTTCGCCTTTCTCGACGATCCAATCGCCGGCGAAACTCGCATCGTCGAGCGGAACATCGGCCTCGTCGAAGACGGCGGGCAGGCTCAGCACGCCTTTGGCGACATTGAGCTGATAGCGCCCCCCTTTCTCGTCGCCAACCAGGCGGCCTGACCAGCCTCGCCCACCGGGCAGGATTCCGACCGCCGCCATTCCCAAAGAGTCGAACCGCGCGTCGATCCGGTAGCTCGCGGGACTGCCCTCACCCTCGGACCACGAGAGTTCGAGCTGCGGGAAGTGCCCACGCGGCGCCAGAGCGATCAGACGCTCGCGCCAGGCCGGAGGAAAAGGCAGACGGGTCGCAAGACCGGCGAGCATGCCGACATCGAGATTGCTGGCGAGAAACTCGTTCTGGTCGCGGCGGCCGCGCACACGGGAGTGGCGCACCTGAAAGTCGGTTGAAGTCATGTCCGCGCCATCTGAGGTAGCCAGCGTGATCTCGTGCCCATCGAGCTGCCACCCCTTGCCCGAGCGGGCAAAACGCAGGCGCCCGGTCAGGCGGGCCAGATCGATACGGGCGAGTTCGGGCGAGAAACGCACGGCCAGATCGCGCAAGGCCAGATCGGCAGCGACCGATTCGACATCCCCTCCGCGCGCCAAACCTAGCCAGACGCGCAGTCCCCCCAGGCCGCGCTGGAAAGAAACGGGCATCGCGAGCCAGGTCTGCCAACGATCGAGGTTAGCGTAGTCGATGCTGGCGTACAGGCTTCCATGTGCCCGCAAGAACGCTTCGCCACGCGCCAGCTCGAAGTCGCCGCGCAGATCCAGCGGAGATGCCAACGCTTTCGGAGGCTCGGCGCGCAGGCCGAAGCGGTGACGGGATCCGCTGTTCTCAAGCCGGAAGGCGACGCGCTCAAAAACCAGCGGCGGCGCGCCACGCAGCTTGTCGGTCCAGCGCACGCGCGCTTCGTCGACGACCAGCGTACGCTGATCGAAAAGGGTCTGCGCGAAATCACTGCTCCCGCCCTTCGTACCGACCGTGAGCCCGGCGATGTGCAGGCTGCCATCGGCCTCGCGGCGGATGTCCAGATCGGGCTTCGCGATGACCAGGCGGTGCAGGCGCAGCCGCCCCAGGATCAGCGAAGACCAACCGAGCGAAGCATCGACGTGGTCCAGCCTGAGCGCCGCGCGCCCGGCACCGTCCTTGAGCACCAGGCCCGAAATCCTCAACCGGGGTCTCAACCCATCCCAGTCGGCATCGAGCCTGTTGATGCTCAGCGGCTGACCGAGCTCGCGGCTGGCGATGCGTTCGACTTCCGGCCGCCAGCGCGGGAGCTGGGGCAGGACCACCCAGCGCAGCGCCAGCAGGCCCAAGCCAGCCACAAAATACAGGGATACCCCGGCTGCGAAAGCGATCCGCACCCAGCGCGTGGCAAGGCCTTCCGGAGCGACACGGAGATACAGGGCGCGAAAGGAGGACGGCAGCAGCATCGGAAAAGGGTCTGACGGGCAAAAACTCGGAGGACACGCCTCGCGGCTACAATCGGCATGCGTTTCGCCGAGGTCGAGATTGTAGGGCCTGTTGTGCCCGACAAGACGGGCAGCAAGGCACAATCGTATCTGATCACGGCCGCACGCCCGGTCGCACAGCGAGGAGTTGGACAAATGGAAACAGGTTTTCCTGAGCGGATCGCACCTGCGCTCGTAGCCAGCCGCTTTCTTCAGCGCGAACTGCTCGCCCGCAAGGGGCTCACCGAGCGCCTCGAAGCCTCCCTCTCCCGCCGCTTGACCGCCGCCGATATCGACAGCTTCCTCGCGCACGAAGCCACCGACGAGGCGAGCCTCAAATCGGGCCTCAGGCAATTGCGCAGCTGGGTGATCTGCCAGATCGCGATCCGCGATCTGCTCGGTCTCGCCGATCTCGCGGAAGTGACGGAAACGATGAGCCTGCTCGCCGAGCAGGCCATCGCTCATGCCCTCCGCATTCTCACCGCCGCACTCGCTGCCCGCCACGGATGCCCGCAGGGCTCGGATGGCGAGCCCTGCGAGATGATCGTCGTCGCGATGGGCAAGCTCGGCGGCCGCGAACTGAACGTTTCCTCCGACATCGACCTGATCTTCGTCTATCCGGAGGACGGCGAAACGACGGGCGAGCGCCCTCTGTCGCACTACGAGTTCTTCACCCGGCTCGGCCGGCAGCTGATCGCAGCGCTCGCCGAGGTCAGCGGTGAAGGCTTCGTTTTCCGCGTCGACATGCGTCTTCGCCCGAACGGCGACTCCGGTCCGCTGGTCTCCAGCTTCGACGCGCTGGAGACATACTTCATCACCCAGGGCCGCGAGTGGGAGCGCTTCGCGTGGATCAAGGCGAGAGCGCTGACCGGGAGCCACCACGACGAGCTCGCGTCCATCGTCCGCCCCTTCGTCTTCCGCAAATACCTCGACTTCGGCGGCATCAACGCGCTGCGCGCGCTGCACGAGCAGATCCGCGCCCAGGTCATGCGCCGCGAGATGGCCGAGAACATCAAGCTGGGACCTGGCGGAATCCGCGAGATCGAGTTCATCGCCCAGGTCTTCCAGATCATCCGCGGCGGCCGCGACCCCGGCCTGCAGATCCGCCCAACTCTGGACGTGCTTGCGGCGCTGGCCGAACGCAGCCTGCTCGACCGGGCCGTCGTCACCAACCTCTCCGCGGCCTACGTCTGGCTGCGCCGACTGGAGCACCACCTGCAGTATCTCGACGATGCGCAGACCCAGGAGTTGCCCAGGGAAGAAGCCGACCGACAACGGATCGCGGAATCCATGGGCTATCCGGACATCGCCCGGCTTCAAGCCCAACTCGAACTCTATCGCGCCGAAGTCAGCACCTGCTTCCAGGCCGCCTGCGGCGATCCGAACAAGGGAGGCCACGAACTCGATCTGCTGTGGCTGGCAGACGCAACGCCGGAGAGCCTGGACAAGCTCGCCAGGCTCGGCTTCAAGGCCCCGGACGAGGCCTCGGCACGCCTCGCCGCGTTGCGCGAAGGCGGACGCTACCGGCAGATCGGAGAGGCGATACGCTCGCGCTTCGACTCGCTGATGCCCAGGCTGATCGAAGGCTGCGCCGTGCAGAGCAACCCCGACGAGACGCTCGCCCGGGCGCTTGCGCTGATCGAGACGATCAGCCGCCGCGCCGCCTATCTGGCTTTTCTCCAACAATACCCTCAGGCCTTGCGCCGCCTGCTCGAACTCGTCTCGGCATCGAGCTGGGCCGCCGAATACCTGCGCCTTCACCCACTGCTGCTCGACGAGCTTCTCGACGCTCGTCAGCTCGACGAAACGCCGGACTGGCCGGCCTTCGCGAACCGCCTCGCCGAGCTGATGAACGAGGCAGAGCCGGACACCGAACGGCAGATGGACCTGATGCGCGAGCAGCACCACGCCCAGGTCTTTCGGATCCTGCATCAGGATCTGGCCGGACGCTGGGAAGTCGAAGAGGTCGGCGATCACCTGTCGGCGCTCGCCGACGTGATCCTGCAGCAGACGCTGACAACCTGCTGGAGCAAGCTGCGCAACCGTCACCGCGAAGTGCCGCGCTTCGCGGTGATCGGCTACGGCAAGCTCGGCGGCAAGGAGATGGGCTACTCGTCGGATCTGGACATCGTCTTCCTCTACGACGACGAGGACCAGGATGCCGGAGAGCACTACGTTCGCCTCGCCCAGCGCATGCTGACCTGGCTCTCCAGCCGAACTTCGGCCGGAATGCTTTTCGACACCGACACCCGGCTGCGCCCGAACGGGGAGTCGGGCCTTCTGGTCAGCTCGCTCGCCGCCTTCCGACAGTACCAGCAGGAATCAGCCTGGGTATGGGAGCACCAGGCGATCAGCCGGGCCCGCTTCGTCGCTGGCGATACCGGCATCGGCGAGGCTTTCGAGAATGTGCGCCGGCAGATCCTCGGCGCGCCGCGCGAGCTCGCGACGCTCGCCGACGAGATCCTCGTCATGCGCCGCAAGATGCTCGATCAGCACGCCAGCCGCGACGCCTCTTTCGCGGTCAAGGATGACGTGGGCGGTCTGATCGACTTCGAGTTCACAATCCAGTATCTGGTGCTCGGCCACGCCTCGCGCCACCCCGAGCTGTTCGGCAACCTCGGCAACATCGCGCTGTCGCGGATCGCCGGCGAGCTGGGCCTGGTCTCTCCGCAGATCGCGAAGGCCGCGGCCGACGCCTACCGGACTCTGCGCCGCACCCAGCACAGGTTGAGGCTTAACAGCCAACACTCCCGCCTTCCCGGCGAGGCGCTGCGCGCTGAGCGGGACGCGATCACGGCGCTGTGGCGGACCGTGTTCGGACGGGCGGCCTGAACCCACACCAGAAGAGAACGGGAATTCTTTGCCGAACGAGGGAATCCTCCACAGCAACTCTCGCCAAGAATCCCCCCCCCCCCTTCTCCTGATCACCGAAGCAAGTAGCATCAGCATCACAAAACCAACCTCGTCCAGCCCGGAGTTGCGTTCATGAGAAGCACCTCTCTTTCCGCACTGATCCGTCTGCCCCAGTACAGGTCCAAAGCTCCTCCCTTGCGCCTGCCGCAGAGCCCCCGGGGCCACAGCCCCGTCAGAACAGTCGTCTGACCGACAAGTCCCCCTGCTTCGTCGTCCCCCACAGAGACGATTCCTGCATTTCTTTCCGAAATGACAATGCGGAGCAGCCAGCATGCAACCATTCAACACCCTGATTATTTTTATCAGCTCATGCTTCGGCCTTGCCGGCGCTATCACGGAATGGTTCTGGCGCTCAAACCGGTGCTCGCATCTGCTGCCAGCTGCGGCAACCCTGCACAGCAGAGAGGGGAATGGGCACGAGCGTGCCAGCGAAAAGGCTCTTCCGCCCCCTGACGCCGCACAGCAGTCCCCAGGGCCAGAAGGGGAAAGGGATCACGCAGCAACACGATTGCAAGACTTGCTGACCGCGGAGAACCTGACCGATCTGGCAAACGTCTTTCTGGACCTGCTCGCGCAGCGGATCGAATTCGAAAGAGCTGAACTCTGCCTAAACCAGAGCAAGGTTCTTGCGAAGGACGCACACCACTTTCCTGGCACGGCAACAGAGGCAGAGAGTTCGCTTGCGATCCGCTTGGCAGACCGACCCAGAGAGTCAAACGCGCAAGGAACGGAAAGCGCCAAACTCTTCAAACATGTACTTCCTGTCTTCTTCGGCAGGCATCGAATCGCCACTCTGCGCCTGGATAGCTTCTGCGTCCTCGAAAGCCGCGCCCAATGGGCAATCGAGAACACCCTCCCCGTTCTGGCAAGCTGCATTGAACTCTGCAAATACAGAAACGCCGTCAGTCTTCTCCGGATAAGTGAGCAAAGAAAAAACCAGGAAATAAAAACCTTATCCGAGCAATTGAGGACAGAACAGCAAAGAACAAGAAACACTGAATCCTGGTACCAGGGAATAGTCAATTTCTCTCCCGACGGCATTCTTATCGCGGACGAAAACGGAACCATCATCATGGCCAACCCGGCAACAGACGAACTATTCGCCTACCCCCCGGGATCCCTGATCGGAAAGCCAATAGAGCTTCTCGTCCCGACAGACTATCGCGAACGCCACCAGGCCCTTCGCAACGAATTCATTCGCGCCCGGAGTCCCAACCGTACAGAGAGAAGGATCGGCGAGCAAAGAGGACAGCGCTCGGACGGTTCCGAATTTCCCGCCGAGATAGGCCTTGCCACGCTTCCCGCCAGAGGGGGAAGAGGGGCCTGTTTCTATGCTTCGATACGTGACATCAGCCTGCGCAAAAGGGTCGAGACGGAACTGCGACAGACCAACGAAGAACAAATAGCCATTCTTGAGACTGCGACAACGGGCATCGCTTTCGTCAAGGACAGAAAGGTGATCCGCTGCAACCGGGCTTTGGAAAGGTTATTCGGATGTTCGAGAGATGAACTGTTAGGGACTCCGACACGGACAAGCTTCCCTGATGAAAAGCTCTATACATCGGTCAGCGAGAGCATCGACAGGAAACTGGCCCAGGGCGACTCGTTTAGCGAAGAGATACAGCTTCTCCGCAAGAACGGATCCCTTTTCTGGTGCAAGCTGAACGGCAGTGCGGTCGCCCCGCTTGACCCTCAGCGCGGCTCGGTCTGGCTCCTTGATGACATCACCGAGCACAGAAAAGCAGAGCAGGCGGCAGCCGATGAGCGCATGCGCCTTCA